>JASHNV010000170.1 GCA_030041455.1 Spirochaetia bacterium
TTCTTGAGGACACCTACGCGAAACTGCGGAAAATCAGCGTCGACTACGGCGTCATGGAGAAAGCCGCGGACGATCCCGATGTCGAGGTCCGGGCGGTCGCGCTCGACCTCCGCTGGCACGACATCGGCTCGTGGCCGTCGTTCGCCGAGTCCCGCGGAGCCGATCCCGACGGGAACGTCGTCCAGGCGGCGAAAGCGCACCTCGTCGACTGCAAGGGGCTCCTCGTCGTGAGCGCCGAGGCCGACCACGTGATCACGGCGATCGGCTGCGAGGATCTCGCGATCATCCACACGCCCGAGGCGACCCTCATCTGCCGCACGAGCAGGGCGGAGGACATCAAGGAGATCCGCGAGCGGGTCAAGGAGCTGTTCGGGGACCGCTACGTCTAAGCCTTGAAGAGCGCGTTCCGCGTCGGAAGGAATCGCCTGAACCGTCGCTCGACGGCCGCGAGGTCCAGCCGGACCTCCGCGACGCGACGAGCTCTCCACGCGGGGAACCGATTCGACGGGAATCTCCATCGCAGTCGGCGTCGTCGACTCAAAACCGCCTCGTCGCTCGGAGCGACCGCGTGCGCGCTGGACGCGCTGCCGTCCCGACCGGGCGGGAATGCTTCCTTTCCTCCGCCTCCGACCTCGACTGAGGGCGCCTTGAGCCGTGACCCGAAGTCATAACCAGGAATCACGAACGGCGAGTCGGGCTCCGGGTCAGGGGCGAGGCGATTCGCGCGGAGCGGCCGACGTGGCGTATCGGGTTTCCTACCGGCGACGATGCGCGGCACCCGAAAGATTGTGCGACGGCGATTCTCCGCGGCCGGCCTGAGAACGGCCGGCAAGCGATCAAGCAAGGCGAGAAACGATCGGCGAGTTTCTGACGGTCGAAAGAAACGAGCGCCCGGCGGAACCTTGACGAGCTCGCCCGCGCCGCCAGGTACGACCCCTACCTGGCGGCGCGGGGAAAGAATACCCTCATCGCCATACGGGAAAAACCCCGAGGCCGGACGTAGAAGGCGGTGCCGAAAGGCGGAAAAATGTCCGGGGGTGCGGCCCTCAGGCGATTCACGAATCCTTTTCGCCGTTGGAGCTCGCCCGTGGCAAGCCCCTCGATCCGGGACAGCGCCCTCGCCCGCCTGATTGGAGCGTCCGGTCGGGAATGCCGCACGATCCGCGAGGAGGCGCCTTGCCCCTAGACCTTGATCGCGGGGTCTTCTCCTTCCGCGGCGGGCGTCTTGCTTCCGCCGTTCCCGGCGTCGTGGCCGTTTCCCGTCGCGCGAGGCGTGGCGGGCGTCCTCCCTCCGCCGTTCCCGGCGTCATGGCCGTTTCCCATCGCAGCGGGTTCCGCGGACTCCTGTCCTCCCCCGTTCGTCGCGAGGATCTCGCGGCCGTTACCCGCATCGGCGACTCCCTCTAGGGCGACCGCCGGCTTCATGTTTCGCTTGCGCTCGAAGATATAGAACGCCGCCGGGACGACGAAGAAGGTGAGGACCGAGGAGAACATGATGCCGCCGAACATGACCACGCCGAGCCGCTGGCCGAACTCCGAACCCTCGCCGTGACCGAAGACGAGGGGTCCGCTCACGACGAGAACGGTCAGCGTCGTCATGATGATCGGGCGGAAGCGGAGCCGCGCGGATTCGACGAGAGCGTCGAGGAAAGGCATCTTGTCGAGCCGCGCCACGACGAAGTCGAGGTACAGGATCGCGTTTTTCGCGGCGAGTCCTATGAGGAGGAGCAGGCCGAGGAGGCCGAAGATGTCGAGGCCTCCTCCGAGAAGCACGACGCAGGAGAGCGCTCCGATGAGCGCGAGGGGAACCGGGAGGAGCAGGTAGACCGGGTAGCGCCAGGAATTGAACTGCGCCGCCATGACGAGATAGGCGAGGAAGAACGCGAGGAGGAACGTGAGGCTTCCGGTGACCGCAAGCTGCTGCGCGAGCGCCTGCGGGCTGAACGAGCTCCCGGAGCTCAAGTCGATCCCGTTGCCGAGCAGGCCTTGCTGCGTGAGCTCCGCGACGAGCTCGTTCTGCAGCGTGAGGGGCGGCGGCGCGCCCTCCTTCGGCGTGATGATGAACTGGCCCGCGTAGAGACGGTTGTACCGGGTGAGGCTCACGGGCGCCTCGTCCACGACGAAGGTTCCGAGCTGGCCGGCTTGGAGATTGCTCTGGAGCGTCGGCGAGTAGATCGGCAAGTTGAGCAGCGATTGGCCGTTCGACAGGTAGACCGGATCGATCTGGACCTCGATCGGGTAGCTCAGGCCGTTGATCCACGCGTTCCCGGCTTGGAAGCCGGTCGCGTAGTACTGCAGCGCGAGGCTCGCGTCGTTGGCGGTGAGCCCGGTTCCCTTGAGCGCCTGCGGATCGGGGATGAAGTCGTTCTCGAAGGTCGTCGACGAGAGGCTCGACACGACGTCGCTCACCCACGGATTCTTCTGGATCGCCTGCAAAAGCGCGTTGTTCTTGTCGAAGAGAAGATTCTCGTTCGACGAGATGAAGCTGATGGAGACCGACGTGCCCGATCCCTGGAAGCCTCCGGCGGCGCTCAACGTAAGCCGCGCGGAGGGAAACGCGCTGAGGTAGCCCAGGAACGCCTTCCGGTAGACGGTCATGAGCTTGAAGATGCTCTCGCGCTGCGTGACGGGAGTCAGCTGGATCGTCAGCGTCGCGTTCTGGTTCTGGTTCACGCCGCCGCTAAAGACGCCCTGGCTTCCGACGACGGTCTGGACGACCGTCACCTCGGGCCGCTTCAGGAGGTAGGCCTCGAAGTCCGACGTAACGGTATTCGTGACAATGGCGGGCGTTCCCGGGGGAAGCTGCATGTTGACCCCGAGGGCGTCGTTGTCGGCGTTCGGAACGAAGTTGAACTGGGCGCGCGGAAGCACGAAGAGAATGAAGATACCGAAGATCAGAACGCCGGAGCCGGCGAGGATGTAGACGCTTCCGACCTTGAGGCTGCGGTCGAGCAGGCTCGCGTAGCCGTCCCGGACCGCCACGAGCCCTTTCTCGGTGTATCCGTGCAGGGTTTCGGTCAGCGCGGACAAGAGCCCATAGACGATGAAGATCGAGTAGTTCAAGACGGCGAGCGCCATCGGATAGAGGATCAGCGCGGGAATGAAGACGAAGTGGTGGGTGGCAAGGAGAACGATCAGGATCGCGATCCCCAGCATGAGCCAGGGGCCTTTGTGCCACGATTTGAAGCCCCACTGCATCGCCGGCTTGAAGCGCGCGAAGCTCTTGAAGAAGTCCGGCCAGCTCACGGGCTTCCCCTCGGGGGTGTAGGAGAGGCGCACGGTGAGGAAGAGGAGCGCCTCGAGGAGCGAGAGAATCACCGCGGCGGCGAGGCCGAGGCCGAACTGCCGCACGTAGCTCCCGATGAAGCCCGGAATGAAGCTCACCGGAAGGAGCACGGAAAGGAGAGAGAACGACGACGCGACGACGGCGCTGAAGATCTCGCTCGCCCCCCGGAGCACCGACTCCTTCATGGAGAATCCCATCGCCCGATAGCGGTCGACGTTTTCCGAGACGACGATCGAGTCGTCGACGACGATGCCGATCGCCACGATCAAGGCGAGAAGGGAGACGAGGTTGAACGTAAAGCCGGCGAGATTGTAGAGCACCGGCGCGGCGGAAAGGGAAATCGGAATCGCGAGAACGACCGAGAATGCGCTGTTCAGCCTCCCCAGGAAAAGCAACACGATCAAGGCGACGACGAGCACCGTCTCGAAGAGCTCGTGATAGGTGGACTGAATCGAGGCGCGCATCGGCGTGGTGGTATCGTTGCTGATGAAGTAGGTGAATCCCTCCGGAAACCTGGTGTGCTTGAGAAGCTTTCGCACGCCGTCGACCACCGCGACCTCGTTGCTCGTGGTGGTCTGGGAGATGGAGATCAGGACCACGGGAACGCCGTTCACCCGCGCGTAGTTCGTGGGAACGGGCAGGTCGCGCACGGAGGCGACGTCCCTCACGGAGATGTTGCGGGTGGGATCGACGATGATGTCCTGCACGTCCTTCACGTCGGCCGGCATGTTCTGCGTCGCGAAGGTGAGCGAGTTGTTGTGGCTCACGATGGTGCCGATCGGCTGATTGACCGCGGAGTTCTCGACCGCGTTGACGACCGTCTGCGGCGTGATGCCGTAGTTCGCGAGGGCGTTCGGATTGAGATAGATCGTGAAGGTGCGGTTCGGCGCGCCGTCGACCTGCACGTACGCCACCCCCGGCACCCTCTCGAGCATCGGAGTGAAGGTGTTCGTGACGTAGTCGCTCACGTCGCCGAGGTTCTCGCCGTTGCCCGAGATGGCGAACTGGAGGATCGGGAGCAGGCTCGGGTCGAAGGTCTGGACGGTCGGCGGCTGCACGCCGAGCGGAAGGTCCTTCACCGCGGCGTCGACCTGCGCGGCGACCTGGTTCGTATCGCTGTTCTGGTCGGTGGTAATGTCGAAATGCATGAAGATCCGGCTCGATCCGGTGGAGCTTATCGAGTTGATGTCGGTTACGCCGGTGACCGCCGAAACCGCGTTCTCGAGGACCTGCGTGATCTGCTGGTCGATGACCGTCGGCGTCGCGCCGGGATAGCTCGTAGTCACGACGACGACCGGAATGTTGATCTGGGGCAGCTGGTCGATGCCCATGGTCAGGGTCGATATGAGTCCGAAGACGAAGATGGCGACGAAGACTCCGATTGCGAGCACGTAACGCCGCACCGAGAAGCTCACGAGGGGATTGATCTTTTCGTATATCTTGGTCTCGAACTCCCGTATGCTCTTCATTCCTCATCCCTGCCTTATGGGGCCCGACTAGTGGGCGCCCGAGGCGGCCGCGCCGCCCGACGCAGACGCCGTGCCGACGGTGCCGATCTGGACGTTCTGCGGCGCGATCACGTTCACCACCGCGCCTTCGAGAAGACCGGGAGGAGGATACAGCATCACGACCGCGCCGGGGTCGACCCCGCTCACCGCGGCGAGGGTTCCGGTCTCGGCAAGGATCGTGATGCGCTTCAAGACCGACTTGTTGTTTTGAGCCACCATCACGTAGTTGTAATCCTCGTTTGCCTGGAGCGCCGCGATCGGCACGAGGGTGCCGCGCGCGAGGATGACCGTGTACCGCACCGTTCCGACGAGTCCGTAGGGCGGCGCGTACGATCCGTTGAAGAGCGCGACCATCGGAACCACGCCGTTCAGCGGATTTGAGGGCGCCTGAGTGATCCGCGCCGGATAGCTCGCTCCGTTATAGACGAAATTGACCGGGCTCCCGACGGCGAGAACCGCCGCGTCGGAGGGCGGCAGGCTGAAGTTGATCTCTTTCTGGGGGCTGACGAGGACGAATACGGGCGTGTTCTGCGCCACGTAGTCGCCCGGCTCGACGTTCACCGACGCGAGCTGCCCGGTGTAGGGAGCGGTGATCTCCGCGTACTGGAGGTTGAGCTGGGCCTGCTTGAGCTGGGCGACCGCTTGATCGACGGCGGCCTGCGCCGCGAGGTAGTCCTGATCCGCGGTGGCCTCGGCGGTCTGATCGGTATCCATCTGGTTCTGGGGGATCAAGCCCTGCTTCAGGAGCGGCTTGTCCCGGTTGACCGTGAGAACCGCGAGATCGAGCGTATCCTTCTTTCCCGCGGCGGTAACCTGCGCGTTCCTGAGGTTCGCCTCCGCGGTCTGCACGGAGAGGGTCAATTGCGACGTGTCGAGCTCGGCGACCGTGCTTCCGGCGCCGACCCAGTCGCCGGCGAGGTGGAAGACGCGCGTCACGACGCCGGCTTCCTGCGCGACGACCTGGCTCTGGACCACCGGCGTGACCGTCCCCGCCGCCTCGTGGGTGGCGCTGAGAGGGCCGTAGGCGACCGTGATCGCCTGCACCGGGATTGACGGGTTCTTCGCCGTCACTCCGGCGTCCTGCGTGCTTTTCTTGGCGGAGGCGCCGCCCGCGGGCGCCGGATCGCTTTTCGAGGAGCACCCCACACATGCCAACACGAGCGCGAGCGACCCCCCGATCAACAGCTTTGCAAGTTTCATTCCGTCATACCGTCCCGTGCCTGTGTGGTCCGGGGCGCATCGTCCCGGCCCCGTTCCCCTCGAGTGCGAGCTTTTACCCGTAGATCATTGTACTCTAAGTGTACTGTCTTTGACGACTGTTGAAAGGCGAAAGTTCCGGGGCGAATCTCTTTACTTTTGCCGGCGCATGCACGATATTCCAGGGGAAGTACGCAGGCATGGGCGCGCAGCATCGCGGCGACTACCGCACAGTCTGGTTCGACCATATCTCGGAAATCGACGAAAGCGCCTGGAACTCCCTCGCCGAGCCGCTTCCGACGCCTATTCTCGACTGGGAGTGGCTCCGCCAAATGGAGGTCTCCGGGAGCATTGCGCCCGCGAACGGCTGGACGCCGTGCCACCTGACTGTGTGGTCGGGAAGCGACCTCGTGGCGGCAGCGCCGCTCTACATCAAGAGCCACAGCGCGGGCGAGTTCGTCTACGACTACGCGTGGGCGGACGTGGCGCGCCAGCTCGGGCTGCGCTACTATCCGAAGCTCGTGGGAATGAGTCCGGCCACCCCGTCGGTCGGCTACCGCTTCCTGATCGCTCCGGGGACGGACGAGGAAGAGATGACCGGCCTCATGCTCGCCGAGATCGAGCGCCTCTGCGAGCACAGGCGTCTGTCCGGGTGCGGGTTCAACTTCGTCGATCCGGCGTGGAAGAGCCGCGTCGAGGCGGGCGGCTACGTCGCGTGGCGGCACCAGTGCTACGAGTGGCACAACCGCGGCTTCGGCGCCTTCGACGACTATCTCGCGCTCTTCAACAAGAATCAGCGGCGCAACATCAAGCGCGAGCGCCGGTCGGTCGACGAGCGCGGAGTCGCGTTCAAGGCGCTCCGCGGGGAGGAGATCCCCAAGTCCTACTTCCCGATCATGTACCAGTTCTACGATCGGACGAACGCGCAGTTCGGGCCTTGGGCGGCCCGGTTCCTGACGCGGGAGTTCTTTCTCGGACTGTGCGAGCGCTTCCGCGACCGGCTCGTGTTCATGGCGGCCTACGAAGAGCGGCGCCCCGACCGGCCGATCGGCATGTCGTTCATGCTCACGAAGGGCGAGCGGCTGATCGGCAGGTACTGGGGCTGTACCGCCGAGATCGACAACCTGTACTTCAACACCTGCTATTATCGCCCCATCGAGTGGGCGATCGCGAACGGGATCACGAGCTTCGACCCCGGGGCGGGCTCGCCCTTGAAGATCCGCCGCGGCTTCGAGGCGATCGAGAACTTCAGCCTCCACCGCTTCGCCGACTCGAGGCTCCAGAAGGTGATGGCTAGGTACATCGACGAGATCAACTCGATGGAGCAGCAGCAGATCGACGCGATGAACGACGCGCTTCCCTTCGCGAAGGACCGCTTCTTTCCCCGCTCAGAGCCCGACGCCTGAACCGTTCGACTTCCTCGGGTGGGCCCAGGAGCCCGTAGCTCATAGATGACGAAGTGGATATTTATGCGATAAGGATGTCCTCTCGTGCATCAGCATGCAATTATGGCGTCCCGCCCCGCACGTTATTCAACACACACCGAAATGTCATACCTCCGGTTTTTCCACAGTGATAGTATGAAGATTTACGAACTCTTCAGCATCCATTACTGTTATTGTTCCTTTGGCATAATCCTTTTTGTTTCTCGTTATAATGAACTGAACGTTCCCTTTCTCTGCGGCATAGTATTGCATAGCATCTTCAAAATCAGTAAACGTCGACGCTATCGCCGCTTCGGCTATGGAGTGATCCATTGGCAGTACTGTAATGTTCTTTATAAGAGCCTGGAGTGCTTTCTTCGCTTTCACTTTGGCCGAGTGCTTTCTAATGATGTATTCAACGTTTGCCAATACAATTGGCGTAGTATAGCCATCCACGAGGTGTCTTTCGACTAACGAGAGAAGTTCCGAGGCAGCCA
>JASHNV010000171.1 GCA_030041455.1 Spirochaetia bacterium
CTCCCGGTTCGGGATCGTCCCCAGTACCCGCACCTCCCCACCGTCCCGCTCGGCGACCGCCACCGCGATGGTCGCTGCGTGGACGTCAAGCCCTACAAACTTCTCAATCGCCATACTATGCTTCTTCACGACCGCCCCCTTTGCTTGTAGCTCTGCACTTCGTTCTTCACGACCGCAGTGTAACCTACGTATCCGCAATCGGGGCGGTCACATCATTATGACTAGGCCAATCCCCTTAGAGCTCGATACCACCATCGCTTCGTCCGCCGCAGCCTCGCTCTCGGTTTCGCTGTTCGCGTTGCCGACCAAGCTCAATCTATCGCTGTCGTTCCTGCTCTTGTGCCGTAAGCCGGTCTGCTCCTTCCATTCCTTCCCGGTCGCCTCGACCGCAAGTCATTGCTTCACGAGCCCGGGATCCTTCTCACTCGCGTCCCGGCCGGCCTCCCGGGCACCACGGTCCCGAGAGAGCTCCTTCCTGAGCCGAGCAGCGGCTCTCGGAATGCGGAGGCGCGTTGATCCTGGTCGGCCCGGGATCGCTCAAGTCCTCCCGGATTCCCTTCCGTTGCCCGATTGCGAAGATACTCTTCTTTCGCTTTTCGAGCATCTCGATCATGCCTTCGTCGTCCCGACGCGCACTCGCGATATCTCCAAGCCGCTCCCGGTCGTCCTCCTGCTGTTCTACAATCGGTTCCTTGGCCTCTTTGCCCGCGCCCCTCGACCGAATGCATATCCGTTGCGGTACGTTCGAACATGCGGTAGGCTCAAACGACGGCAGCGCGCAGGGGGCCCCGAATTGACGCATGCGTGTGACCTCACGACGCCGGGATCATTGGGTATGAGATGCGCGAGGATGACCGCCGAGCTCGTGATGCGGGCCTTGCAGCAAGAGTCGTTGGCGTTTCGCCCGCCGCGGGAGGATACATCCGTACTCTGATCGAAGGCAACCGGAGAGCGTATGACTGTTATAACTTCACAGATATTTCTGAGCGCCCAAGACCCTTACCCATCCTGAAAATGGAAGTGAGGACAGGCATTGTATGATGGACCGATGGAATAACTTCTTTATCATGGTAGGCGGAGGCGCGGCGGCGCTTGCCGGTTTGATTTTTGTTGCGATGTCGATTAATCTCGGTATCATTGTCCGAAACTCGACGCACAAAAACCGGGCAATTAACATGCTATCGGGCTTCACCACGGTATTCATGGCATGCGGTCTTGCGCTTATCGGGAATCAATATCTTGGAGTGCTCGGCGCTGAGTGGTTTGTCCTCTGGGTCGTGGCAACAGCCATCTTCGTCATAGGCTATGTTAGAGCTATCAGAGCAGGCATGAGTTCTATTGGATTGAACACGCCGCGGCTCGCGGGCGCGACAATTTGTTACCTCGCCGAAGTTATAAGCGGAATTCTCCTCATACTCGGACATAGCGCAGGGCTTTATGTCGCAGCCGTCGCAACCGTTGTTTTGTTCGCGTTCCTCATTTCGGGCGCGTGGCTCCTCATGATCGGCATCCACGAAGACCAAGCTAAGCGATGATAGTACCGGCGAAATATGGCCTGCGACGCCCTTCAATAACGCACATGGCCCGCATTTCTCAGTGTACTGTGAAAAGGCATGTCGTTCCCGGCGGGTGCGAATCCCGTCCGGCGCCTTTCGCTCCAGCCGGAAGCACGCCGGGCGGTTCAATGCGATGGCCTCGAAACGGGCAATGCGGGCGCCGACCCGCCGGAAATTCGGGGAAGGCCTCCTCAAAGCGCAACAGCGTCGCCTTCCTGTGCCCGATAGCGGCGTGTTCCGATGAAATATACGCCCAGTGCGATTCGAACGCACGACCTACGGCTTAGAAGGCCGTTGCTCTATCCAGCTGAGCTATGGGCGCGTAGTCTTCGATCTCGAAAGTATTCACGGTGACGCCGTGCCTCAAGCGCCGGCTATCCGCTCGTGGTCCGGGGAGGAACGGCCTTCGACTCCCTCTTCGGCGTCAGGGCTGATCAAGATCCTCAAGCGCGGCCTCCACTTCGGGCTTGACGGCCTTCGGTGTCTGCTCATTGATCTCCGTTTCTATTGTCAGGTACTCCGCCGACAACCCATGCTCGTCGCAGAGCGCTTCCAAGCGTGTGCACATCCTGAAAAGCCGATCCCGTTCGTCCTGGAGCGCCGCGAACGCCCGCTCGTGCCGTGCAATCGTTGCGAGATATTCCTGCGAGAGCTCCTCTTTCAGCTCGACCTCCCGCTGGAGCGAGCGAACGATTCTGAGTGTTCCGGCGATGTCGCCCATCGCAAGCATTCTCTTGACCGATTCCTCATCAAGCTTCATGTCCACCCCGCTCGGATATACTACGACGGTTCGTCTGAGGATTCAAGGTGAGCCGCCGAGCCCTATGGGAACTATCGGACGCGCCGGCCGTCAAACGTGGCGGTTGGAGTGACTCGACTTGAAAGCAAGCAAATTCTATCGCCTGACCGCCGTGAACAGGCTGGGCGCCATTCAAACGTTCAAACACCTTCCGGAGACCGTCGCACTCGCGGTATTCCAGCTTTTCCGATTCAAGGGATTTGACGCACACCTCGAAGAGGAGGAAGGGGGAGAAGCGCGCGCTTCCGACCCTGTTCCGGGCTGGCCGCCTCCCTTCGCAGGCTGACCGAAGTCAGCGCGAAGCACAGACTTCACGGGGAAGGCGCGCGGAGCCCTTCGATCGTCGAAGGGCCGCGTACATCTCCCGATCGATCGACCCACCCGATCCGCACCGCCGTCCTTGCCGCCCCATCTCGGAGGATCCCGAAATTTCGTCAGGCGTGACTCCGTTTCACGTTCGCCTTCGTTCGGCGGGGAATAGCACGCGGGCCCGCCGCACGGGTTTCCCGAGAACGGCTCGATTTGACAAATCAAGCGAATGATCGGATAATGATCCGAAAAGCCGAAGTTGAAGAGGACTTCCATGATATACAGACGACGTCGGGAGGTTTGGTTTGTCGCAGCCGCTTCCGCGCTCCTCCTGATCGCGGGCCTTACGGGCTGCCACTCCGGCGGGGGAAGCTCGGGCAAAGCCGCGAAGGAACCGGCGGGGGCCTCCGGCTGGACTACGTTCGGGACGCAGGGAAGCGGAACTGGTCAGTATTCGGGCCTCACCGGAATCGGCATCGATTCTGACGGGAGAATCTACGTCGCCGATCAGGGGAACAACCGCATCGCACGCATCGACGACATGACCGGGGCGAATTGGGTCACGCTCGGGAGCCTCGGCAGCGGGGTGAATCAATTCAACAGCCCGAACGGCATTGCGTTCGATTCGAGCGGGAGAATCTACGTCGCCGACGAGGGCAACAATCGCATCGTGCGGTTCGACGACATGACCGGAAAGAATTGGATCGCCTTCGGAACCCACGGCAAGGGGACCGATCAGTTCTTCGGACCCTCGGGAGTCGCGCTTGATTCTACGGGTCGCATCTACGTCACGGACCTCAACAACAGCCGCGTCGTGCGTTTTGACGATATGAGCGGCAAGAACTGGACAACCCTCGGAAGCTTCGGACAGGGCCAAGGCCATTTTTACGGGCCGAGCGGCATCGCGTTGGACGCAACCGGCAGGATGTACGTCACCGACCAGAACAACAATCGCGTGGTCCGCGTGGACGACATGGCGGGGAGCAATTGGACGGCGTTCGGCAGCCAGGGGCTCGGCAACGATCAGTACTATGGACCGAGCTCCATCGCGGTAGACGGACGCGGAAGAATCTACACCGCGGATCCCGAGAACAACCGCGTCGAGCGCATCGACGATATGACCGGCGCGCAGTGGGCGACCTTCGGTACCTACGGGAGCGGTCCGAATCAACTCTATCTTCCGAACGGCGTCGGGGTCGATGCCCGGGGCCATGTGTACGTGGCCGACACGAGAAACTCCCGGGTGGTTCAGGTACTCTGGCCCTGACGACGGGCCCCTCCGCATGACCTTTCACCCGCCGGCGACCGCGATGGAAGGTCTCCAGGAAAAACCGAGAGCTACCGCAACGCCATGTCCCCGCACGAGTCAATTCGATCGAGCCTCGGATTGAGCTCCGCTCGTGCGAGTCCATGACCTGTACCATCGTCGAAGGCGTTCCGGACATGCCGCAACGTCATTGACGCGGATGCCAGGGCGACCGGTCGCAGGCGAACGGGTTTCCGAGCGGAGCCCGGCTGTCCCATGGTCGGGAGGTCGGCGATCGCGGAGGGCACCGTTCAGGCGGGCGGCCTTTTCGGCCTGCCGCCGGTCGAACGACGTGTCCGCCTGGGCTTCGGGATCGGAAGGCCCTCGACCCCCCCGCGCGACATTTTAGGAGATGCTCGCACGGAACGGGCGGGAGCCCTCAGGGAACCGCGTATCGCGGAAAGGGCGGCAGGGACACTCCCTGCGGGATAGGCCGCGGAACCATGGGATATTCCCGGCGACGCCGACTGGCTCGTCACGGAAGCACGGCATAGGGAGCCGCGCGTCGGGCGTTTCCTGGCCCCTGAGGTCGTTCCGCGTGCTCCCGTCACGACTTCTTCGCCGCCAAGAGGTAGGTATGCCAGTCCAGTTTCGCCCATTTCGCGATCTCAAGCCCTGCCGCCTCGACGAGAGCCTCCATCTCTTTCTTCGAGTAAATTCTGACCGTCCCATCCTTGGTGAATACATGAACAAGGTTCATCAGCTGCCTCAACGGGACGGGCACGGTGGGGTCGGCCAGAATGAGCCTGCCGCTCGGCGCGAGAACCCTTCTCATGTCAGATAGCACGGCGCCGGGATCTGGGTAATGGTGGAAGGAAAAGGTGCACAGGACGAGGTCAAACGCTCCGTTTGAGAAGGGGAGCTTCTCGGAATCAGAGACTCTGAGGTCCGCCCTCTCTCCGAGCTTTGCCTTCGCCATCCGTATCATGCGCTCGGAGAGGTCAATGCCGAAGAGACGAGCGTCCGTTCCCTTCTCTTGAATGATCCGAAGGAGGGCGCCCGTGCCGCAGCCTATGTCAAGAACGGTCCGGAAGGGCTCGCTCAGGGCCTCTTCCGCGATCCTGGGATGGACCGCTCGCAGGGGCGCGTATCGTTGAGACCGATCGTACTCCGCCGCTTCCTTGCTGAAATGGAGGTCGGAAAGCCGCTTCTTGTCGTGTGTCATAAGGGTCGCTCCTCCGCTTCGCCGTGGACGACGCACCGTGTGGTCGCATTCGGTGAGTGCCGTGGCTGGACCCGGGATACGATCCGGGATCGGTCCAGGTCGCCCGATCCCGCCCTCGTGCGGGTCCTCGTTCCGTTCGAAGACCTGCCGGCTCTCGACGCATTCGTCGTCGCTCGCCGGACAGCGCTCGGCCCGCTCGAGAGCCTCTCCGTGCCAAGCCGCCTGATCGCCCGCCCACCGAGAGCCGCCGACCGGCCTCCTTCGACTCCCGGGACGGTCCTTCGGCCGTCGATCGTGAAGGGAGACGAGCGCCCTGTCGGCCGGCGGATGGAGGCCGTCGAGCGCGGGGAGAACCCGCCTTGTGGAGATCTCGCCGTCGTTCCGCATCACGCCGGGCCGCCTTCGGGTCCGGGAGCTGCCCTCGGGGCCGATTCGTAGCCTCTCGGAATCATGGCGTCGCGAGACGCAGGGAAAACCTCGTTCGGACGTCCGGGGGAGTTTCCCGTCCCCGTAAGGATACCATGGTAGACGTATTCGTGCTCGTTGAGCGGGACGAGGCCGCAGACGATCGGCATTGCGGGAAACATCGCCTGTCCGTCGAAACCGGTGGCGCGGTCTGTTCGGCTCCACGCCCCATACGTCTCATCGATCTGACGGCGGCGGCGACGCGCTCGGGAAAAACGAAAGCCGTACGGAACGCCGTTGCGACGCCATGGGTTCCGCCGCGGAAGCGGATTGGGCGGCTCAGGCGTTTCGGCTCGCGACAGCGGCGAGGAAAACTCGCCGCGGACTCCGGCGACGAGGGTTTGCCGTACCCCCCGCATCCGCGACATGATGCGGGACCCTCTTCGCGCACGGGCGGAAGTCCGGAGCCGCGCACAGGGCCGCGGTCTCTTCCGCCGCCTGCGGGGATCGCGCCGGGCGCACCGGTGCGGTCTCGGAGCGAACGACGAAGCTGGCGCGGGAAGCCCGATGCGCGACGGCGTACGTGCCGACCTCGCGGGAGAGTTCGCGAACGAAGCCGATTCCCCTCCGGCTTGAGCGGCCTCTATCGCGACTCGTTCCAGAGGCGCCGCCACTCCGCGGCGTAGGAGGCGGCCAAGCCCGGAACGTTGTCGAGAAGGAGCGCGTCCTCGGCGTTTCGCGTCGCGGCCGACTCCGACATATTGAACGATCCGAGCTCGACGGCCTCCCCGTCGACGACGATGAACTTGTTGTGCTCGATCGCGTAGCGCGCGTCGCGGCGGACTGCGATACCGTTCCGGGATAGCAGCGACAAGAGAGAATACCGCTCCCGGCTCGCCTCGTAGTCCGCAACGACGGCAACCCGGACGCCCCGTCGCTCCGCTTCGATGAGCGCCCGCGCGATCCGCCGTGAGGTGAATCCGTAGCAGGCCATGAGGACGCTCTTCCGCGATTGTCTGATGGAATCGAGGACGACCGAGAGGGCGGTTCCTCCCGGAGAGAATCCGACCTCGTAGGCCGCTCCCGGCGGAAGCGCCTTCGCGTCGAGCGAAAATGCCGCCGTCGGGCTCATGAAAAAGACGACGAGGGCAAGCGTTCGAGCGGCGCCGAGGCCGCGCCGATTCCCGGGCCTGACAGCGAGTCGTATGTCCATGCGAGACTCCTCGACAAGGGGGTATAATCGGCTTCGACGGCGTGGTCAAGGGAAGATTCGCCGCCTCGAGGTCCTCTTCGCAGGAGAGCTCGAAAGCGTTGCGTCGAGGGTGCCTGCCGACGCCGCGGGCAAACGCATCGAGGCTCGAGCGCGAGAGAAAGCGCCGGTCTCGCCTCGTTCATGAGCATCGCCGTGTTGACGGCACGGAAGCGCTCCGGTAGATTCAGGGTTACCTCATCTTCGTGGGGAGGAGACATCGTGCGCGACCGGGCCGAAGAAACCGGAGAGGCGTCCGACTGGGCGAGCTTCGTGGAGCCTCACCGGCGCGAGATCCTGGTTCATTGCTATCGAATGACGGGCTCGTTCGCCGACGCGGAAGATCTCGTCCAGGAAACCTTTTTGAGGGCTTGGCGGACTCGCGAGTCGTTTCGCAAGGAAGCGTCGTTTCGTACGTGGCTCTATCGCATCTCGACGAACGTCTGCCTCGATGCGCTCAGGAAACGGCGGAGGCGGACGCTCCCCGAGGCCGCGGGGAAGGTGTGGAGCGCCGACGATCCCCTGCCTACCGAGCCCGCGGCCGGTCTGTGGATCGAACCCTGTCCCGACGAGGTCGTCGAAGCCTCAGGCGAATCGCCTGAGGCGCGGTGTCTTCGTCTCGAGAGCGTCTCGCTTGCGTTCCTGGAGATCTTGCAGCGCCTTCCGGCGCGCCAACGGGCGGTCCTCCTGCTTGCCGACGTTCTCGAGTGGAGCGCAGCCGAGATCGCCGATTGGCTCGACTCCTCGGTAGCCTCCGTGAAAAGCGCCCTGCATCGCGCCCGTTCGACCATGACGGCCGCGCGTCGCGCCGGAACGGACCTCTCCCGCCCCGCCGCTGTCGGCCCGAGCAGTGCCGCGGGGTCGGAACAGGCTCTGCTGGAGAGCTTTATGAAGGCTTGGGAAGCGAACGATCCGGCGGCGCTCGCGGCGCTCTTACGCGACGACGTGATCCTTTCGATGCCGCCGTTCCCGGCGTGGTATCGAGGGAAGCGCGACGTGATGAAGGTATTGGCGCTTCATCCGTTCGGCTCGGGTCTCCGCGGAGGATGGACCCTGCGACATGCTCGTTCCAACGGACTGCCTGCGTTCCTTCTCTTCCGAGCCGACGCGCCGGGGGGACCGCCGAAAGCCTTCGGGCTCATGCTTCTCGCGATCGACGCCCTGTTCGTCACCCGTCTCACGGTGTACAAGGGCTCCGAGCTGGCCGAGAGGTTCGGATGTGAGTCGGTCCTCGATCCCGCATCCTAGGCCCTTCGCCTGTCCGAACACGAAAGCGCTCCCTCGCGGTTCAGGCGATGAGGGCATCGAGCAACGAAAGCCGCTTCCCGCGCGATCGGTCCTGAGCTCACGCACGTGCCCGTCAGCTCCGCCGCAGGAAAGGCGCTCAAGAAAAGACCGCCCTTCGGCTCGAACGCCAGCCCGATTCCGGGCTCATCCGAGGGGTCCGTCGAGATTTCCCTTCCTGTTCCTCACGGCAAACCTCGACGTCAGCTGTCGTGGAAGACCGGGCGCTCGGCCGCCGGTACTCCCGAGCGGGGCGATACCGCGAGGGGCCGGCTCCATGGCGCGAACCGAGCAATCGCCTGGACCGATTGCTTCCTTCGGATCCCTCTCCCGCGACGAGCGGTCTCACGTCGAGCCATCGTACCTCAAGGCCCAGCGTCTCCACCACGCCGCCTGAGCGAGCGGTCGCACGCTGAAGCTCGGAACCTCATGGGGAACTCGGAGGAGACCGAACCCTTTCCGACGGCATACACGTCTGTAGTGCATGGATCGAATTGCGAAGGAGAACCTATGAGCGACAATCCAGGCGGAAAAGCACGAGCAGTCGCCGACCTTGCGGCGGGAGAAATCCTTGCAAGCGTCGAGGTGACGGCGCCGCCGTCACGCGTTTTTCAGGCGATCGCGTCGGGGGAGATTACGAAGTGGTGGGTCCGGGGCGGCGTCTTCGACACGAGGGAATGGGCGGGTGAGCCGCGCGTGGGCGGCGCCTGGAGAGCCTCGGGAGTCGGCGGCGGCCGGCCGTACGTCCTTGAGGGGGAGTTTCTCGAAGTCGACTCCCCGAGACGACTCGTGCACACGTGGCGCGCCGCCGGATCGCCTCAGGCTCCAACGACGGTGAGCTACGTGCTCGAGCCGATCGAAGGACGAACGCGCCTGACGCTTCGGCATTCCGGATTCACCTCCCGCGAGGTTTGCGCGAACACCTGCATCGGATGGGAGACGAGCTTCGAGCGGCTCGCGGAGATCCTCGGCTGACGCTCTCGAGGCGAAGCCCGAAGGACCGGACGTCGGGATTTGAAGCGGAGATCTTCTCTTCCTTCTCGAGCGCTCGGCCGGCATTGCCGAAGTTCGATGGGGGCCGAGATGGCGCGCCTTCACGGGAGATCCGTGGTCGTTGTCCGGGCTACGGACAGCGCGCGACGACGCACGGTGAGAAGCCCCTTTTCCCCGGGCAAGAATCGGCCGTTTTCGCCCCGCTGCAGACGCCGGGACCTACTCTCCCTGCTGCCAGCCGCCGCCGAGGGCGTTATACAGCTGAACCAACGCGAGCCGCTCGTTCAGCTCCGCCTGCGCCAAGTTCAATTGCGCGGCAAAGTAATTCGTTTCGCTCGTGAGCACCTGCAGGTAACTCACGCCGCCGTGGTCATACAGGATTTTCGAGAGCCGGTCGGCGTCCGCCGCCGCGGAGGTGAGCTGCTCCTGCCGCTTGCGGAACTCGCCGTCCTTTTGATAGGCGATGAGCGCGTCGGAAACCTGCTGAAAGGCTTCGATGATGGTCTCCTTATAGGTCAGCAACATTTGCTCTTCCTGCGCCTGAGCGAGCTGCATGCCCGAGCGCAGCGCGCCGGCCTCAAAAATAGGTTGCGTAAGCGAGGCCACTCCGTTCCAGAGAACGGCGGACGGGGTGAACAGGTTGGCGAGCGTATAGGTTGCGAGTCCCGCGGTGCCGGTGAGGGATATGTTGGGGAAAAAATCGGCTTTGGCAACGCCGACGTCCGCGTTGGCGGCCATCAAGTCCGCTTCCGCCTCGCGGATGTCGGGACGCCGATCGAGAAGCTCGGACGGTAGGCCCGCGGGCACGCTCGCGGGAAGCGGCTCCTCGGTCAGTTTCAGGCCTCGCGCGATGGGTCCGGGATTCTCTCCCAGCAAAACGCTGATCGCGTTCTCCTCTTGTTGGATTTGACGTTCCAGGTCGGGGATCTGCTCCGCCGCCGCGTCGACCAATTCCTCCGTCTGGCGGAGGTCGAGGAGCGACGCCGAGCCATGAACCTCCAAAATACGCGTGAGGCGAAGCGAGTCCTGCCGCGAGGCTAGGGTGCGTTCCGAGATTTCGAGCGACTGGTCCAGCTCGCGAAGCTGAAAGTAGTCGGCGGCGACGCCCGACACGACCGAGGCGATCACGGCCTGACGGCCCCACTCAGTCGCCAAGCGCTGATCTTGGGCCGCCTCGGTTTCTCTCCGGTACTTCCCCCAGAAGTCCAGGTTCCAAAGGACGGACAGACTCACCTCGCCCGCGTTTTCCTCGTAGGCCGGGATGATGCTGGCGACTTGGGGATTGCTCTCGCTGAACGCCTCCGTGCCGACGGACGCCGTCGGCAACTGTGCGGAGCTCGTGATCCCGAGCTCCGCCTGCGCCTGAAGAACCCGGGTTGCGGCGATGCGCACGTCGTAATTCTGCTTCAGCGCCGTGGCGATGAGGTGCTGCAGGACAGGATCGCGAAAAACGGTCCACCATTTCTCGTTGCCCAGAGAGGCGGCCGGGGGCTCCGAAGGCGAGCCGGCGAGCTGGCTCCGATAGTCCGCGGGAACGGCGACCGGGGGCCGGCGATAGTTCGGGCCCAGCAGACACCCGGCGAGCAGCCCGCATACCGCGATCAAGAGAAGCAGGCGAGGACACCTCATCCTTCGGCTCGCCCCGGCGAATCGGTCGGCTGGGGGGTTCGCGCCCTCCGGCCGCCCGCGATTCTTTCGACGACACAGAAAATGACCGGAACGAAAAAGACGCCGATGAGGCAGGCCGCAAGCATGCCGCCGATGACCGTGGTTCCCATGATCTGCCGGGAAACGGCTCCCGCGCCGGACGCCACCCAAAGCGGCGCGACCCCGAAAATGAACGCGAACGACGTCATGAGAATGGGGCGCAGGCGCAACCGCGCTCCTTCGAGAGCCGCGTCCATGAGCGGCCGCCCCTTATCGTACTGCTGCTTGGCAAAGGCCACGATCAAGATGGCATCCTTGGCGGTAAGACCGATCAACATGACGAGGCCGATTTGCGCGTACACGTCGTTTTCGAGCCCGACCATATAGGCAGGCATGATAGCGAGCTCCACCACGCGCCGCAAATACAACACGCCGAACGCCCCCAAGACGGCGATGGGCGTCGAGAGCAGCACGCTGAACGGGAGAGACCAGCTTTCGTAGAGCGCAGCCAGGATGAGGAAAACGAACAGGAACGACATCGCGAAAATCGCTATCGGCGGAACGCCGCGCGCCGCCTGTTGTTCCTGATAGGACATGTCCATCCAGTCGTAGCCCATGCCTTGCGGCATCGTCTCCCTGAATACCTGCTGGAGAGCGGCCATGGCTTGCATCGAGCTGTAGCCGGGGGCCGCGGCGGCATTGAGCTCCGCGGAGGTATACTCGTTGTAGTGCATGATGGACTCCGGTCCATAGCGCGGCTCGAATTTGGCCAGCGCCGACAACGAGACCATGCGCCCGAGGTTGTTGCGAACGTAGTATTGGCTCAAATCCGCGGTGTTTGTGCGGTAGGGCCCCGCGCCTTCCACGTAGACCTGCCATTGCCGGCCGAAGCGGTTGAAGTAGTTCACGAAATAGCCGCCCATGAAGGTCTGGACGGTCTGGTAGATTTCGGCAATGGGAATGCCGAGCTTCATGGCCTTCAGGCGGTCCACGTCCACAAACTCCTGCGGCACGCTAGGGTTGAAGGACGTGCTGATGCTCGCGATTTCCGGGCGCTTGCCGGCGGCGGCGATGAACTTATTCACGTTGGCCGCCAGGTAGGGAATTCCTTGGCCGTTGCGGTCTTCGAGGACCATCGTAATGCCGCCGGAGGTCCCTACGCCGGGAATGGCGGGCGGGGAGAAGGCGAAGACGGTCCCTTGCGGAAGCTGTGCGAGTACGTCATTTAAGTGATGGAGGATGGCGTCGTGCTGCTCGTCCGGTTTCGTGCGCTCGCTCCAGGGCTTCTCGACGACGAAGAAGAAGGCCGTGTACGTGGTCTGAATGTAGCTCAGCAAGCTGAAGCCGACGACGCTCGTGACGTACTGGATGCCCGGCGTCTGGGAAAGGATCCGCTCGACCACTCGCGCCGCCGCGCCGGTCTCCTGCAGCGAAGAGTCCTGCGGGAGCTGCATGTTCACAAAAAAATAGCCCTCGTCTTCGAGGGGCAAAAAGCCCGGCGGCATTCCTTTCACAAAGAACAGCACTCCGACCACGCACAGCCCGAGGAGGATCATGGCGAAAGCGCCGCTGCGAATGAGTCGTTTCGAGATGCGCAGGTAGACGTCCCGTCCGCGGGAGAACGTTCGATTGAACCAATCGAAGAACCGCCCGAGCAGGCCTCGCGACTTTTGCGGCCGCAGCAGCAACGCGGCGAGGGCCGGGGTCAAGCTGAGGGCGTTGAAGGCGGAAATGATCACGGAAACGGCAATCGTCAGGGCGAACTGTTTGTAGAGCTGCCCGGTGATACCCGGGACAAAAATCGTCGGCATAAAGACGGAGGAAAGAACGAGCGCGATGCCGATGACCGGACCCGAGATCTCCTCCATCGCCTTGATGGCGGCTTCCTTGGGCGACAGGCCTTCCTCGATGTGGCGCTCCACCGCCTCGACGACCACGATGGCGTCGTCCACCACGAGGCCGATGGCGAGCACCATGCCGAACATGGTGAGGGTGTTGATGGAATAGCCGAACACGGGGAACAAGATGAAGGTGCCGATCAACGAGACGGGCACCGCGAGGAGCGGAATCAGCGTGGCCCGCCAGCCCTGCAGGAAGACGTACACCACGAGAATCACGAGGCCGATGGCGAGCAAAAGCGTCAGGACGGTGTCTTTGATACCTTCCGTCACGGCCTGGGTGGTGTCGAGCGAGATCGCGTACGTCATGTCCTGGGGGAAGTTCGGCTTCCATTGGGCCATGAGGGCCTTGACGGCGTTCGCCGTGTCGATGGCGTTCGCGCTGGGCAACGGGAACACGGCGATCACGGCGCTCGGCTTTCCGTTCAGGCGGCCCATGAGCGTGTAGTACTGCGATCCGAGCTCGATCTTCGCCACATCCCTGAGGCGCACGACGCCGCCGTTGGGATTTTCGCGCACGATGATGTCGCCGAACTGCGCGGGCGTCACGAGATATCCCTGGGCGAGCACGGGGTAGGTGTATTGCTGGCCGGCCGGCACCGGCTCGCCGCCGATCTGCCCGGCCGGGTTTACCGTGTTTTGCGCCTCGACCGCGTTGATCACGTCGGCGGCCGTGATGCCGAGCCTCGCGAGCTCCTGGGGATCCAGCCAGATCCTCATCGCGTACTGACCCGCGCCGAAAACCGAAACGTTGGCCACGCCCGGCAGGCGCGTGACGGGGTCAATGAGGTTGATGTAGGCGTAGTTGGCGAGAAACTCCGCGTCGTGGGTGCCGTTCGGGGAATAGAGGGCGACGAGCATGAGGGGGTTGTGGGTGGATTTCTGCATCGTCACGCCGTATTGCGCCACTTGCGCCGGCAATTCAGGGGCGGCCTCGGTCTCGCGCTCTTGCGTAAGGATCAAGTCGGCGTTCGGATCGGTCCCGACGGCGAAGTCCACGGTCATGGTCGTCTGGCCGTTGGAGGTGGCGTTGACCGACCACATGTAGCTCATGTTGTCCACGCCGCTGATCTGCTCTTCGATGGGCGTGGCCACCGACTCGGCGAGGGTTTGGGCTTCGGCGCCGGTAAAGGTGGCCTGGATCCTGACCTCGGGAGGGGTGATATTGGGAAACTCGGCGATCGGAAGGCGGACGACGGTAATGGCGCCGAGGATCACCGTCAGGATGGAAATCACGATGGCGACGATCGGGTGGTTGATGAAGAATCTAGACATCGATCAGTCTCCCTCCGCCGCTTGCGTGTAGGGCACCGGCGCGACCACCGTCCCCGTCTGCACCTTCTCGGCGCCGATGACCACGACCCGCTCGTCGGGCTCAAGGCCGTGCGTGACGACCCAAAGGGTTCCCACCTGCGGCCCCACCTCGACGCTCCGGATGCTGACGCGGTTGTCGGCGTCGACCACCGCGACGAGGTAGCTCCCCTGCAGCTGCGTCACCGCGGGCTGGGGAACCAGGAGCGCGCCGCGGAGCACCTGGGTGACCGCGCGGACCGTCGCCGTTTCGTCCGGGCGAAGTATTCGCTGGGGATTCGGGAAGGCGCCCACGATTTCTATCGTTCCCGTTTGCACGTCCATCGCCCGGTCGGCGAAGAGGATTCGGCCGGTGTCGCCGTACGTCTCGCCGTCGGGCAGAATGAGCTGGAGGGGGATGGGCTGCATTCGGGAAGGAAGGCTCGCGGCCCCCGGGTCGATCTTTCCGGCCACCCGAGACCAGTCGGCCCCGCCGATCTCGAAATAGGCTTTGATCGGATCCACCTGGGAAACGCTCGTGAGAACGCTCGACGGCGTGACCAGATTGCCGACCTGGACCTGAGCGATCCCGGCGATTCCGTCGATCAGGGAACGAACCTTGGTATATCCCAGGTTCAGTTGCGCCTGCTCGACGGCCGCCTCGGCGGCCTGGACGGTCGCCTTCGCCCCGAGCTCCTGCTCCTGGTCCGTCTCAAGCTGCATTTGCGGAATCGCGTGAGCCTTGGCTTCGGGGATGTCCCGGTTCACGTTCAGCGTGTCTTCGCCGACCGCGGCCTCCGCTTCGGCGAGTTGTCCGTTCGCCTGGTCCAAAGCGGCCTGAAACGGCCGGGGATCGATCTCAAAGAGAACTTGATTCTTATAAACGTAGGATCCTTCGCGATAGTCCTGCGTGATGAGGTAGCCCGTGACGTGCGGCTGGATCTGGGCGTTGACGTAGCCCTCCAGCGTGCCCACCCATTCGCTTGGAATAGGGATGTCCTTTTGGACTACGCTGGCGACCTCGACTTCCGGCGGCTTCGCCGGTGTTTTGGACGCGGTCGTCTTCCCGCATCCGACGCATGAAAGGATTCCGAGGATAGCGAACAAGATACCGCCCGCTTTCCAAGGGCTAAGGTGCGTGCCGCTCAATATGTTCTCCCTTCCGCGCCGACGCAAAGCGCCGCCCGAACATCCCACACTGGGGAAGCAAAGATCCAACCTCTCACGCCTTCGGCTTGGGCATGAGGTACCCTGGAGTCATCATGGGTACTTTGACGTCGTTGGGACCTGAATTGTCACCAGATCTTAGCACGTCTCGATCATGTCGAGCAGGGGGCATTCGAGTCATGCGGACTGGACAGGTGTGAGACCCGGAAGCCGCTCCTGATCTCGACGAAGGAGAAATTGTTTGCGCGGGTACCGACGGAGCTCCCGGCCCCTCGATATTCGCCCGATGCGCGACCCTGCGTGAGTCTTGAACGTCGCTTCGTAGGATTCCGATTTCA
>JASHNV010000172.1 GCA_030041455.1 Spirochaetia bacterium
GCGGCATAGGCGGCATGGCGCGCGGCTCCGCTCAGATCTTTGGCCGCCGCGTTCGCCGCGCCGGCCGCGGAGCGGGCCTGGGACATCGTGATCTCGCCGCGCACCCATGCTCGAACCTGCTCGATTGCGTGACGCGGCCGCGAGTCCGAAGGGCTCGCCGACTCGAAGAGGTGCAGGACGTGCTCGGCGCACGCCGCCGCCCACGAGGCGAGAAGGTGGTGGTCCGAATCCGTGAGCGTCCCTCCGCGGCGGATGGTGACGAAGCGAGGGTCGCGATCGTCGGGGAGGATCATGCTGCGCCTTTCATGAACACCGACTTTCACCGTTCTTACCTTCATGACTATAATCGGGGTGGATTGGAATTGAAAAGGGCCGGATAGGGTGCCCTGATCCGATGTGATGGTGAATGCCACACCATCATCCAATAGCGGCTTCGTAGCCCCGACACGTTCGCCGCGGCGTTTTCACTCCTGAAATGCCCCGTGGTTTTGAATCCGCCTCACCTACTTTTCAAATTCCCGCCCGTCGCGGGCGCCTCGGTTGACACGGATGCCGCCTCAAGGCCCATCATGGACCCGGACTCTGGAACCCCCCTTCGAGCGCGGCGCGGACGCCGCGCCGCCCGAGGAGCACATGGAAACGAGCGATCCGCGTACATCGATTCGCGTTCTTCCCGATTCCGTCGCCCGCAAGATTGCGGCTGGCGAGGTGATCGACCGCCCGCTCTCGGTAGTGCGGGAGCTTCTCGACAACGCGATCGATGCCGGCGCGGGGGAGATCGCGCTCTACCTCCGAGACGGCGGGGTCAGCTCGGTCCGCTGCGTCGACAACGGCACGGGGATGACGAAGGAGGACCTCGAGCTCTGCTGGCTCGCGCACGCCACTTCGAAGATCGAGACCGAGGACGACCTCTACCGGCTGAGGAGCCTCGGTTTTCGCGGCGAGGCGCTGTCGAGCATCGCGACCTGCTCGAAGCTCCTCATCACGAGCCGCCGATCGGAGGCGGCCGCGGCCTTCACGCTTCGCGTCGAGGGCGGGAGGCTCGTCTCGCTCGGCGAGTCGCAGGGAAGCGTCGGAACGATCGTCGAGGTCGCCGACCTCTTCTTCGCGATTCCGGGAAGGCGGAAGTTCCTCAAAGGCCCCTCGGCCGAGACCGGCCTGTGCCGTTCGATGTTTCTCGACAAGGCGCTCCCCTTCCCCGCTGCCTCCTTCAAGCTCTTCGTCGACGGCGTCATGAAGCTCTACCTTCCCCACGCAGGCGGCGCGCGGGGAGCGGCGCTGAAGGAGCGTTGCGTCGCGGCGCACGGCTTGCCCTCCGGGCTTCTGCGCGTGATGGAAATGCGGGGAAGCGGCTTCTCCGCGACGGTGATCGCGGGCGGGCCCTCCCTCTACCGCAGGGACCGTAGGCAGATCCAGATCTTCGTGAACAGCCGTCGAATCTACGAGTTCGGCCTCATACAGGCCGTCGAGTACGGCTTCGGCGGCCTCCTTCCCGGGGGTCATTTCCCGGTCGCCTTCGTCTTTCTCGAGATCGACCCTTCGCTCGTCGATTTCAACATCCATCCGGCCAAGCGGGAGGCCCGGCTGCGAAACCTGCCGGAGATCCACCACGCGCTCGTCGAGCTCATCAGGCGCGACCTCGGCCCCTTCGCGCTCTCCTTCGGCGCGAGCCCGGGGAAGCCCGGCGCTCCGACGCCCTCCCCCGACGGAATCCCGCAGGCGGCTTTGGGTCTCGTCGCCGCCGAGCCTGAGGTCGACTTCGGCGCGTGGCGGACGCTCCCCTCGGCGCGGGCGGTCGCGGGGACGCCGGACCTCGAATCGTCCGGCGTCCCCGCGCCTGCGGCGAGGAGCTCGGAGATCCGCTACTTCGGTCAGGCCTTCGGGCTGTTCCTCCTCGCCGAGGTCGGGGAGCGGCTCTTTCTCGTCGACCAGCACGCGGCGCACGAGCGTCTTCTCTTCGAGGAGATGCGTTCGCGAAGGGGCGCGGTGCAAAGCCTGCTCGTGCCCCGCGCCTTCGAGGCGTCGGAGGACGAAGAGGAGGCGCTCGCCGCGGGCAGGGAACGCTACGAGGCGCTCGGCATCTCCGCTCGCCGGGTTTCGGAAGGTCGCTGGGAGATCACCCGCCTTCCTGAGGCGTGCCTCTCGCACGAAGAGTCGGTCGTTGAGTTCCTGCTCGGCCTCCGGGGCACCGTGGGGGATCTTGAGCGCGAGCTCTTCGCAACGGTATCCTGCCGCGCGGCGCTGAAGGAGGGAGATCCGCTCGACGCGCTCGGCGCCCGCGAGCTCATCGCCGGGGTCTTTGGGCTGGAGGACGCCCGCTGTCCTCACGGACGCCCCATTTGGTTCGAGCTCTCTCGAGCCGACCTCTACCGGCTCGTGGGGCGAATCCTCTGAAAGGCCGCGCCGACGGCGTCTAGTTCGAGAGAAGCTTCTCGACGTCCGCCTTCTTGTCGTACTGCGGGTCCTTGTCGAGAAGCGCGCTCAGGACCGACCTCGCGGCGTCCTTGTTGCCCTGTTGGTAGTAGACGTTCCCCAGCTGATAATAGGCGTCCCAGTAGGACGGGTCGATCTTCACGATCTCCAGGAGCGCGGACTGCGCCGAGTCGTACTCCTTTGACTGGATGTACGCGATCGCGAGGTGGTACCGGATGAGCGTGTCGTTCGGCCGCTCGGAGAGGGCCCGCGTGTAATGGTCGATCGCGTCCTTGTAGAGCTGCGTGTGAAGGTAGACGTTTCCGAGGTCGTTGTTCACCTCGACCGAGCCGGGAGCGAGCTGGAACGCTTCGAGCAGGCTCGAAAGAGCCTTGTCGTACAGCCCGCTGTCGTCGTAGATCACGCCGAGGTTGATGCGCGGCGGAACGTAGGTCGGATCGAGCGAGGCCGCCTGCCCATAGTACTTGATGGCGTTGTCCGTGTCCTTCAGCGACTCGTAGACCTCGCCGAGCGTGTAGCTCGCGGTCGCCGAGTCCGGCTGGAGCCCGGTGGCCTGCTTCGCGTATTGGAGGGCTTCCTGCGCCGCTCCGAGCTTCAGCTCGTCGAGCGCCATGTTGTAGCTGTTCTCGGCGCGGTTCGGCTCGAGGCTCAGCGTGTTCAGGAAATAGGCCCGCGCCTCTTGATACCTGCCCTGGGAATAGAGCGATACGGCGAGGCCGCGGTTGAAGGCGGGATTGCCGGCCTCGAGGGCGACCGCCTTCCGGTAGGCGGCCTCGGCGCCGCGAAAGTCTCCGCTGCCGCGAAGGAGCTCGCCGACGGCGAAGAAGGCGTTCCCGTAGGAAGGATCGACCGTGGTCGCCGTCTGGTAGGCCGCAAGCGCGTCGGTCTGGTCGCCGAGCTGGAGCAGCGTGGCGCCGAGATCGTAGTCCGCCTTCTCGTTCTTCGGATCGAGCTGAATGGCGCTCTGGAAGGAGTGCTTCGCCGCGTCGTATTTGCCGAGGCGGTACTGAATCTTTCCGAGCTCGAAGGGCAGGAGGCCGTTCTCCGGATCGAGACGCGCCGCCGCCGCGTACTCCCTCTCGGCGTTGTCGTACGACTTGGTTTGCTCGAAGACCTTGCCGAGCGTGTAGTGCGGAAGCCACAGATTCGGGTCCTGCGCGATCGCCCTGTTCGCGTAGTCGGCGGCCTTCGAGAGGTTCCCCGCGCCGCTGGGGTCCTCGAGGTACGACTCGCCGGTATCGGCGAGCGCCTCGGCGGAGCTCGGATCGACGTCGAGCGCCTCGCCGAACTTGCTCCTCGCTCCGTTGTAGTCGCCGCCGTTCATCCGCTCGATGCCCTGGTTGATCAAGGACCGAACGCGCTGCGCGCGCTCCCGGGCCGCCTTCGCGGCGGCGCTCTCGCCGGCCGGCGCCGGGGCGATCGGCTCGGACTGCTGAACGACCTGAAGCGGGCGCGAGGCGTCCCGCTGAAGGGACCTGCCGAGGTCTTCGAGGCTCGCGCTGAGCTTCGCGGCGTCGAGCGTCGACTGTTGCCGGCTGCCCGCCTGCGAGTTTTTCATGGCTTTCACGATCTCCTCCTCGGCCGAGCGCGCCTGCGGGTCGCTCGGATTCTGCAGGAGGAGCCTGTCGAGCAGGTCGAGGGCGTGCTGGTACTCGCCCTGGTCGGCGTACCTTTTCGCGAGGATGAGGGTGTTGTCCCGAAGCCGGTCGGCTCCCGACCCGATCGCGCCCGTACCCACGAGCACGCCGCCGCCCGCGATCAAGAGCGCCGCGAGGACGCCGCCCGCGATGAAGAGATGTCGTCTTTCCATATGTTCCCCGCCGTACCTTTCAGTCGTCGAGACCGAGGTTCGCTTTGTTGTCCTGGATGGCGGCGTTCCCTGCCTGGAGGTTCTTCGTGTCGGCCGACGAGCTCTGCAGCTGCTGGAGAACTCCGGCGAGAATGGACTTCTGCCGCGCCGCCTCCGCCTCCCGCGCCTTCTCCGCCGCGATCTTTTCCTGCTCCGCGCGGGTCTTCGCGGCGCCGAGCAGGCCGATGAGCCTCTCGATGCTGTCGCGCTGCGGGGCGTCGGGCGCGAGCGTGAGGTAGACCGTATAGTCGGCGACCGCCCCGTCGAAGGACTTGAGGTTCATCCGCGCGTTCGCGCGGTTGAGATAGGCGTCGGCGAAGGAGGGATTCCTCTCGAGCGCCTTCGTGTACATCCCCTCGGCGAGGGTGTTCTGTCCCTCGATGAAGTAGACGTTCGCGATGTCAAAATAGAAGGTGTCGGCGTACTGGCCGGAGACCGCCAGGCCCTGCTTGAGCGCCTGGAGCGCGTCGTCGTCGGAGCCGAGCTGCATGTCCGCGATGCCGAGGTAGAGATAGGTCTTCCCGTTCTGAGGATCCTCGTTGATCGCCGCCTCGAGGAGGCTCTTCGCCTTCTCGGGCTGGTTCGCCCGAAGGGCGTCCTGCCCCTGATCGAACAGCGGTCCGCACCACGCCGCGGCGGCGAGGATCGTGCCGGCCGCGAGCGCCACCAGGGGTATTCTCATGCTTTCCTCGATCTCTCTCGGAGCGCGCGTCCTTTACAACCGGCGGGAAACCGAATACCCTTCCCGCGAGGAAAAAGCCCATGCTCCGGCTCCCTGCGCTCCCCTTTATCGTCGGCATCGCCTGCAAGGCGATTACCCTTTTCACACGGAGATCGTATCCCACTCGATCGCGGCTTACAAGCGCGCGCCCCGCCGATCGAGGGCGGCGCGCATGAAAATTCTCTGCGTCTCCGACGAGACCGATTCGCTGGTCTACTCCGGGCAGATCAAGAGCCGCTTCGCGGACATCGATCTCGTCCTCGGCGCCGGGGATCTCGACCTCGACTACTATGGGTTCATCGTGAGCTCGCTCAACAAGCCCCTCCTGTTCGTGTTCGGCAACCACAACCTCACCTACCTTCCGGACTACCGCGGAGGCTTCGGCGAGGAAGCGACAAATCGGCGGCGCGAGGAGCGCTCCTTCGGCGCGGTCGAGATCAGCGGCAAGATCAAGCACGTGAGGGGCTTGATCATCGCGGGACTTGGCGGTAGTATGCGGTACAATGACGGACAGAATCAGTATTCGGAATTCGGCATGTTCCTCCATTGCTTGGGCTTGCTCCCCTCGCTGCTCTTCAATCGGATCTTTTACGGAAGGTACCTGGACATCCTCCTGACGCACGCGGCGCCTCGGGGAATCCAGGACGGTCAAGACCGGGCTCATCGCGGTTTTCAGGTATTTATCTGGTTCATGAAGCTATTCAGGCCTACCTACCTCGTTCACGGCCACATTCACCTCTACGACATCAACGCGAAGCGCGTCACGCAGTTCGCCGCGACGCGGGTGGTAAACGCCTTCGAGCACGTCGTGATCGACACGGAGGGTGCTCCATGAGCGATCCGGTCATCGACAGCCTCGCGCGCGATGATTTCAACCGGGCGCGCACTCGCGAGACGTTCTCGAAGTTTCTGAACGCGCTCAGCCCCGAGCGCCAGGAGCTGCTCTCCCTCCAGGACGTGCGGGAGCTCCTGAAGCCGACGAACGAGTCCTACGTGGGCATGCGAACCGTCCCGATCGACCTCATCGTCGGAAGCGAGGGCCGCTACAAGGATTTCGACAACACCTTCCTCCCCCGCCACGAGTACGTGCGCAGCCGCTGGGAGAACGTGGACAAGGCCCACCTGAAGGACGTGAGGCTGCCTCCCATCACGCTCTACGAGATCGGCGGAGTCTACTTCGTGAGGGACGGCAACCACCGCGTCTCGGTGGCGAGGGCTCAAGGGGGCGAGGCGATCGACGCCGAGGTGGTCTCGCTCGGCTCCAAGATCAAGATCAAGCCGCGCATGACCCGCCAGGACCTCAAGCGGGCGGTCATTCAGTACGAGAAGAAGACCGCCTTCGCGAACTCCGATCTCGGCAAGATCATCCGGCCCGAGGAGCTCGACTTCACCGCGACGGGCCGCTACGAAGAGATCCTCAGGCACATCCAGGTCCACAAATACTACCTCAACCTGAATCGGAAGGACGAGATCCCGTTCGTCGAGGCGGGCAAGTCCTGGTACAACGAGCTCTACACCCCGATCATCAAGCTCATCGAGGCGGATCGCCTGCTCTCGCGCTTCCCGGGCAGAACCCAGGCGGACCTGTACCTGTGGCTTATCGCCCATTGGGACGCGCTGAAGCGCAAGTACGGCAACAACTTCTCCCTCGAAGAGGCCGTCCTCGATTACGCGGAGAAGTTCGGCAAGACGTTTTGGCAGCGCGCGATCGAGCTCCTCACGACGTGGCGCAAGCGCTCCCGCTCGGCCTAGAAGTCGTAGGGTCCCGAGATGACGCCGCATCCTTGCGCGGCGTCGTAGGCGTACACGTCGAAGCTCCGCACGGCAAGCAGGAGCGTGGAGCCCCCGCCGATCGCCGAGAGCGGAATTGTGCCCGGAGGCCCCGAGTGCGCGGCGAGGAGGTCGCCGGACCGGTTGTAGAACCAAAGCGTGATCTCGCGGTAGGGCCCCGTCACGCGAATCGCGCCGCTTTCGCGCAGGGCGCCGGGAAACGCGACTCTCCCCGCGTCGATCCGCTTCGTCGACACCTCGATCGTTTTGACCGAGCGCTCGCCCGACAGGCTCGTCACCATGACGCGGTAGGCGCCTCGGGGGATCGGCGAGCGGTCGTTCATGACGATCTCGTTCGATCCGACCCACAGATCGCCGTTCTCCTCGCTCTTTGCCCAATTGCCGGAGTCGAGCCTCCAGAAGAGCTCCTGCTCGTCGTTCAAAAAATAGATCGAATCGATGTCCTTGATCCCGTCGTCGTCGGCGACGTCCACGAAGAGACTGAGAGCCTCGTGGACGTCGCGCGAATCCGAATCGCGAACGAGGTTGAGCTGCCAAAAGGTCTTCGTGATTCCCGGGGGGGCGTTCGTGCAGGAGGTCGCGCCGAGGAGCGCCGCCGCGCAGAGCGCTCCCGTGAGGCCGCGCCGAAGGCGGCCTGAGAGCGCTCTCATGGGGTTCGGGAGGCGTGACCGACCACGCGCCACCGCCGGTTCTCGCGCCTGAGCGAGCCGCGCATCTCGAGGAGGCGCGCCGCGGCGGCCGCCTCCTTGCCGGCGAGCGACGTCGAGCGCTTCACCTCCTCGAGGCTGAGGAGCTCGCCTGCGGGCCTGCCCTCGATCATCCTCGCGGCGAGGGAGCGAAAGACCTCCCCGTCGAGGAAGCGGTCGCCGAGGGCGACCACGAGGTCCATCCGCTCGCAGCGACCGAAAAGCTCCCGCTCCGCCCGGCTTCGCACCGAAGCGCGCGGCCTTCCGCGGGGCCCCGCCTCCTTGAGATCGGCGAGCGTCTGGCGCTCCATCGGCGAGAGGGGGACCCGGCCTGAGCCCGGCATGAGGGCTCCGCGCGAAAGGCGAAGCTCCCCCCGGCGGGCGAGCTCCTCCGCCGCCGCGCGCACGAGCACCCCTTCGGCGCCCATGCGCACCGCGATCTCCGGGATCGTCGAGCCCGCCGAGGCGCGCGCCTGTCTCAGGAGCTCCGCCGAAAGCTTGTCGAGGAACCCGGGCTCGACCACGAGCGAATCGCCCAAGGGCACCATGCCGAGGGCCTCGCGTCGCGGGAAGCGGCTGCCGGTGTCCACCCATCCCCGCACCTCGAGGATCGCGCGAAAAATATCGAGCCTGTCGGGCGGCTCCCCGAGCGCCTCGAGCTCCGAGGCAAGACGCCCTCGCATCGCCCGGGGCACGCTTCCGGGCACGACGAGGAGGAAGACGGCGCTCTTCTCGCCGGGGGCCTTGAGCTCGTACCTGCCTCCGGGCACGAGCGGGAGCTCCGCCGAGCAGATCGCGCGAAAGCTGCCGCTCACGCGCTCGATCTCGACCGCGCCCGGAAGGGGGCATCCCCGATAGAGCCCCCCGCTCGGCGCGTAGCGCCCCGCTCGGAGCCCGCCGGCCGAGACCCCGTACCCCTCGCGTCCGCGGTAGACCGAATCGGAGACGATCACCGATCCGGCGGAAAGCGCCTTCAGCGGAGCGCCTTTCAGCGTGAGCGCGAAGCGCTCGTCGGCGAGCTTCGTGATCGACTTGACGCGCACCGTCCGGAACGAGGGGAAGAGGAGCGCGCTCGCGGGGGCGCCGAACGGCGCTCCGGCGGGGGAGCACAGCGCCACCGGATGCTTCGAGTGCTCTCCGGGCGGCCGGACCGAGCGCACGATCATGCAGGGGAGCTCCACGTTCGGTGTCCTTCGGGAAGCGGGTTAGGAGGAGTAGCGCACTTGGTTCTTCACCGAGTTGGCGTAGATCCCGAAGGCGAGCGCCCTCACCGGCTCGGAAAGTCCCTTGAAGCGCGTGAGAAAACGCATCATTTCCTTCATGCTGTATTTGTCGCGAAAGCGGCTCGTCTGATTCACGGTGTCGTAGGCGATGTAGTTCGAAGGCCAGGGCTGATAGAGGCGGATGATGTCGCGGTCGATCGCGGCGGCGACCTCCTTCTCGTCGTTGAACTCGCCGCGAAGGGGCTCCGCGAACGCGATGTGAACCCTTCCCTTGTTGCCGGTGAGCCCGGCGAACATGCTGATGAGATCCTCGTTCTTCCGCTTCTTGTGAAAGCCGCGCTTGCGCGATCGATAGAGCTCCCACGCCTTCATGCGGTCGCACGGATCGAGCTCGTAGGAGATCGAGACCGGCACGATGTTGACCTCGCGGATGAAGTCCCTGAACGGAATGCCCTTCTCCCGCCGCGACAGGTAGAGCATCTTGATGATCGTTGGATTGGTCTGGTCGTTGCCGTCCTTCGCCCTGCCCTCGCGCTGCGCGATCCATACCGAGTTGCCCTGCCGCGTGGTGTGCCACACGTAGCGCGACAGCTGATAGGCGGCCTTGATCTGCTCGCGAGGCGGCAGGCCGCGCCGGACGACGAAGCCCTTGTTGACCCTGATCAAATCGGCCACGAAGTCGTTGATGAGCAGGTTGTCGCCGAACGCTATCTCGGTGATGTTCAGGTTTGCGCCGCACAGCAGGTAGTTGATGAGCGCGGAGTCGAGGGTGATGTCGCGATGGTTGCTGACGTAGATGTACGGCTCGTCGCGTCTCAAATGCTCGGTGCCGGACGACGTGATGCCGTCGGTCGTCTTTTCGATGATCCGCTGGAGAACCTTCCCCACGACGATCTTCCGCTGGAAGTCGTCGATGGTCTTCATCGCGAGAAGCTGCTCCCGCACGCTCGACCGCACGAAAATATCGACGATGGGGTTGAGGATCCGGGGACAGTGCGGCCAGAAGACGCTCCTCGCCCCTGCGATCAGCCACTTGTTCCGCGAAATTCTCTCGAGTACGGTGGGTAGTTCCGAGTCGTTGTAGGGACGGATATCGTCAAACTCGCCGTTCATGCCGCGCCTCTCCCTGACGTAATGGTAACCCCTTTCTCACGGAATGTAAACCTT
>JASHNV010000173.1 GCA_030041455.1 Spirochaetia bacterium
GATGACGCGCGCGGGGTCTCCTCGGTCGATCTCGGCGTCGATCGTCACGCCGGGCTTGGCGAGGAGCGCGCGCGTGTCGCGGAGGTACCGCTCGGCCTCCTCGGCGGCCATGTCGAGCATCCTGTCGGTGGTACCGGGCAAGAACTTGCTCGGCGCCGCGCGCGTGCCCTTCATCGTCGCGAAGGTCGGAATGACCATGAGGAGCCGAACGACGCCCCCGATCCTCTCGGCGAGATCCCGGGCGATCTCGAGGCCCGCCTCGTGCGCCCGAGTTCCGTCGAGCGGGACGAGCATGGGCGAGGCCGAGAACGACGCCTCGGGGTCGGAGGAAGGCCGGACGATGAGGACCGGCACCGTCCCATGCGCGATGACGTTCTGGGCGATCGTTCCGAAGATCAGATCGCTCATGCCGCTCCGCCCGTGGGTGCACATCACGATCAGGTCGTGGTCGAACTCGGCCTGGTGCTCCACGATCTTGCGAGCGACGTTGCCGGCGAGCTCCGCGTGGACGTGGACGGTCACCTTCGCGGTGTCCTTGAAAAACCTTCCGGCGGCGGCGCGGAGGTACTCGGCGGCCTCGTCGGTCCCGGAGAGGTGGCGCTCCCCGTGGATCTCCCGAGGCGGCCGCTCCTCGACGACGTGAATGAGCGTGACCCCGGCGGAGCACACCTCCGCGAGGTAGCTGGCGGCCGGCAGCGCCGCCTCCGCCATGCGAGAGCCGTCCAACGGCACGAGAAGGTGTTTGAACATCTCATCCCCCGCCGAAGGTCTGGTAGAGCAGGTACACGTTCATGACTCCGATGAGCCCCGCGATGACCCACGCGGCGAGGCTCGTCACGGGCTTGTTCACCAAGACTCCCATGAGGGGCCGGCGGCTCGTGAAGGCGACGAGGGGAACGACCGCGAACGGAAGCGCGAAGCTCAATACCACCTGGCTGATGACGAGCGTGCGGGTGGGATCGAGCCCGAGCGCGATCACGAGGAGCGACGGAGCCATGGTGATGCCGCGCCGGAGCCACACCGAAAGGTGCCTCTCGATGAAGCCCTGCATGATCACCTGTCCGGCGCTCGTGCCGACGGTCGAAGAGGAGAGCCCCGAGGCGAGGAGGGAGATGCCGAAAATCGTCTTCGCCGCCGGGCCGAGGAGCGGCTTCAGCGTCCTCGACGCCTCCTCGATCGTCGCGACCTGCGAGAAGCCGTGGCTGAAGAAAGTGGACGCCGCCATGACGAGCATGGCGGCGTTCACGAGGCTCGCGATTCCCATCGCGATCACGACGTCGACGACCTCGAAGCGGAAGAGCCGCTTCAAGCGCGAAGCGTCGCGCACCACGATGCGTCCCTGCGTCAGGGCGGAGTGCAGGAAGATGACGTGCGGCATGATCGTCGCGCCGACGATCCCGGTCGCGAGCACGACGCTGTCCGGTCCCGAAAGCCGCGGCACGACGGCGTGGAAGAGGACCGCCTTCCAGGAGGGTCGGTCGAGGATCGTCTCGAACAGGTAGCTCACCGCGATGACCGCGACGAGGGCGGTGACGACCGCCTCGAGCCTGCGGAAGCCGTAGCGCTCGAGCGCGAGGATCACGAAGGTGGCGAGGCCGGTGAGGAGGCCGCCTGCGATGAGGGGAATGCCGAAGAGGATCTGGAAGCCGATCGCCGCGCCGATGAACTCCGCGAGATCGGTCGCGATCGCCGCGAGCTCCATGAGGATCCACATCCCGTACACGACCGGCCCCGGGAGGCGGTCGCGGCAGTGCTCGGCGAGGTTCCTGCCGGTGGCGATGCCGAGCTTCGCCGAGAGGCTCTGAACGAGCATCGCCATGAGGTTGCTCGCGACGATCACCCACAGGAGGGTATAGCCGAACTCGGAGCCCGATTGGATGTTCGTCGCGAAGTTGCCGGGATCGATATAGGCGACGCTCGCGATGAAGGCGGGGCCGAGAAAGGGCAGAAGCCTCTTGAAAGGGCCGAGCTTCTTCGTTCCGCCGAGCGCGTCGCGCGCGGCGCGCACCGTCGCCAGATCGCCCCGGCCGACGCCCGCCGCCTCCCGCGGTTCCCCCACGTTGTGCCTCCTGAAGGCCGCGGCCCCAGTGTAGCCCCGGACGCCTCTCCGGGCAAGGCACCGTATGACCGGCCTCGGGCGACTCATTGTTTTTTCACTTGACAGCTTCCGGAATATTCGGTAGAGTCAATTCGAGATTTAGGTAGTCCGAAATCAATATTTTAAGGAATGGCGATGATCACTGAAACCGACCAAAACTATCTGAAGGAAACCTACGCGCTCCAGCTCGAGCACGACCACGTCACCACGTCGATGCTCGCGGACCGGGTCGGCGCCTCGGCCGCGACGGTCACGGGGATGCTGAAGAAGCTTGCCGAGCGGCAATGGGTAGCCTACGAGCCCTACAAGGGCGTCACGCTCACCGAGACCGGGCGGTCGATCGCGCTTGAGGTCGTCCGCCACCACCGGCTCCTTGAGACCTACCTGTCCAAGGCGCTCGGAATCCCGTGGGACAAGGTTCACGACGAGGCCGAGAGGCTCGAGCACGTGATATCGGAATACCTGGAAAGCCGAATCGACGAGCTTCTCGACCACCCGGCGATCGACCCGCACGGCTCGCCGATCCCGGCCCACGACGGGTCGATCCGCGAGTCGGCGAGGCTCCACCTGACCGACGTCAGGGCGGGGACGGACTGCGAAATCGTGGAGGTCTCCGACCGGGACCCGGGGCTGCTCGCCCGCCTCGACCGGCTGAAGCTGCATCCCGGCACGAGGCTGCAGGTGCTCGGCGTCGAGCCGATCGACGGGCTCATCACGCTTCGCGTGGCGACCGAGTCGCTCGTCCTCGGATCGAAGACCGCGAGTCAAGTCATCGTGAGAATCATCAAGGAGAGTCATCATGGCAGAGTTCAGCAACACCATTGATCCCATGACGCGGCCGCATCCGAAGCTCCAACTCGCCGCCCGGGAGGCGATCTCCGGCTCCCGCCGGGGATTGCGCGGCGTCCTTCCGTTCATCGGCCCGGCTTTCATCGCGTCGATCGCGTACATCGATCCCGGCAACTTCGCCACCAACATCTCAGGCGGCGCCGAGTTCGGCTACGCGCTGCTCTGGGTCGTGCTGCTCGCGAACCTCATGGCGATGCTTATCCAAGGCCTTTCGGCGAAGCTCGGCATCGCGACCGGCAAGAACCTCGCGGAGATGTGCCGCGCCCGCTTCCCGGCCTGGGTCTGCTACGTGCTCTGGATCACCCAGGAGGTTACCGCGATGGCGACCGACCTCGCCGAGTTCCTCGGCGCGTCGATCGGCATCACCCTCCTGTTTCATCTGCCGCTCCTCGTCTCGGCGGCCGTCACGGGCGTCGCGGTCTTCGTCATCCTCGGCGTCACGCAGCGCGGCTTCCGGGGGCTTGAGATCGGGATCGGCGGCGCGGCGGGGGTGATCGCGCTCTGCTACGTGGTCGAGACGATCCTCGCGAAACCCGACTGGGGCCAGGTCGTGGTCCACAGCCTCGTTCCGAGCCTTCCGGGCAACGACGCCGTGCTCCTCGCGGTCGGCATCATCGGCGCGACCGTGATGCCGCACGTGATCTATCTCCACTCGGCCCTGACCCAGGAGCGGGTCGTGCCGAAGGACGAGAGCGACGCGCGGCGGATTTTCCACTTCGAGAGGATCGACGTCATCGTCGCGATGGCGCTCGCGGGCGTCGTCAACATGGCCATGCTGTTCATGGCCGCGAGGGTCTTTCATTTCACGGGCCACAGCGACGTCGCCGACATCGGCACCGCCTACAAGACGCTCATCCCGCTCCTCGGCGGCGGGTCGGCCATCGTGTTCGCGATCTCGCTCTTCGCCTCCGGGATTTCGAGCTCCCACGTGGGAACGATGGCCGGACAGGTCGTCATGCAGGGCTTCGTCGGATTCCGCGTGCCGGTCGTGCTCAGGCGCCTCGCGACCATGATCCCCGCGATCCTCGCGATCGCGATCGGCCTAGATCCCACGCGGACGCTCATCATCAGCCAGGTCGTCCTCAGCTTCACGCTGCCGATCCCGGTCATAACGCTCATCATGTTCACGCGCAATCGCGGCGTCATGGGCTCCCTCGTCAACCGGCGGCTCACGAACGTCGCGGCGACGGCGTGCGCCGGGGTCATCCTGATCCTCAACGTCGTGCTCCTCTACCAGACCTTCGGCGGCCAGATTCCGGGCATGGGGAGCTAAAGCGGGCCTCCGCGTACCGCACGAGCCTTCGACCCCGAGCAGCCGTCTCGGGTCCGAAGGGCCCACTGGGGCCCGAGCTGATCGAGAGCGGCTTGGCGGGTCTTCGGCCGACCGTTCAAGCGGATTTCCCGCCGCCTCCGACGGCGTCGACGGGTTAGGGCTCGGAAGCACTCCTGATCGGGTGCGCGAGGAGGGCGGCCGCTGCTCGTCGACGGTTCCCTCATGCGCTGCCCTTGGTCTTGCCTCTCCCGACGCGGCGGGACCGAGAAAGGCAGAGGGATCGGAGTTTCCGGAACCCGCACGGGAGGGCACATGGCGACGTACGTGTGTGTGCACGGCGGCTGGCACGGCGCGTGGTGCTGGGAAAAGGTTGTTCCGCTCTTCCGGGAGGCGGGACATCGGCTCTCCACGCCGACGCTCACGGGATTGGGGGAAAAGGCGCATCTGCTTACACCCGAGGTCGGGGTATCGACCCACGTCCGGGACGTCGTTGAGGCGATCCAAGAGAATCGCCTCAACGACGTGATCTTGGTCGGCCACAGCTACGGCGGCATGGTGATCACGGGGGTCGTCGATCGGATTCCGGAGCGGATCGGCCATTTAGTGTACCTCGATGCTGTCGTTCCGCGCGACGGGGAATCGATGGCCGATCTCGCCCCGTTGGTGATCAAGCGCCTGCGCCGAGAGGCGCGCTCGCATGGGGACGGCTGGCGGGTGGATCCGCCCCGGGAGCTGCCCTTCGGGATCGGCGGGCTCTATGGGGTGACCCAAGAGCCGGATCTCAGTTGGGTCCGCTCGTTGCTGCGCCCTCAGTCCTTGAAGACTTTTGAAGAGCCTCTCCACTTGCGAGACCCCGATATCGTGTCGAAAAAGCCCCGCACGTTTATCCGCTGCGCCGGGAAGGGCTTCCCCAAGGTCTTCCGCGCCGTGATGCGGCATCTCCTTGCGCGCCGGACGCTGACTCCGACCGCTCCGGGCTGGGGCGTGCGGCAACTCCCGACGGGCCATGACTGCATGATCACGATGCCAAGAGAATTGACCGATCTCCTGTTGGAAATCGCCGATTCGTAGTATCGCATAACCGGTCCACGGTTAGCTATCTAGCCTCACCGGGCCTGGAGCCTCTGCCTCCCGGCGTTCGGCGCCGAAGGTTCCGCCACAGAAGCGACGAAGGAGTTGCGGCGCGGCGCCCGCCTTCCGCCTGCGAATCCGGGATTTAGAGCAACGAACGCCTCCTCACTTATGACCTGACCTCTCCGAAAAAAGGCACCGCGCCGGAGCTGGAAAAATCCGCGGAAGCGCGCTCCCTTCCGAGCTCGGTTCGGGGCTCGCTTCCTTCCGCTCGTCTGCTCCGTTCGGAGTGCAGGATCCGCCCGCCTCGCGAATTGCCGCCCCAGGCGCGCGAAGATTGTTTTTTCCGACGCGCCGTGGTACTTTTCGCAATCGTGACTAGGCGAGGACTACGCCTGCTCCTTGCGCTCGTGTCGTCCGCCGCATGCCTGCCTCACGACGCGGCCGCGCAATCGAGCGCGGAGGCGTCGAGCAATCGGATCAGCCTCTCGATCACAACGGAGGCCGGAGTGCTCGACGGCCTCGCGAAGGAGTTCGTCTACGATCAAGGGGTCTCGCCGGACTACATCGTGAGCGAGCTCGACTGGCAGCTGCAGCCGGTCTTCTACTGGGGAGCGGGGATCGACCTCGGCTACCGGCAGTGGTACGCCGAGCTGAACCTGAAATCGGGCGTGAGCGGCGAGAGCGGCTCGATCACCGA
>JASHNV010000174.1 GCA_030041455.1 Spirochaetia bacterium
TGTTCGCCGGGACGCACCGGCTCGAGGAGTTCGTTTCCGAGGCTGTCAAATCGTCGACAGCGGCCGACCCCTTGGAATTGGTCGTCGCGGCCTTTGAGGCCGCGGCTCCCGATTTCTTCGATGCCCGGGCCGACTTTGCGCGACGACGGCGCCTCATCGTTCAGGAAAATGATGAACTGTACGAACGAGAATTGAAGAAATTGGTCCGGATGGCCGCCAACGTTTCGACCGTGCTGGTTGAACGGGGATTTCCTCCCGAACGAGCCCGCTTTGCGGCCGAACTAGGGCTGCTGGTGTTCCGCATCGCTTTTGACCGATGGGCTGAGGCCGACGAAGGCTCCCTGGTTGATCAACTCCGAGCGGCGTCCCGCGAGCTTCGCCGTCTGTGCGGGTTTCCTTCGTGAGCGCCGGCTTTCGGTCGGGCCCGGTTTCCGCGGAACGGGGTTCCGTTGTTCGGGCGCCTGCTTCGTATACCGCCGCTCGAGCCGAGCATAGAAAGTCTTTATAACTACCAACGCCTCGAACGTCGCGCGAATCCGACCCTGAGAACGCTGAGACGCATCAGAACCGCGTTCCCCGAAATTCCCCTGGAGACCATTCTGTCGGACTGATGTGCCGCCTTTCAGCATCTTCGAATCGCCGGACGGACCCTCTCGGGCCGCAGAGTCATACACGTTGCGTTGTAACGGTTTTTCCCGTCGAGGAGGGATAATCCGTAGCCCGAAAGGAAACAAACATCACAACACACCGAGGACCCGTACGCATTGAACGGGCGAAGCCCACACACTCCAAGGGTCATGCGTTCGAGGAGAAGACTCCCGGAAGGGCGCGACGTCAACCGACCGCCCGTTGCATGCGGCCTCCAAAGCGGTTACCGTGGTCCCGGCGGGAGGAACCCATGGCAATCACGCTCTACTCGCTCGGCGCGGCGCAGGAGGTCACCGGCTCCAAGCACGTGCTTGAGACCGGCGGCGGCTCACTCCTCGTGGACTGCGGCGCCTTCCAGGGAAGGCGAGAGGAAGCCGACCGGCGGAATCGCGACTTCTCGATCGACACGTCGCTCCTCTCCTCGACGATCCTGACCCACGCGCATTACGACCACTGCGGGCTCCTTCCGGTCTTGGCGAAAAAGGGGTACCGAGGGAACATCTACGCGACGCCTGCAAGCCGCGATCTCGCTTCCATCATCATGATGGACAGCGCCAAGATCCAAGCGCGCGACGCCGAGTACCTGCAGAAACAGGCGCGAAAGCGGGGGAAGGAGTTCACCTGGCAGCCGCTCTTCGGCACCGCGGACGTCATGGCGGCCGTCGAGCAGTTCGTGACGCTCTCGTACCATCGGACGCTCGCCCTCCCGGGCGGCATCGGTCTCGAGTTCTACGACGCCGGGCATATCCTCGGCTCCGCGATGGCCTACCTTACCGTGCCCTCAAGCGGCGGCGAGCCTCTCCGCGTCGGGTTCACCGGCGACCTCGGCCGAGCGAATAAGCCCATCATCCGCGACCCGGAGCTCATTCCCGACGTGGATTACCTCGTCCTCGAGAGCACCTACGGGAACCGGCTCCACGAGTCCGCGGACGACGCGCTCGGCAAGCTCGCCGAGGTCGTGAGCGCGACCGCCCGGCGCGGCGGCAAGGTCGTCGTTCCCGCGTTCGCGATCGAGCGGACCCAGGAGATCGTCTTCTACCTCCATCTCCTCGTCGATCGGAAGAAGATTCCCGAGATCCCGATCTTCGTCGACAGCCCCATGGCGACGAACGCGACCGCGATCTTCCAAGTCCATCCGGAGTGCTACGACGAGGAGATCAACACTGCGTTCACGGTCCATCATCGGAATCCCTTCGGGTTCAACTCGCTTCGCTACACGAGCACGGTGGAGGAGTCCAAGGAGCTCAACAGCCTGAAAGGGCCCGCTATCATCGTCTCGGCGGACGGCATGTGCGAGGCGGGAAGGATCCAGCACCACCTCGCGCACACCGTCGAGGACGCGAGAAACACCGTGCTCCTCGTCGGGTACATGGCGGAGAACACGCTCGGCCGCAAGATCGAGGAGAGGCAGCCCGAGGTGAGGATCCTCGGGGAGTCCTACCGCCTCAGGGCGGAGGTGGCCGAGATCGGCGCCTTCAGCGCCCACGCCGACTACGTCGAGATGTGGAGCTGGGTCTCCCGCCTCGACCGGAAGCGGCTCAAGGGGATCTTCCTCGTCCACGGCGAGCCCGACGCCCAGGGCCCGTTCCGCGACTTCCTCCTCGCGAAGGGCGTCCAGGCGGTGACGATCGTCAAGTACGGCGAGCGCTATCCCCTCGCGGAGTAGCGCGGCTACGGCGCGGGCTTCAGGTGCAGGACGACGTTGCTGTAGTCGTTCTCGATCTTCATCTCGTCGAGGATCTCCGCCACCTGGCCGCGATGATGGGTTTGATGATTGAAGGCGTGGACGAGGACCTGCCAGAAGATGAAGCGCCGCTGGGAGCCCTCCGTGGTCGTGTACTCGAAGGGCTTCGAGAGGTCCGCCTCCAAGAGCTCGCTCGACAGCCGGAGGTACGCCGCGTCGAGGGCGAGCCGGCGCTCGTGCAGCGTCTTGAAGTCGGCGAACTGCGGCGTGCTCAAGGGCAGCGGCGCGGCGAACTCCGCTCCGGCGACCGCCCGGTAGTGCGGGAAGGCGCGCCTCACGCGGACGAGCCAGTTGTGATCGGCGTTGTAGACGTGGCTGAGCACCCCCCGAATCGAGCCGAAGTAGGAGCCCACGTCTCTCGAGAACGCCTCTTCAGGGAGCTTCGCCAAGATCCCGTAGAGCGCTTCGTTCGTCCGGGCGTTGTAGCTCGTCATGAGCTCGACATACTCTTTCATGGCACACCTCCGTCGCGATCATAGCGGACCGGGCAAGGGCCGTCACGAGCCCTATCCCCGCGTCCATTCGGCGCTCCCGTCGACGTAGCGCTCCTTCTTCCAGATCGGCACCCGGGATTTCACCGCGTCGATGATGAAACGGCAGGCGTCGAAGGCCGGGCCCCGATGCGCCGCGACGACCCCGATCCACACCGCGACCTCCCCCACGCCGAGGCTTCCGACCCGATGGACGCACCGCGCGTCGACGATCTCGTAGCGGCCGAGCGCCTCCGCCAAGATCCCCTCGCCCTCGGCGAGCGCGAGCGCCTCGTAGGCCTCGTACTCGAGCGCGCGCACCGCCCTTCCTCCGTTTTCGCTCCGGACCCGGCCTTCGAAGGCGGCGAACGCGCCCGATCCGCCGTTCCGCAAGGTCTCGGCGAGCGCCCCCGGATCGAGGCGCCCGGGATCGAGGGCGAATCGTCCGCCTCGCTCCACGGTCATCCGCCGCCGAAGGGGGTGAGGAAGACGACGCTGTCGCCGTCCTGGATCGCGCTCTCCCACGGGACGATCCGGTCGTTCACCGCCACCTTGACGACCGCGTTCCCGAGGAGCTTCCCGCGCGCCCGCGCGAGCTCTTCGAGGAGCTCGCGCGCGTTCTCCGCCCGGGTCGTGACGGTCTCCTCGGAACGGCCGAGCGTCTCCCGCAGGGACGCGAAGTAGAGCACGCGGAGGGTCTTGAGCTCAGCGCTCATCCCGGGTCTCCTCCTCCTGAGGGTCGGGTCTCCGGTAGTCGCTCGCGCCGCCTCGCTTCTCGAGCAGCATCGTCTCTTCGATCGCGATCTCGTGGGACAGCGCCTTGCACATGTCGTAGACGGTCAGCGCGGCGACGCTCGCGCCGGTGAGCGCCTCCATCTCGACCCCGGTTCGGTGATGAACCGAGACCTCGCAGTCGATCGTGACGCGCCCGTCCCGGGAAAGGTCGATGGAAATGCGGCACGCCTCGAGCGCCACCGGGTGGCAGAAGGGGATGAGGTCCCACGTCCGCTTGGCCGCCATCGTTCCGGCTACGATGGCCGTCTGGAACACCGGCCCTTTCTTCATGTAGAGCTCGCCCCCGCGGAAGTGCTCCGCCGCCGAGAGGGGGAGCCTCACGACGCTCCGCGCGCGGGCGACGCGCAGGGTGACCGCCTTCTCGCCGACGCCGACCATTCCGGGCCGGCCCTCGTCGTTCACGTGAGTGAGCATCTCATCCTCCGATGTAGTACATCTCGACTTTCTCTTCCCCGGCCTGGCGGCGCTCGAAACGCTCCTCGGAGTAGCGGTCCGCGCGGCGGCTCCAGAGCCTCCTCAGGGCGCTCTCGATCTCTTCGTCGCGGGCCCCCGAGCGGAGGAGCGCCCGGAGATCGAAGCCGCTTCGGGCGAAGAGGCAGGTGTAGAGCTTGCCGTCGGCCGAGAGCCGCGCGCGCGAGCAGGAGCCGCAGAACGGCTCGCTCACCGACGAGATGAAGCCGACCTCGCCCGAGCCGTCGACGAGGCGGTAGCGACGCGCCACTTCGCCGGGATAGCGCGCGGGAAGCGCGGCGAGCGGAAACTCCGCGGCGATGCGATCCCGGATCTCCCGCGACGGCACGACCTGATCGAGCCGCCATCCGTTACGGTTGCCGACGTCCATGAGCTCGATGAAGCGCACGACGTGGCCCGTGCCGCGGAAGCGGCGCACCATGTCGACCGTCTCCCGGTCGTTCACGCCGCGCATGACCACCATGTTGAGCTTGATCGCCTCGAACCCGGCGGCGCGCGCCTCCTCGATGCCCGAAAGAACCGTCTCGAGCCGCTGCGCGCGGCCGTTCAGCGCGGCGAAGGTCTCGGGATCCAAGGAGTCGAGGCTGACGGTGAGCCGGTCGAGGCCGGAGGCCCGCAAGGCGCGCGCGAGGGGGCCGAGCCGGGAGCCGTTCGTGATGAGCGCCACCTCCTCGACGCCCTCGATCGCGGAGAGCGCGCGCACGAGCTCCGGCAGCCACGGTCGAAGGAGCGGCTCGCCGCCGGTGAGCTTGAGCTTGACGGCGCCGAGCCCGACGAAAAGCCGGGCGAGGCGCTCGATCTCCGCGAAGGAGAGAAGCTCCTCGGGCGGAAGGAAACGATACGCGCTTCCGAACACGTCGGCGGGCATGCAGTAGGGACAGCGAAAGTTGCAGGCGTCGATCACCGAGATGCGGAGGTCGTGGAGGGGCCTTCCGAGGAGGTCCCGCGGATGGGCGCTCTCGCTCATGAGCCGCTCCACCTCCAGAGGCGCCACGCCGAGCCCTTCGGGAAGCGGCGGGATCCCCGGGGAAGCTCGACGAAGCCGTCGCTTGAGGCGAGCGCCGCGAAGTCTCCCGAGCCGTTCGTCGGGCGAGGCTCGGCGAGGAGCCGCCCGTCCTGGTCGGAGGAAAGCTTCACCGGGAGAAAAAGGGTGAGGTCGGGAAGGAACTCGACGTCCTCCGAGAGCGCCGCGCGCTCGCCTTCCTCCGGAAGGGCGAGCGACGAGCGCGCGAGGAAGGGAAGGACGTAGCGATGGACCGCGACCGTCGTGGAGACCGGATTTCCCGGCAGGCCGAAGACGGGCTTCCCCTCCGGGGAGACCCCGAACCAGAGCGGGAGGCCGGGCCGCTGGCGGACCTTCCGGAGGAGGCAGGAGACGCCGATCTCCTCGAAGACCTCTGGCACGAAGTCGAACTCGCCCGCCGATACGCCGCCGCTCAGGACGACGACGTCGAAGTCCCGCACGATGTCCTCGAGGCTGGCGCGCATCCGGGCGGGATCGTCGGGGAGGCGAAACGGCGAGGAGCGGCTCGCGGTCTCGAGCGCCGCGGCCATGAGCGGAACGTTCGACGAGCGGATTTGATGGGAGAGCGGCTGGGCCCCCACGTCGACGAGCTCGTCGCCGGTGGCGACGAGCGCGACCGAGGGCCGAGCGCTCACGGCGAGCTCGCTCTTCCCCACCGACGCGCAGATCGCGATGTGAGGCGGAAGGAGCCGCGTGCCTGAACGGACGAGGAGCGCCCCGGAGGGCCGATCCGACCCCTGGCGGTGGATGTTCTGGCCGCGCTTCAGCCGCGCGGCCGGCCTCAGGGCGAAGTAGTCCGCGAACCGCTCGGTCTCCTCGACTTGAACGACGCAGTCGCAGCCTTCGGGGACGACGCCGCCGGTCATGACGGCGATGCAGCTCGACTCGTCGCGGAGCCTCGTCGCGGGAGCGCCCGCGCGCTGCGTCTCCTGGAGCTTGAACGCCGTGGTGCCGCGCTCGAATCCCGCGAAGGCGAGCGCGATGCCGTCCATCGTCACGCGGGCGAAGGGGGGCAGATCGCGGTCCGCGCGGATCTCCTCGCGGAGCACGCGTCCGAGCGCCGCGCCGAGCGGCGCCTTCTCGACGGAAGCGGGTCTCGCGCGATCGGCGATGAGGCGTTCGGCTTCCTCGACGGTGATATTCTCGTTGTCGCAAGTCTTCCGCGGAGCCATGGGAGTCATGAAAAAGTATAGGCCCGACCGCTCGCAAGGTCAACGTTTGACTCCCGGCGCGCTGCGGATTACACTATCTTTACCATGAAAACTCGCTTAGCTTTTGCTCTTCTCGTTCTTCCGTTGGTTCCCTTCCGAGCGCAGGCCCAGGAGCTCACGATCGCGGTCGCGGCGAACGCCCAGTTCGTCGCCAAGGACATCGTCGCCGCCTTCACGAAGCAGTTCCCGGTCAAGGTGTCGACCGTGATCGGCGCCTCGGGGAGTTTCACCACGCAGATCCTGAACGGCGCTCCGTTCGACGTCTTCCTCTCCGCCGACACGAGCTATCCCGACCGGGTGGCGGCGGCGGGCCTCGCGCTCGAGGCGCCCCGCGTCTACGCGTACGGCGCGCTCGTGCTCTGGAGCACCCAAGGGGTCGACCTCTCCGCCGGTCTTCCGGCGGTCGCCTCGCCGGCGATCCGAAGCCTCGCGATCGCGGATCCCGCCGTGGCGCCCTACGGCGTGCAGGCCGTGAACGCGCTCCGGGCCGCGGGGCTGCTCGACCAGGTTCGACCGAAGATCGTCTACGGCGAAAGCATCGCGCAGGTGAACAGCGACATCCTCACCGGAGCCGCCGACGCCGGAATCACTGCGCGCTCGATCGTCCTCTCCCCGGAGATGCGCGGCAAGGGCGCCTGGGTCGACGTGGATCGGAGTCTCTACCAGCCGATCGCCCAGTCCTGCGTCGTCGTGAAGCGGCCCGGCAGAAGCCCGTCCGACGAGCAGGCCGCGCGGGAGCTCTTCGATTTTCTTTTCGCCGCCGAGTCGCGCTCGCTCCTCGCAAGCTACGGCTACCTTCTTCCGCAGTGAGGCGGCCATGCCCCTCGACTGGAGCCCCATCGTCCTGACCTTCGAGCTCGCCGGGATCGCCACCGGCGTGCTCTTCTGTATCGCCGTGCCGATCGCCTACGGGATGTCGCGCTGGAGGGGCCGCGGCAAGGCGGCGGTGCAGACCGTCGTGAGCCTCCCGCTCGTGCTGCCGCCGTCGGTCCTCGGCTTCTACCTGCTCGTCGCCTTCAGTCCCGCGAACGGCTTCGGGCGCTTCCTCGAATCCGAGCTGCACCTGAGGCTCGTCTTCTCCTTCGGCGGCCTCGTCGTCGCCTCGATCTTTTACAGCCTCCCGTTCATGGTCAACCCGATCCAGTCGGCGCTCGAAGGGCTGCCCCGGAGCCTGACGGAGGCCTCGCTCACCCTCGGCAAGTCGCGCCTTGCGACCCTGTTCCGGGTGGAGCTTCCGAACGCCTTTTCAGGGCTCCTCACGGGAGTCGTCGTGAGCTTCGCCCACACGGTCGGCGAGTTCGGCGTGGTCCTCATGATCGGCGGCAGCATCCCCGGGAAGACGCGGGTCGCCTCGATCGCGATCTACAACTCGGTGGAGAGCCTCGACTACCGGGGCGCGAACGTCTACGCGGCGATACTCCTCGCCATTTCCTTCTCCGTTCTCTTCGCGGTCTACCTCGCGAACCGGACGGTCCCCGGGGTGCGGCCATGAGCGGGCAGACCGCGGCGATCGAGATCCGATGCCGAAAGACGCTCGCGGAGCGGGGGCACGCGTTCGATCTCGACGTGGACCTCGCCCTCGAGCGCGGCGAGATTTTCGCGCTCTTCGGCCGCTCCGGGGCGGGCAAGACCACGCTCCTTCGTCTCGTCGCGGGGCTCCTCCGCCCGGAGGCCGGGCGGGTGAGGGTGGGCGGAGAGGTGTGGTTCGACTCGGATCTCCGCACCGATCTCCCGCCTTTCCGCCGGAAGGTGGGCTTCGTCTTCCAGGAGCCCGCGCTCTTTCCGCACCTGAGCGTGCGAGGGAACCTCGCCTACGCGCTCTCGCCGGGGTCCGACGCGGGGGCGGTCGACGAGATGATCGGGATGATGGAGCTCGGCGAGCTCGCCTCGCGCCGGCCGGCCACCCTCTCGGGCGGGCAGAAGCAGCGGGTCGCCCTCGCGCGGGCGCTCCTCCGCGGCCCCGAGCTCCTCCTCCTCGACGAGCCGCTCTCGGCGCTCGATCTCGGCGCCCGGGCGCGGATCCGGGAGGATCTCGCGAGCCTCCACGAGCGCTTCGGCGTCACGACGCTCCTCGTGACCCACGATCTTCCCGAGGTCTTTCGCCTCGCCGCCCGGGTCGGGGTCATCGAGCGGGGCAGGATCCTGCGCTCGGGCGCTCCGGAGACGATCTTCGGCTCCTCAGGCGAGAGCGTCACGGCCGACGGGAGGCTCGTCTCCGTGAGGCGCGAGGGCGCCCGGCTCCTCGTGACCGTCGCCGTCGGGCCCGACGGCACTTTACTAAAGGACTCCGATTAGGTAGGCTTTCCGCTACAGAAAGCCATGGACACGATGAGGGTACCCGGGCGCGCGCCGGCGAGCGGACTCGTCTACCGCGTTCAGCACGTGCGCGAGCTCTCTCAGTCGGCCTACGTTCTGCGCTTCGAGCGCAACGGCCTCGAGTTCGAGCCCGGCCAGTACGTCAACGTCGGGCCGCGCGGCTCGATCGCGATGCGCGAGTACTCCGTGTACTCAAGCCGCGAGGACGATTTTCTCGAGGTGCTCGTCAAGGAGGTCGAGGGCGGCCTGGTCTCCCGTGCGCTGAAGCGCGGCAAGCCCGGCGACGCCGTCAACGTCGAGGGGCCGTTCGGCTTTTTCACGACCGAGGAGCCCGAGCGCCGCAGCGCCAAGTACCTCTTCGTCGCGTCGGGCACGGGGGTCTCTCCGTTCCATAGCCTCGTGCGGAGCTACCCCGGGCTCGATTACACGCTGCTTCACGGCGTGCGCGCGCGAAGCGAGCTCTACGAGCCTGCGGTCTTCGATCCCAAGCGCCTCGTTTCGTGCGTCTCGCGCGAGGCGGGCGGCGGCTTCCACGGCCGGGTCACGGACTACCTGAGGGCCCATCCGGTCGATCCCGAGAGCCTCTGCTACCTGTGCGGCAACTGCGACATGATCTACGAGGCCTTCGACATCCTGCGCTCGGCGGGGGTGCCGGCCGACCACCTGTTCGCCGAGGTCTATTTCTAAGCGGAAACGGAGCCATGAAGTACTGCCTGTTGCAGCTCGGATGCCAGATGAATCTCTCCGACAGCGAGCGCGTGCGAACGGTCCTCGAGGGGCTCGGCTACGAGCGCACCGAGAGCGAGGAGGAGGCGGATCTCCTCGGCGTGGTCGCCTGCTCGGTCAGGCAGAAGGCGATCGACCGGGTCTATTCCAAGATCCACGAGTGGAACGAGTGGAAGGCCGACCGGAGTCTCCTCACCTTCGTCACCGGCTGCGTGCTTCCCGCGGACCGGATCAAGTTTCTCAAGCTCTTCGATCTCGTCTTCCCCGTGAACGAGCTCCCGCAGCTTCCGGATCTCCTCCGCCAGTACGGCGTCGCCACCCCCGCAAGCATCCTGGACGCGGTGCCGCCCGAGAGCGCGGAGGACGGCATCCGGGGCTTCTGGCGCATCAAAGCCGGCTACGGTTCGTCCTTCGAGGCGTTCGTGCCGATCCAGAACGGCTGCGACAAGTTCTGCACCTTCTGCGCCGTCCCCTACACGCGCGGCCGGGAGGTTTCGCGGCCCTCCGAGGAGGTTCTCCGGGAGGTGGAGTCCCTCGTCCGGCGGGGCTTCAAGTCCATCACGCTCCTCGGCCAGAACGTCAACTCCTACGGCCTCGACAAGCGGGGCGCCGAGATGACCTTCCCGGGCCTGCTTCGCGCGGTCGGGGAGATCGGCCGGGGCTCAGGCCGCGAGTTCTGGGTCTATTTCACCTCTCCGCACCCCCGCGACATGACGCCCGAGGTTCTCGAGACGATCGCCGCCTACCCCTGCCTCGCCAAGCAGCTCCATCTCCCCCTCCAGTCGGGGGACGACAAGGTGCTCATCCGGATGAACCGGAGCTACCGCGTCGAGCAATACCGCGGGATCGTCGAGAACATCCGCTCCCTCCTTCCCTCGGCGACCCTCTTCACCGACATCATCGTCGGCTTCACGGGGGAGTCGGCGGCGCAGTTCGAGAGCACGCTCGCCCGGATGCGGGAGTTCCGCTACAACATGGCCTATATCGCGATGTACTCTCCGAGGCCCGGCGCCGCGAGCGCCCGCTGGCTCGACGACGTGCCCCACGAGGAGAAGAAGCGCCGCCTCCACGTCCTCTCCGAGGAGCTGCAGGCGATCTCCCTCGAGCTCAACCGGGAGATGGTCGGCCGGACCTACCGCGTGCTCGTGGGCGGGAGGGACCGTCTCGACGGCCATCTCACGGGCAGGACCGAGGGCAAGATCATCGTCAGGATCCCCTCGGAGGACGCCTCGCTCGTCGGGCGGTTCGTCGACGCTCGAATCACCGACGCCGCGCGGATGTCGGTGAGCGGAGAGCTCGCCGCGTCGCCGGAGCCGGTTCCCGTCTGACATGAAGAAAAGAGTCGCCTTCGAAACCCTCGGCTGCAAGCTGAACCAATTCGAGACCGACTCCCTCGCGACGCAGTTCGCCCGCGCCGGCTACGACGTCGTCCCCTACGCGGCGGAAGCCGACGCCTACATCGTCAATACCTGCACGGTCACGAACAAGAGCGACCGCAAGTCGCGAAACGTCATCAACCGCGCGGCCGCCCGCCGAAGCGGACGCGCGGAGGGAGCTCCGCTCGTCGTCGTGACCGGCTGCTTCGCGACCGCGAACCGCTCCTCCCTCGAGTCGAGGGACGACGTCTCCTACGTCGTGGACAACGACCGCAAGAGCCAGGTGTTCCACATCGTCGACGCCCACTTTCGCGGCGAGATCCTCGACCCGGGGGCGCTCGCCCCGGACAGCTTCTCCTACGCGCTCGCCGACGGGGGCTTTCACACCCGGAGCATGGTGAAAATCCAGGACGGCTGCGACAACTTCTGCACGTTCTGCATCATTCCCTACGTGCGCGGGGGGGCGACGAGCCGCCCCGTCCCCGACGTGCTCGACAACGTCCGGAGGCTCGTGTCGCGCGGGAGCAGGGAGATCGTCCTCACCGGCGTCAACATGGGGCGCTATCGGAGCGACGGGAAGAGCTTCAGCGACCTCCTCGAAGCGATCCTCGGCGTCGAGGGGGACTTCCGCGTGCGCATCTCCTCCCTCGAGCCCGAGCCGCTCGACGAGCGCTTCGTCGACCTCCTTGCCGACGCGAAGATGTGCCCCCACCTCCACCTCTGCCTGCAGAGCGGCTCGGAGCGCATCCTCCTCCGCATGCGGCGGATGTACACGCTCGGCGCCTACCTCGACCTCGTCGAGCGGATTCGCGCGAGGTATCCCGGCTTCAACCTCACCACCGACGTCATCGTCGGCTTTCCCGGGGAGACCGAGGAGGACTTCGAGGCGACCGCGCGGGTCGCCCGCGAGGTCGGCTTCGGTCACATCCACACCTTCAAGTACTCGAGAAGGACCGGGACCCGGGCCGACCGCATGGCGGACCAGGTTCCCGAGGGCGTGAAGAGCGAGCGGAGCGAGGCCATCAGGCGGATCTCGGAGGAGGGCGCCGAGCGCTACCGGCGCGCCCTGATCGGGAAGAGGGAGCGGGTCCTCGTCGAGGAGCTCGCCGAGGACGGGAGCGCTCTCGGCTACGGAGAGCACTACGTCCCCGTGCGGTTCTCCGCGGTAGAGGGGAGCCCGGCACGCCTCAACGCCTTCTACGACGCAAGGCTCGTCGGGATCGCGTCGGCCGGCGGCGTCGGAAACGGAGACGGTCCCGTCCTGCTCGGCCTCGGGGAGTCGGGCATTGACTGACAGGTCCTTCTCCCTCCTCCTCCCGGCGCTCCTCCTTTCGCTCGCTCAGGCCTTCGCGCAGAGCGCCGGAGCGGATCGGGACTCGGCGCTCGCGCAGGCGCGGAGCCTCGTCGCCGAGGGACGGTACGCGAGCGCCTACAAGCTCCTCGATTCCGCCGATCCAGGGAACCTCGATCCGCGGCTTGCGGTCGCGAAGCTCGACATCCTCCTCCGCGATTCGGCCTCGAACCTCACGGACCGGAGCTTCGCCCTTGCCGACCTCAAGCCCGGCCAGCGCCTCTCCGATCTCAAGGCCGGCTCCGCCGATCTCGAGCTCGTTCCCTTCGACGCCGAGGCGGTGTTCGGAGCCTTGATCTCCCGAGAGCCCGACGACCGGCAGCTCTACCGCGCGCTCGGCGACTTCTACCTCGACGCCCGGATCCACTTCGGCGACTCCTGGCGGAAGGGAGGCCCGCCGGTCTCGGCGCTCGCCCTCGACAACTATCGGAAGGCGGCGCGGCTCGGCGCCCAGGATCCGCCGTTCCTCGCCCACGCGGGTCTCGCCGCGATTTTCGCGGGCGATTTCGCCGAAGCGGCCGGCTACTACCGTAGGGAGCTCGACGGGATCTCGAGTGCCGCGCCGCCCGACGACCTGTACAATCTCGCCTATGCGCTCTCGCGGACCGGCGACGCGGCGGCCGCTCTCCCCTACGCCCTCCAAGCCTCTCGCGGCTACCGCGGCGCGGCCCCCGGAAAGGAGGCCGACGCGCTTCGCCTCGCCTCGGACGCCTATGCGAAGACCGGCGACGCCGCCCGCGCGATCGCCTCGTGCGAGGAGATCCTCGCGCTCATTCCCGACGACACCGGAGCGCTCGAGCGGCTCGTCGCGCTCCGCCTCGCGGGAGGAGAGGTCCAAGGAGCGGGCTCGGCGGCGAGGAGGCTCTTCGCGGTCTTCCCCGCCGACCCCGCGATCGGGAAGTTCCTCCTCGACGCCTACCTCGCAAGCAAGCGGCCGCGGGAGCTCTTCAGCCTCCTTGAGGGCCTGCGCGCGGCCTACTCCGCCGACGACGCGGCCTCGGGGAATATCCTGTACTTCGAGGGAGTGCTGCTCGACCGGGCAGGCTACCCCGAGCGGGCCGTCGAGAGCCTCGCCGCCGCGAAGCTGCGGCTCGAGAAGGCCTATCCCGGGAACCCGGCCGTCTTCAGCGGGATCGACGAGATGATCGCCGGGATCAAGCGGGAAGCGAAGCCGTCGGAGAGCCGATAGAGCCGTCGCGACACTGGGGGATACCTGTATCGCTCGCCGGATTTCGTTGGATCGACTCCGGGCGTCCGAGCGCGCCTGAGCGTCCCGCGCGATGCGCCATTCCCGGGCCGCAGGGGAAGCCGATCGGCTGGGAGCCCATCCTCGGACGGCCGGAGCCGTACCCTCGAGATCGGCGATCGCGCGAGGTTCAGAGGGGCAAGCTCTTCCGCCCCCGGAGACGACTATGCGGCCCGATAGGTCGCGATGATTACTCCCGTTGTCGTCGTCATGCTCTCGACGAGCCTGAGACGAACGGACTGCCCCTCGGGAAACAGCTTGCGACCTATGCCGAGCGCTATCGGAAAAATGAGGAGGATATACTCGTCGATGAGATCCCTCCCCATGAGCGACGCGATGAGCTCGCCGCTCCCGAGAATCGCGAGGTTTTGATCCGTCCCACGCTTGAGCGAGGCGACCGCGTCTACGGCGTCGCCTTCGAGGAGCGTCGAGTTCTGCCACGGGAGCGGTTCCTCAAGCGTCCTCGAGGCCACGAATTTCCGCACCCTATTGAGATGCTCGGCAACGGGATTATTTGCTCGCTTCGGCCAGACGCGAAAAAAATCCTCGTACGTCCGTCTCCCGAGCACGAGTGAGCCCTCGGCGCTCGCCATCATCCCGCCCATCTTCGCGGCGATCTCCGCGTTCTGGTATGGAACGGCCCAGCCGCCGTGCGTGAACCCTCCGCGCGTGTCCTCGTCCGGACGAGCCGGCGCCTGCATGACTCCGTCGAGCGTGACGTTATTGATGACCGTGATCGTGCCCATGTGGGGCTTTCCTCCCTCCCGTTCGGTTTGACGCAGCGAAATCGGGGAACCGCGCATGAATGAGCGCGGTCGGGCGCCTGTTTCTCGAGCGCGCCGGGTCGACCGCCGCCTCAGGCGTCGAGCGATTCCCTGACGTGGTCCTGGCGCGTCCCTGGGGCGCCTGCCGCGACTCGCGAGGAGGCCGACATCGTCATCTCCCCACCGTTCCCGAACGCGCCGTCAGAGTATACGACGCGAGGTTTCCTGGAGAATTGTACAATGCCGCCATGCAATTCAGGAGGTCTATGTCAGGGAGAGATAGGAAGAGCCGACCCGATCCCGGTGAAAATCGATCACCCGTTGTCCGATGCTTTTCGGCGTGGTTCCGGAGAACGCCTTGACGTCGCGTATAAAATGGGATTGATCGAAGTAATTGAGCTCATAGGCCACGTCGGAGAGCCGCTCGAACCGCCCGGTATCCATCAACCGGAAGGCCTCGTTGACGCGCCGCACTCTGATGAAGAATCGAGGCGAGACACCGGTC
>JASHNV010000029.1 GCA_030041455.1 Spirochaetia bacterium
GGTCAGCTTCTCTGTCGGGTTGTACGCGTACGACGGGTATATGCTGGTTCTCGCTCGAGGTCGGCATCTATCTATTCTGACCCTGGACCATAAGCTTGCCGAGGCGGCTCGCGGTGCACTCGCGGAAATTGTGGAGATTTAGGCCCATGAAGACATATACCTACTCCCAGGCACGCTAGAAGCTCGCGCGGCTTCTCGATGACGCCGGACGGGAGGGCTGCGTCGTCATTCGTCGGCGGGACGGCTCCGCGTTCCTGCTTCGGCCGATGATCGAGGGCGAGTCGCCGCTCGACGTGCCGGGCGTTCGCGGTACGTTCAAAGTCGGTGAGCTGGTACGGATCGTTCGCAAGGAGCGCTCGCGCTCCGCCGAAAAGGCTCTCCGTGCTGCTGCGACGAGACGAAGTGCACGTCGTCAACGCTGATTGGTATAAGCTCCCGCGTTCTAGTCGGAGATTTTGAGATGGCTTCACCCGAATTGGATTCTCATGGTTTTCGCATTTGATCTTCGCGCATTCGGGCACGTGAAGCGGAGCCGGCCCGAGGTCACCGAGGGGTGTACACCGGGAGAGCGCGCTCGAGGCTGACGACCCAGGCGACCCCTGGACCCCCCGATCGGGCGCAGAAGAGCCTGGAATGTCGTTGCCGCGACGTCAATGGGCATGGGCGGCGGCGCGGCTGAAAACGTCGTAGCGGCGTCCGACGCAGGGGAGAACGTGTGCTCCGGTCTCACGAGATTCTGCCGCAGTCTTGAGGTGCCCGACGTTTCGGGAGTTTTTACCGCAGCGCGGGACGTACGAAATTGCCTCGCGCACGATGAGGTATTCCAATGCCGGCCTTCGAAGATCTCGCCTTTCGCACTCACGATAGCGATGGAGGTTGCGCAATGAGTATTCCATTCGGGCGATAGTACGTCTCTTCGCAACCGCCGCTCGCCACCTGCGGGAAGACGTACACGATCGCGGGAAATTCGCCGAATAGCTGCGGCAGCGCCGGGTATTGGAGCCTGGGCGCGTCCGATGGGTTTCACATGCGTCGGCCCTGGTCCCTCGGGGAGCTCACCTTGCAACTTGGCGGCGCCTTTCGTATGATGAGACATGGGTCTCGATCCGGCCGCGTATCGCGAGCTCATCAGGCGCGCCCTCAAGGAGGATCTCGGAGACGACGGCGACGTCACGACCGCCGCGATCTTCGCTGACGAAATCGGCAGCGCGCGCCTCACGAGCAAGGGCACGGGCGTTCTCGCGGGGATCGACCTTTTCGCCGAGGTCTTCCGGGAGATCGACCCGGGGACGGTCGTCGAGCCCAAGCTCGGCGACGGCGACGAGCTCGAGCCCGGCGACATCGTCGCCCTTGCGCGCGGGAGCGCCGCGTCGCTTCTCGCCGCGGAGCGGGTGGCGCTCAACTTCGTCTCGTTCCTGTCGGGAATCGCGACCGCCGCGCGCCGCTACGCGCGGGCGGCCGGGCAGGCGGGTGCCACGAAGATCATCGATACCCGCAAGACCCTTCCGGGCTATCGCGAGCTCTCCAAGTACGCGGTCAAGACGGGGGGAGGGGAGAACCATCGGATGGGTCTCTACGACATGGTGCTCATCAAGGACAACCATATCGATCTCGCGGGCTCGGTGACCACGGCCGTTCGCCGCGTTCGCTCCAAGTGGGCCGGGCGCTTCCGGATCGAGGTCGAGTGCCGGACCTTGAAGGAGGTCGCGGAGGCGCTGGACGCCCGCGTGGACATCGTCATGCTCGACAACATGCCGAGGCGGGAGATCGCCCGCGCGCTCAAGCTGATCGGCGGAAGGGCGAAGGTCGAGGTTTCGGGAAACGCCGACCTGTCCACCGTGAAGCGCCTCGCCGGAAAGGCGATCGACTTCATCTCGGTCGGGCGTCTCACGCATTCGGTGGAGTCCTTTGATTTCTCGCTCAAAGTCGAGGCGCTGACGTAGCTCGATCGGCGCTCGGAGAGTCAGGGTCCCGGTGGGGCAACCCAGCTCGGGCGGGCACAAAAGCCCGCCAATCCTTCGCGAATCCGGACATATTCCCATGATCGTCACAAGCACCAACGCTTCCCGATGGGAGTTCGATCTCATCGTGATCGGAAGCGGCATCTCCGGAATCAGCGCCGCGATCCAGGCGGCGGAGGCCGGGCTGGAAGTCGCGCTGCTCTCGAAGGAGAGCGCGATCCGCGAGTCGAACACCTGGTACGCCCAGGGGGGAATCGTCGGCGAGAGCGAGAGCGACAGCCCCGAGCTCCTCGAGGCCGACATCTACCACGCCGGCGCGGACATCAACAACCGTGAGGCGGTGCGCCTGCTCGTGCAGGAGGGCCCGCGGCTCGTCAACGAGTTCCTCACCGAGAAGATCGGGGTGCCCTTCAGCCGGGACGAAAACGGCGACATCGACCTCACCCGCGAGGCCGCCCATTCGGTGCGGCGCATCTACCACGTGACCGACAGGACCGGCCAGGCGATCGAGACCAGCCTCGTCGAGTACCTCGGCCGCACGGAGAACATCAAGGTGTTCGAGGGCCACGTCGCGATCGACCTCATCACGAACGTCCACAATTCCGTCGATCCGCAGGAGGTGTACCGCCCCGCGCGCGTTCTCGGAGCCTACGTCTTGGACGCCGCGACGGGCAAGGTGGCGATCTTTTTCGCCCCCTCGGTGGTTCTCGCGACCGGAGGCGTCGGCAACCTCTTCCTTCGCACCTCGAACCCGGTAGGCGCGACCGGCGACGGCATCGCGATGGCTCACCGCATCGGCGCCGAGATCATCAACGCCGAATACGTCCAGTTCCATCCCACCGTGTTCTTTCATCGCGACGTTCCGCGCTTTCTCATCACGGAGTCGCTTCGGGGGGAGGGCGCCCGGCTCATGAATCGCCGCGGCGAGTATTTCATGAAGCGCTACAGCCCGACAGAGCTCGATCTCGCGCCGCGCGACGAGACCGCCCGCGCGGTCTACCGGGAGATGGAGGAGGAGGACGCGGATTTCGTCTGGCTCGACGCCCGATCGATCACCGGGATCGACGTGAGGGAGCGCTTCCCCGGCATCTTCGAGATGTGCATGAAGGTGGGCATCGACATCCGCCGCGAGCCCATTCCGGTGATTCCGGCCGCCCATTTCTTTTGCGGCGGGATCAAGGTCGACACCAACGGACGGACCGGAATCCCCGGCCTCTACGCCGCAGGCGAGACCGCCTGCACGGGCGTCCACGGCGCCAACCGGCTCGCCTCCATCTCGCTCCTCGAGGGCCTCTTCTGGGGGGTGCGCACGGGGATGCAGGCCTCATACCGGCCCGAGCGCCTCGCGACCGCTCTCAAGGAGAGCGTCCCCGACTGGGTCGAGCCCGCCTCCGTCGAGGACTTCGATCCCGTCCTCGTGAGCCAGGACCACCGAGCGATCCAGACGACCATGTGGAACTACGCGGGCATCATCCGAAGCCGCAGCAGGCTCTTGCGGGCGCAGGCCGATCTCAACTACCTGAGCCATCGCATCGAGCAGTTCTACCAGAGCGCGAAGCTCGACCGCCGGATCATCGAGCTCAGGAACAGCGTCCTGAGCGCTTCGATCATCGTTCATGCCGCCCTCGGGAACCCCCGGTCGCGGGGGTGCCACTACATCGAGTAGGAGGCCGCCGCGCTTGCGCGGGATGTGTTCGACTCGATCCTCGACCGGATGCGGGCTCGAGGAGTCCGTTCCCACGTCGGGCTGAAACGAGCCTTTGGCGAAAAAAGGACGCAGGATCCCGGTCGGTTTCAGGCGTCCTGGGGGGAAGAGCGGATGAGGAGACCAAGGTCCGGCGGAAACGCCGCCTGAAAGGGATGTTGACACCGGCGAGCGCTGGGCTATGATTTCAAACGGTCACGTCGGGGCTGGCGTCCTTTGGGACCCCGTCCGCGTGGGGAATCTCGGATTGTTCCACAGCCCTTCGTGGCACCGAATCGGGTTCGTGTCCAGCTGGAGGTACCGTGAGGCCGCGCGGTCTGAGCGCGATATCGAGGGATTGACCGGCACGCTTGAGTCCCGTGAGCGGTCGCGGAGGGTGGTCTTCGCGTCGACCCTGCGCGGGCGCGCTTTCACCTAGGCCGCCTGACTGCATCGTCGACCGTGGCTGCGGGACCGGTCGTCTTTCGCGCGCCTCGGTCGATCGATTGCCCGGCGCCCAATGTGGCTGCGGCTCTCGTGCTTCCGCGGTGACCTGTTCTTCCCTTCCTTAGGTTGGGACGCGGTTTTGGTCCCGCTCTCAGACGACCCTTGGGTAGGGTTGTAGGGCTTTACTGGAGCTTGAAGATGAGCAAAATCGGTCCTATGGAGTTTTCTCCGGGACGTCGGAAGAAGGCGCGGGCGCGCGGCGCGTTGCTCCTTGCCGGTTCCCTCATAGTGCTGTCGCTCGTCGGCTGCCTGACCGCCGGCGCGCCGGGCTATCCGCCCGAGCGGACGGAAGCGCTCTACACTCCGTCGTTCGCCTGGAAACCACCCCCGCATGCTGCGACGGCGGCGACGAATATCGCCGTAGCGGTCGGCGTCGCTCGGTGGGCTCGACAACCGTCTGAACCTGCAGGCCAATTGCCGGCGGATTGGTTTCGAGGATATGCCAAGCAGTTCGGAGGCGATTTCGCGCGGTTGCTGGAGAGCCTCGGTTACTCCGTACAGGGTCCTTTCGCGAGCCTGGACGCAATGACGGCCGAGGACAAGAAAAAGAGCGACATGGTGTTTTTCCCGACCGTCAGCCTCGCCTTGCACCGCGAGGGGACGACCTTGAGCCAAGTCGGGTCCCTCTATTCGTCGACTGTCGCCTACATGACGTACGCGATGGTGTATCCGCAGATCCCCGTTTACCACGCCACCATCGCGGCGACGCTCACAGGGACCGTTACCCTCGTGCTTAGGGAGCCGCTTACCGGGCGAACGCTGTGGACTCGGGATGTACCGCTACCGGACATGAGCCTTGACCTCGAGGGTCTCAAGAACTACGTGAGAAGCGGCCATGACCTGAACTATTTCCAATCCGTGGACGGACACATCCGACGCCTGCCCATTCAGAGTGGTCTCGACGGACCGGACGTACCTTCGGCGCTCTTCCTGGACGCGGGGATTGAAGCCGGCGGCGCGAAGGCGGTGGAAAGCTCCTACGATCGAGCGCTTGATCTCCTGGCTCAGTACGTCGACGTCAACGAGATGCGTCGGCTCGACGCGACCGCTCGGCAGTGGAGAACGAGCGTCGAGGCGGGAGGCGGCTGAAAAGAGGGGGGATGTTTCGACCGCGCCGTTTTCGTCTTGATCCCGGCGGCGTTCGGCTATCGTGAGCCCGGTATGACCTTCGGGATGTAAGGGGATTCGAAAACGCCTGTGATGCTTGGCGAGGAGCTTCACGAAGCAGACCCCCGGCACCTCGGGAAGTCGAACGCTGCTTTGTCGAGCGGAAAGAGACGTCGATCTGTCCGGCGCACGAGGCGATTTCGCGGTTCCTCCGGCAGAGACCAGGGAGGTTACGCGATCCTCCTTGCGGTCATAGCGAAGGAGGCGCCGAGCGCTTTTCGGCGCGGCTTCCGGTGCTCGCGAGCGCGTCGATTCGGCGTCTCCGCCCTCTGCACGCCCTGCCGGGCGAGCCCGCGCTTCACCTCGGCGGTCGGAGCTTCGCGCGCCCGGCCGCGCGGCGGGGCTTGAACGTCCGTCTCCGCGGAGGTAGAGTGACGCTCTGACTCTTATGACCGACCACGCGCCCCACACCATCGGATCGCGAATCAAGGGCCTCGTCATCGGCAAGGCCCGAGACATTCACGATCCGCAGCTCTTCCGGAAGGTCTCCCTCATCGCCTTCTTTGCGTGGATCGGGCTTGGCGTGGACGGCCTCTCGTCGTCGAACTACGGACCCGAGGAGGCGTTCGTCGCGCTCGGCGACCATTTTTACCTCGGTATCTTCGTGGCGTTGGCGTCGGCGCTCACGATCTTCGTCATCGCCGCGAGCTACTCGCAGATCGTCGAGCTCTTCCCCTCAGGCGGCGGAGGGTACCTCGTCGCGAGCAAGCTTCTCTCGCCGACCCTTGGGATGATTTCCGGCTGCGCGCTTCTCATCGACTACCTCCTGACCATCACGCTTTCGATCGCGAGCGGCGCCGACGCGCTGTTCAGCTTTCTCCCTTCTCCTTGGCTGCCGTATAAGGTCGGCTTCGAGGTCGCGGCGGTCCTCTTGCTCATCCTGCTCAACATGCGCGGCGCCAGGGAATCGGTGGTGCCGCTCATTCCCATCTTTCTCGTCTTTCTCGCGACTCACGCGTTCGTGATCGTCTACTCGCTCGCGGCGAATCTCTCCTCCTTCGGCGCGGTGGCGCATACGACCTCCGCCGACCTCCACCGCACGGCGGGCCAGCTCGGCACCGTGGGGCTCGTCATCCTCATCCTGCGCTCCTACAGCATGGGCGCGGGAACCTATACCGGGATCGAGGCGGTGAGCAACGGCATGCCCATGCTGCGGGAGCCCAGGGTCCAAACCGCCAAGCGAACCATGAGGTACATGTCGACCTCGCTCGCCTTCACCGCGTGCGGCCTCATGGTCGGCTACCTCCTGTTCCGCGTCACCCGGCTTCCCGGCAAGACCCTCAACGCGGCGCTGCTCGAGCAGATGACCTCAGGCTGGGGCCCGGCCGGCTACGTCTTCCTCCTCATCACCCTCCTCTCCGAGGCGGTCCTCCTCTTCGCCGCGGCGCAGACCGGTTTTCTCGGCGGTCCTCGGGTCCTCGCGAATATGTCGCTCGACCGCTGGCTCCCCGGTCAATTCAGCCTCCTGAGCGACCGTCTCGTCATCAAGAACGGTCTTCTGCTCATGGGGGGCTCCGCGCTCGTCCTCATGCTCCTCAGCCGCGGCTCGGTGAACTTCCTCGTGACGCTCTACGCGATCAACGTATTCATCACGTTCTGCCTTTCGCAGTCCGGCATGGTCCGCCACTGGTGGGCCGAGCGCAAGCGCGTGAAGGTATGGTTCCGAAAGATCCTCATCAACGGAATCGGGCTCGCGCTTTCGGGTTTCATTCTGATCTCCCAGATCGTGCTCAAGTTCGGGCAGGGCGGCTGGATCACGATGGTCATCACCGGCTCCTTCGTCGCCTTCGCGATCGTCATCAAGCGCTACTACTACCGCACCGGAAGGCGCCTCACGCGGCTCGATCACCTCATGGCGACGGCGACGGAAAGCGAACTAGCCCTCGACGCCTCGGCGCCGAAGAGCGACCGAAAGCGCCGGGCGCCGCGGTTCGCGCCGAAGGCGAAATCGGCGGCGCTCCTCGTGTCGGGATTCAACGGGACCGGCCTCCACACGCTGCTCACCGTGAAGCGAATCTTCGGCGACACCTTTCGCAACTGGCTTTTCCTCGAGGCGGGGATCATAGACGCCGATCGGTTCAAGGGCGCCGAGGCGCTGCAGAATCTCTCCGCGCACATCGAGGGCGATCTCACGAAGTACGTGCGCTTCATGCGCTCCCAAGGGCTCTACGCGCAAGGCTACTCGGCCATCGGAACGGAAGCCGCCGAGGAGATCTGCAATCTCGCCCGCACCATCTTCGAGAAGAACCCGAACACGATCTTCTTCGGAGGTCAAATCGTTTTCGCCCAGGAAACGTTCCTGACCCGCCTTCTCTACAATCATACGACGTTCGCCGTTCAGCGCCGCCTTCATCAGGAAGGAATACCCTTCTTCATCATGCCGATTCAGGTTCGCTGACGCCGCGGCGCCTGACGTATAGCGCTCCCCATGACATCGTCCACCTTCACGACCCCGCCGGAGGCGGGATGTTCACGACGATCAGCACCAAGGGCACTACGGATGAATGTCCAAATGCTGCCGCGCCGAAATGTCAGGTTCTCCAATTTTCCAGCTCCAATCCTTTTATTCTTTGGAAGTGTCGCACGTCGTTCGTCACAAGAACCAGGTTGTAACTCAGCGCGGTCGAAGCAATGAGCACGTCCATATCATCTCAAGTCGGGTTCCTGCTCGTTCTCGTGATGTTTTTATCTCTCCGAACGTTTCCATGATTGCCGGCGACACCCGTATGATCGGGAACGATTCCGGCAGACGTCGAATAATCCCAAGGTTCTTCTCCACATTCTTGGACTTTCCTGCTCCGTAGGTCGATTCTCCCTGCGTTCGTACCACAACGCTTTCGGAATATTCCAATGGACCGTGAAGCTTTCGGTAACCTGCTCGTGATGTTTCAGACTGTACGTCACAATGTCAGTGTCAATCAAATAACTCGCGAGACCCGCCGAACCGACGAGAGTTCCGTCTATTCTTTCGGATGTCGGCCGCTATTTCCGCCGCCGTTCGATCATCCGTCCAGCCTCCGACCAGTTTGAGAAATTCATCCGTTGGGTTTATGTCATATGCATTTGGAAGTGAGAGGTACTTTTCTAAATATATGCATTACTTCTTGACTCATCGATCGCTTCTCTCGGTTTGCCCGGGATCGCAGGGTCTCGTAGAGTTTGTCGTCTATATCTCGAACGTGTAGGTTGGCCATGAGACACTCCCAAGGCAAAAGGTACCGCGCCTCATGAATATCGTATAGCGTTTCATGCACGAACCGGACGGGCGCTCCTGATCTCGCGAAGGCAGGGCTCAATCCGCGCCCTGACGTGTAGGACCCTCCCATCGAGCGGCCATGCTTTGGGCCTGATGCGGCTCTCTCATGACCCAAAGCCGGCCCGAGTTCCGGGCCGAAAAAGTCCATTGCGGTCGCGAGAAACGCCGCGAAGAGGCGGACCATGTCGTGCCGCTCGGCGCGGTCGGGAGGGGAGCGGCTCGGCCCACCGCGGGTTCAGGCCGTCCGCAGGCGCGCGGCGGCTCGATCATGGCGCCGATTGAACCTCGACCGTGCTTCTGGTACAAGTACCTCATGGAAAAGTAAGCGGAGGCGATCATGAAGTCCGGTTTCACGCCGCTCGCCGCGAAGGCGGTCTTCGCGCTCGAAGAGGTCGGCGTACCTGAGCTCTTCCGGGAGCAGTTTCCCTATTCCGAGGTTCCGAGGATCCTGTTCGACGGCATTGACGTCGCGCCGGCGCCGGCAGGCGAGATCTGGATCACCGACACCACCTTCCGCGACGGCCAGCAGGCGCGCCCTCCCTATACGCCCGAGCAGATCGTGAGGATCTTCTCGCTCCTCCACAAGCTCGGCGGGCCGAAGGGCGTGATTCGGCAGAGCGAGTTTTTCCTCTACTCTCCGCGCGACGTCCAGGCGGTCGAGGGATGCCTTGCGCTCGGCTACCGATTCCCCGAGATCACCGGCTGGATCCGCGCGAGCGCGGCCGACCTTTCGATCGTGAAGCGCTTTGGCCTCGCGGAGACCGGTATTCTCACCTCGGTTTCCGATTACCACATCTTCCTCAAGCTCAAATCCACGCGCTCGAAGATTCTCGACGAGTACCTCGGGGTCGTGAAGTCGACTCTCGACGCGGGCATCGTCCCGCGCTGTCACTTCGAGGACATCACCCGCGCGGACGTGTACGGCTTCTGCATTCCCTTCGCGCAGGAGCTCCTGCGCCTCATGGAGGAGGCGAAGCGGCCCGTGAAGATCCGCCTCTGCGACACGATGGGGTTCGGCGTCACCTATCCCGGTGCGGCGCTGCCGCGGAGCGTTCCGCGCCTCGTCCACGCCTTCGCGGCGGAGCTCGGCTACCCTTCGGAGCTCCTGGAATGGCACGGTCACAACGATTTCCACAAGGTTCACGTCAACGGGGCGACCGCCTGGCTCTACGGCTGCTCGGCGCTCAACGCGACGCTGCTCGGGTTCGGCGAGCGGACGGGAAATCCGCCGCTCGAGGCCGCGGTCATGGAGTACATCGGCTTGAAGGGCACCCCGGACGGAATGGACACGCGGGTCATCACGGAGATAGCGGATTACTTCCGCGAGGAGATCCACGCCCCGATTCCGCCGAATTATCCCTTTGTCGGGAGCGAGTTCAACGTCACGAGGGCGGGAATCCACGCCGACGGGATCCTGAAGGACCCTGAGATCTACAACATCTTCGACACGGAGAAGCTTCTCAACAGGCCGATTCGCGTCATGGTCACCGACAAGTCCGGCGTCGCCGGAATCGCCCAGTGGATCAACGAGAATCTCCCCGGCCTCCTCGGCCGCGCGATCGAGCCGGTGAGCAAGCGCCACCCGGGGATCGGCGAGATCAACGCCTGGATCGCCGAGCAGTACGCGCAGGGCAGGACCACGAGCATCTCGCCGGAGGAGCTGCTCGCCCAGACGCGGCGCTTTCTCCCCTCCCTCTTCAATTCGGGCAGTCCGTCGCCGAGGTGACTCCCGGCGGGGACGTCAACCAGGCCTCCCCCTCCGACTGAGCGTCCGTGCTCCTGATCGTCTCTCCCGCGCGCGAGGTGGATGGCGCGATCTTACCCGGCGCGGAGCTTGACCGGCTCATCTAAAATACGCTAATTTCATGTTGATATCCGATTACAAAACGTGAACCTCGATCGAAGGCGGCGCTCCCGTCTGGGGAGACCGTCCGGATTCTGTGCACGGGAGGTCACGGTTATGGTTACGCGCGAATCGCTATCGGGAATGCGACGGCACCTGAAGGGGTCGCCGGCCGCCGGATTGGTCGCCGCTACGCTCGGTTTCTTCGTCGGCTTCGCCGGGGTGGCGCTCTACGGGCCCGCGGCCCGCGAGTTCAAGGGTATCATGAGCCTTTCGGGACTGGCGCTCGGCCTTCTCGTCGCGGCGCCCCAGCTCACCGGCTCGCTCTTGCGAATTCCGTTCGGCTCGTGGGTGGACCGAGCGGGAGGGAAGAGGCCCTTTCTCATCCTGCTCGGTCTCTCGATCGCCGGGATGGCGGGCCTCACGGTTTTCTTCGCCTTTTTTTACCGCGGAGGCACCGCGCGAGGTCTCTATCCCGTCGTCCTCGCGCTCGGATTCCTGAGCGGATGCGGCGTGGCGACCTTCTCGGTCGGGATCCCGCAGACCGCCTACTGGTTTCCGAAATCGAGCCAGGGAAGGGCGCTCGGCGCCTACGCCGGGCTCGGAAACACCGCCCCCGGCATTTTCACCCTGCTGCTGCCCCTCGCCCTCGCGGGCCTCGGGCTCGCGGGCGCCTACGCGGCGTGGCTCGCCTTTCTCGTCGTCGGAACGGCAGTCTACTGGCTCATCGCCCACGACGCCTACTACTTCCAGCTCGCCCGGGGCGGAGCGAGCCGCGCCGAGGCGGCGAAGGAGGCGGTCGGCCTCGGCGAGGAGATCATCCCCTCCGGAGCGGGCGGCGGCGGGCTATCCCGCGCCGCCGGGATCGGACGGACGTGGAGCCTCGTGCTCATGTATTTCACGTCGTTCGGCGGCTTCCTCGCCCTCACGAGCTGGTTTCCCACGTATTGGTCGCTCGACCGAGGCGAGAGTCCGTTGATCTCGGGAGTCTTGACCGCGGTCCTCTTTTCCCTCGCCGGCTCCCTCGTGCGGGTGGGAGGCGGGGCGCTGAGCGATCGCTTCGGCGGCGAGCGGACCGCGGCGGCGAGCTACGGCGTCGTGATCTTGGGCGCGGGGATTCTCGCGCTCTCGCCGGGCTTTGGCGGCGCGATCGCAGCCGAGCTCCTTCTGGCCGTCGGCATGGGCTGCGCGAACGGAGCCGTCTTCAAGCTCGTGCCCCGCTACGTCCCGGAGGCGGTCGGCGGAGCCTCGGGGCTCGTCGGAGGCCTCGGAGCGTTCGGCGGATTCGTCGTGCCGCCGGTCCTCGGGCTGTTCGTCGACAGGTTCGGAACGGGGGGATACTCCTCGGGCTTCCTCGTCTACGTGGCGCTCGCGCTCGCCTCTCTCGCCGCCGCCTGTCTCCTCATGATCCGCGTGGGCCGCTCCGAGAACCGTCCGTCGAGCGCGTGATCCCCGCCGCGTCGGCTCGCCCGCCGAGACGCTCGAGCGCCAGATCCCGCGCGCTCGGATCGTTCACGTTCGCGAGGGAGCCCGCTTCGGGAGGCGCGAGGCGGGCACAGCGGGACTCGATCAGGGCCTTGCGCGGACAGCTCCTGCCCCCGGCGAGGAACTCGAGCAGCCGGCCGCGGATCGCGGGCTCGTAGATCGCGCACAGCGGCTCGGGAAGGCCGTCCTCGTCGGAGTCGAAGCACGTCGCGAGCTTCAGGGGATCGCGCCTCCTCACGAGCTCTTCGACGATCTCGGCGGTCACGAAGGGGAGGTCGCACGCGAAGACGAGCCACGCGGCGGCGGGGTCCTCGTGAAGGGCGGTGAGGATGCCGCCGATCGGGCCGAAATCGACGAATCGATCGTGGATCTGTCGCAGGCCGGCGAAGGCGGGCTCGCCCGCCTGCTCCGAGCGCGTCGAGACGTAGACCCGGTCGCAGACCAATTCGAGGAGCCCGGCCACCCACCGGGACTGCGGAGCGCCGTGATAGGCGATCGACGCCTTGTCGCCTCCCATGCGGGAGCTCTTTCCGCCGCCGAGCACGAGGCCGTGCAGGGAAAGGGAGGCGGCCCGCCGCTTGAAGTGGCCGAGCACGAGCTCCTTCGCCCCTTGAACGTCGTCGGCGTCGAGGACCTCGGCCGCCGGGAGGCCGTCGGCCGGCTGCCTCCCGGCGAGGAGCTCGACTCGCCGCGCGACGCCCGGCGGGACGCCCTTGCGAAGCGCCCAGCCGACGATATTCGAGACCGTACCGTTCTCCGCCTCGTCGAGAAGCTCGCCGCGGGAATCGACGACCATGATCTTCGCGAGATCCGAGCGGCTGTAGCCCTCGACGAGCGCGAAGTCGACGTCGTAGCCGAACGGCGAGCGGCCCTCCGGGGTGAAGCCGTGGAAGAGCGCCGCGCTCCCCTCGGCATTCCCGATCGAGACCGCGACCGCGCCGCTCCGGGAGGCCCTCCAGGTGTCCTTTCCCTCCCGATCCATCGTGAAGGAGTGCGCGTCGTGCTTCGCGAAGCCGATCCGATAGGTATCGGCAAGCTCCTCGATGAGCTTGGTGGCGAGCGTGGTCTTCCCGGAACCGGAGCTCCCGCAGAAGGCCACCTCATAGGGCGCGAAACGGTAGCCCCGATCGGTCGCGCCGTGATCTCCCGCTCTCGTCTCGCTCATGATGTCCTCCCGATACTCAGGCATGATCGTGCTCCCCGTCCCTACGAGCTACCAGCGGTAGAGCGGCCACGCCGTTCCCGCCCGGAATTCGTCCACTTCCTCGGGAAGCTCGAGGAAGCCGTCGCTCTCGGTCAGCCGGGCGAAGTCTCCCGATCCGCGAACCGGCCGGGGATCGGCCTCGAGGCGCCCGCCGGATCCCTGACCGAGCCGCACGGGGAGGAAGAGCGTCAGGGGCCGCTCGAAGCGGAAATCCCTCGCGAGGAGCGCCTCCTCCCGCTCGCGCGGAGCGCCGCCTGAGGTCGCCTCGAGGTAGGGAAGCAGGTAGCGGTAGGCGCACACCGTCGAGGCGACCGGGTTGCCCGGAAGGGCGAAGACCCGCTTCCCTCGAGCGTCGCAGCCGAAGAGGAAGGGCATTCCCGGACGCTGCCTCACCCTGCGAACGAGCGGCTCGATGCCGAGCGCTTCAAGCGCCGAGGCGACGTGGTCCCGCATTCCGCTCGACGCTCCCCCCGAGACGACCGCGACGTCGCAGGTCGCAAGCCCCTCGGCGAGCGCGGCCACGACCTTCGGGAGCTCGTCTGAGGCGTGGAGGCGGACGACGTCCGGGAAGCCGCGCGAGGCGAGGGCCGCCTCGATCAGGTAGACGTTCGACGCGCGGATCTGGTGGTCGCGGACCGGCGCGTCGACTTCCACGAGCTCGTCGCCCGAGGAGACGAGCGCGATCCTCGGCCGCCGCGAGGCGGACAGCCAGTCCTTCCCGACCGCCGCGCAGACGGCGAGGTGGGGAGGAGCGAGCCTCGCGCCCTCGGCGAGGAGGAGATCGCCCGCCCGGTAGTCGGAGCCCCGGGGGTGGACGTTTTCCCCCGGGGCGACCGCGGCTCCGGGCCGGACCTCGGCGAAGGAGTCGGAGCGCGTGAGCGCCTCGACGGGCACGACGCAATCGCAGCCTCGAGGAAGCGCGGCGCCGGTGGCGACCTCGATGCAGTCGCCCGGCGCGCAGGCGCCGTCGAACTCGGCGCCCGCGGGTCTCCGTCCGGCCACCCGAAAACGCCTCGTTCCCGCCTCCCAGGAGGCGGAGGAAAGCGCGATGCCGTCCATCGCGACGCGATCGAAGGGCGGGAAGTCCCGGTCGGCCCGGATCTCCTCGCGGAGCACCCTCCCGACCGCCTGCCTCAGGCGCACCCGCTCCCTGGGCGCGGGCGCTACCGTCCGTCGGATAATGGCGTCCGCCTCGGAAACCGAGAGCGGCGAAGACGCGTCGCCGACCCCCATGGCTGCCCTCTCTCCCGCGATCATGGAACCTCCCATAATCTCATGCGGATATGGTGTTTGTCCAGCCTGAGGAGATCCAGGCTCGCTTGACAGCGGCCTGTGGGAACATCATAATCGCATGTAGTTATCGGAATTCACGATGGAAAAGAAACAGGGGGCGAAGGTGTCTCACGTGCATGCTACCGCGCTCGACGTTCCTCGCTTTCGATCCGGGCGGGCCGGGGTCCGATGATGCTGTCCCGAACTGCGCAATACGCCTTTCGAGCGGTGCTGCTCCTCGCGCTCGAGCCGAACGTCAACCACGGAGCGGCGGAGATCGCCCGGCGCATCGACGCGCCGCCGAACTACACCGGAAAGCTGTTGAAGTCCCTCTCCGACTCCGGGATTCTTCGATCGACGCGCGGGTTGGGGGGAGGTTTTCAGCTTGCGCGGCCGGCGCGAAAGATCCGTCTCCTCGACGTCGTGGAGCCGATCGACAAGGTGAGCCGGTGGACGACCTGTTTCCTCGGATTGGGCGCGTGCCAGTCGGACCGACCCTGCCCGATCCACGCGATCTGGCTGCCGATCCGCGAGCAGTACCTGACGTTCCTCAAGACGAAGACCGTCGCCGACCTGCCGGCCGATCCGAAGATCTTCGGCGAGTATCTCACGGCGTTCTCCCGCGCGCTCGTGAGCGGCGCGGCCGGAAAGCGGCGCGACGAGACCGGACGGCGGAAAGGAAAGCGGTAGATGAGCCATTTCGGGAGCTTCTTGCAGTTCTTCAGGAAGAATTTGGAGACCTTCTCCGACGGCCACGGCGTGGTCACCGGCGAGTCGCGCGCGTGGGAGGAGGGCTACCGGACGCGGTGGCAGCACGACAAGATCGTGCGCTCCACGCACGGCGTCAACTGCACGGGTTCCTGCAGCTGGAAGATCTACGTGAAGGGCGGAATCGTCACGTGGGAAACCCAGCAGACCGACTATCCGCGCACGCGGCCGGACATGCCGAACCACGAGCCGAGGGGGTGTCCGCGCGGGGCGAGCTATTCGTGGTACCTGTACAGCGGCAACCGCCTCAAGTATCCCATGGTCCGCGGGCGCCTGCTCAGGCTGTGGCGCGACGCCCGCGCGCGGCTCGCTCCGGTGGAGGCATGGCGATCGATCGTCGAGGATCCCGAGCGGCGGAAGTCCTACCTTTCGGCGCGCGGCCTCGGCGGCTTCGTGCGCTCGTCCTGGGACGAGGTGAACGAGATCATCGCGAGCGCGAACGTCTACACGATCCGCCGCTACGGCCCCGACCGCGTGTGCGGCTTCTCGCCGATTCCCGCGATGTCCATGGTCTCCTACGCCTCAGGCTCCCGCTACCTTTCCCTCATCGGCGCCACTTGCTTGAGCTTCTACGATTGGTACTGCGATCTGCCGCCGAGCTCTCCCCAGACCTGGGGCGAGCAGACCGACGTGCCTGAGAGCGCCGACTGGTACAACGCGATGTTCCTCATCCTCTGGGGCTCGAACGTGCCGCAGACCCGTACCCCCGACGCCCACTTCTACTCCGAGTCGCGCTACAAGGGCACCCAGAGCGTGGTCATCTCCCCGGACTACAGCGAGGCGACGAAGTTCGCCGATCTCTGGATTCACCCGAAGGCCGGCACCGATTCCGCGCTCGCGATGGCGATGGGGCACGTCATCCTCAAGGAGTTCCACGTCGAGCGGAGGAGCGAGTACTTTTCCGACTACTGCAGGCGATTCTCGGACTTTCCCTTCCTCGTCCGCCTCGTGAAGCGCGGCGAGTCCTACGTTCCGGAGCGTCTCCTGCGGGCGAGCGATTTTCCCGACGGCCTCGGAGAGACGAACAACCCCGAATGGAAGACGTGCGCGTTCGACGAGCTCTCGGGCCGGCTCGTCGCGCCCCGCGGCTCGATCGGCTACCGATGGGGCGAGGAGGGCGCGTGGAACCTCGAGGAGCGCGCGGGGACGGACGGAGCCGCTGTGCGGCTCAGACTTTCGGCGGCGGACGCCCCCGAGGGGCCGGCCGACTGCCTGCCGGTCGCCTTCCCCTACTTCGGCACCTACAAGCACGACCACTACAGCGGCACCCAACATCCCGACGTTCTCGTCCGGCGCGTGCCGGTCATGCGGGTGGAGACCCGCGAGGGGATCGTGCCCGCGGCCACGGTCTTCGACCTCATCGTCGCGAACTACGGCGTCGACCGCGGTCTCGGCGGCGGCAACGTCGCCTCCTCCTACGACGAGGACCTGCCCTACACTCCGGCGTGGCAGGAGCGCGTGACCGGCGTCAGCCGGAACCTCGTCATAACGACCGCGCGCCAGTTCGCAGACACCGCCGAGAAGACGCGCGGCAAGTCGATGGTAATCCTCGGCGCGGGGGTTAATCACTGGTACAACATGGATCTCACCTACCGCGGGATCATCAACATGCTCGTGTTCTGCGGCTGCGTCGGACAGTCAGGCGGCGGCTGGGCGCACTACGTGGGCCAGGAGAAGGTAAGGCCCCAGGTCGGCTGGGCGACGCTCGCCTTCGCGACCGACTGGTACCGGCCGCCGCGCCAGATGAACGGGACCTCCTTCTTCTACGCCCACACCGACCAGTGGCGCTACGAGAAGGTCTCCGCGAAGGAGCTCCTGTCGCCCACGGCGCCCGAGGGCGATTGGGACGTGAGCCTCATCGACTACAACGTCCGCGCGGAGCGGATGGGCTGGCTCCCCTCGGCGCCCCAGCTCGAGGGGAATCCGCTCGACGTCGCGCGGGCGGCCGAGGCCGCAGGCGAGCGGGTGTCGGACTACGTGACGAAACGGCTGAAGAGCGGCGAGATCCGCCTCGCGACCGAGGACCCCGACAACCCCGAGAACTTCCCGCGCAACCTCTTCGTGTGGCGCTCCAACCTCCTCGGATCGAGCGGAAAGGGGCACGAGTACTTCCTGCGCCACCTCCTCGGAGCGCAGAACAGCGTCCTCGGCAAGGACCTCGGCGAGCTCGGCGAGCGAAAGCCGACCGAGGTGGTCTGGCGCGACGCGCCGATCGGCAAGCTCGATCTCCTCGTCACCCTGGACTTCCGCATGTCGACCACCTGCCTGTACTCCGACATCGTGCTGCCGACCGCGACCTGGTACGAGAAGAACGATCTCAACACCTCCGACATGCACACCTTCATTCACCCCCTCTCAAGCGCGGTCGATCCGATCTGGCAGGCGCGCTCCGACTGGGACATCTACCGCGGGATCGCCTACAAGTTCTCGGAGGTCGCCCGGGGAGTCCTCGGCGTCGAGAAGGACCTCGTGCTCACCCCCCTCATGCACGACAGCCCCTCGGAGCTCGGTCAGGCGCTCGACGTGAAGGACTGGAAGCGCGGCGAGTGCGAGCCGATCCCGGGCAAGACCGCGCAGGCCATGACGGTGGTCGAGCGCGACTATACGAGCGTGGGCGCGATGTACACGTCGCTCGGTCCGCTCCTCTCCTCCCTCGGAAACGGCGGCAAGGGGATGTCCTGGAAGACGGAGACCGAGGTCGAGTACCTCCGCCGGCTGAACGGCGAGGTGAGCGAGGCCGGGCCCGCTCTCGGCCGGCCTCGGATCTGGACCGACATCGAGGCGGCGGAGGCGGTCATGACCCTCGCGCCGGAGACGAACGGCTCCGTGGCGGTCAAGGCGTGGGAGGCGCTCGGCAAGCGCACCGGCAGGGATCACCGCCATCTCGCGCTTCCGCGCGAGGAGGAAAAGATCCGCTTCCGCGACATCGTCGCCCAGCCGCGGCGCACCATCACGTCGCCGATCTGGAGCGGGCTCGACGACGAGGAGATCACCTACAACGCGGGCTACACGAACGTTCACGAGCTCATCCCCTGGCGCACGCTCTCCGGGCGCCAGGAGCTCTACCTCGACCACCTCTGGATGCGCGCCTTCGGCGAGGCGCTCTGCGTGTACAAGCCTCCGGTGGACACGAGGTCGGTCCCGCCCGCGGAGGCCCGTTTCGCCGACGGCGGCCCCTACGTCGTGGTGAACTTCCTCACGCCGCACCAAAAGTGGGGCATCCACTCGACGTACTCGGACACGCTCATCATGCTCACCCTTTCGCGCGGCGGACCGATCGTCTGGATAAGCGAGACCGACGCGAGAAAGGCGGATCTCGTGGACAACGACTGGATCGAGCTCTTCAACGTGAACGGGTCCCTCGTCGCGAGGGCGGTCGTGAGCCAGCGAATCCAGCCGGGCACGGTCATGATGTACCACGCCCAGGAGAAGATCGTGAACATCCCGGGAAGCGTGGCGACCGGCAACCGCGGCGGAATCCACAACTCGGTCACTCGGACGACCGTCAAGCCGACCCACATGATCGGCGGCTACGCGCAGCTGAGCTACGGCATGAACTACTACGGAACCGTCGGCTCCAACCGCGACGAGTTCGTCGTCCTTCGCAAGCTCAAGCGGGTCGACTGGCTCGAGGGGCCGCTCGATCCGGCGAGGCCGCTCGACAGCGCGGCGCGGACGGGGACCCCGACGTGAAGATCCGCGCGCAAATCGGCATGGTCCTCAATCTCGACAAGTGCATCGGCTGCCACACCTGCTCGGTCACCTGCAAGAACGTGTGGACCTCCCGCGAGGGCATGGAATACGCGTGGTTCAACAACGTCGAGACCAAGCCGGGCATCGGCTACCCGAAGGAGTGGGAGGACCAGAAGCGCTGGTTCGGAGGCTGGCAGCGCCTGCCGAACGGCGAGATCAGGCCGAGGCAGGGAGGGAAGTGGCGCATCCTCGCGAAGATCTTCGGCAATCCCCACCTCCCGGAGATCGACGACTACTACGAGCCGTGGACCTACGACTACGAGCACCTCCACACCGCCGGAGAGTCGCGGACCTCGCCCGTCGCCCGGCCGGTGAGCGCGATCACCGGCGAGCGGATGGAGAAGATCGTCTGGGGGCCGAACTGGGAAGAGATCCTCGGCGGCGAGTTCGAGAAGCGGAGCAAGGACTACAACTTCGAGGACGTGCAGAAGGAGATCTACGGAGAGTTCGAGAACACCTTCATGATGTACCTGCCGCGGCTGTGCGAGCACTGTCTCAATCCGGCCTGCGTCGCCTCCTGCCCGACCGGCGCGATCTACAAGCGCGAGGAGGACGGGATCGTCCTGATCGACCAGGAGAAGTGCCGGGGGTGGCGCATGTGCGTGAGCGGCTGTCCCTACAAGAAGATCTACTACAACTGGAAGACGGGAAAATCGGAGAAGTGTATCTTCTGCTATCCGCGCATCGAGTCCGGGCTTCCGACCGTGTGCTCGGAGACCTGCGTCGGACGGATCCGCTACCTCGGCGTGCTCCTGTACGACGCGGACCGCATCAAGGAGGCGGCGAGCACGGAGGCGGTCGGTGACCTCTACGAGGCGCAGCTCGGCGTCTTCCTCGATCCGAGCGACCCCGAGGTCGAGCGCCAGGCGCTCGAGGACGGCATTCCGCAGGCGTGGATCGACGCCGCGCGGCGGTCGCCGGTCTATAAGATGGCCGTGCAGTGGAAGATCGCGTTTCCCCTCCACCCGGAGTACCGCACGCTTCCGATGGTCTGGTACGTTCCGCCGCTCTCTCCGGTCCAGGCGGCGCTCGAGAACGGCTACATCGAGCGCAAGGAGATCATACCGGACGTCGAGTCGCTCCGCATCCCGATGCGCTACCTCGCGAATCTTCTCACCGGCGGAAGGATCGAGCCGGTCGCCCTCGCGCTGAAGCGCATGCTCGCGATGCGAAGCTTCATGAGGAAAAAGAACATCGAGGGGGTCCCGGACGAGCGAATCGTCGAGGCGGTCGGCATGACGCGAACCGAGGTCGAGGAGATGTACCGCCTCATGGCCATCGCCAACTACGAGGACCGCTACGTGATCCCGACGACCCACCGCGAAGAGGTGGAGGACGCCTACGAGCTTCGGGGCGGCTGCGGCTTCACCTTCGGGGACGGCTGCGCCTCGGGCGGACTCACCGGCGGAGCGCCGGCGCAGGAGAGCTCTCGGTCGCGCCCTTTGGCTTTCGACCCGGCGCAGACTCTCGGAATGCCTTCGACCGGGACGTTCGTCAATCGCGGCTCGCTCTTCAGCAAGCCCGAGCTCCGCGAGCGGATCCGCGCCGCCGTCGAGCGGCGAAAGGCCCTCGGGCTCGCGCCGAGGGTCCTGGCCGACGGCACGGTTCAGCCGCCCGGCGGCGCGCCTCCCGCGCCGAGCCCGGCGTAGCGCCGTGGTCACCTTTCAGGTTCTAGCCGGGCTTCTCGACTATCCGAGCGAGCGGCTTGCGGGAGAGCTCCGGGAGATGCGCGAGATCCTCGAGCGCGAGGCCCTCGTCGGCGCCGAGGAGCTCTCCGCGCTCGACCCCCTGTTCCGCGAGCTTGCCGAGCGCGACCTTTACGAGCTGCAGGAGCGCTACGTCGAGCTCTTCGACCAATCGCGATCGCTGTCGCTCTACCTCTTCGAGCACGTCTACGGCGAGTCGCGCGACCGCGGGCAGTCCATGGTCGACCTCCTCGCGCGCTACGCCGCGATCGGGCTCGAGCTCGACGCGCGGGAGCTGCCCGACTTCCTTCCGGCCTTTCTGGAGTACCTCTCGCAGCTTCCGCTCGATCGGGCGCGCCGGGAGCTCGGCGAAGCGGTGGCGGTCCTGAGGGTCCTCGCCGACCGCCTCGCCCGGCGGGCGAGCCCGTACGCCGAGGTCATCCGAGCGATCGAGCACATCGCGGAGGCGGAGCCGACTCCCGCGGATCTCGAGGAGCTCGCGCTCGAGGAGCTTCCCGGGGGCGGGGCTTCCGGGTCGGCCGACGACGAGTGGGAGGAGGCCCCCGTGGACTTCAGCCGGGACGAGGCCGCCTTCGCGGGACGCCAGCGCGCCCGGTCGCTCGGCGCCGCGCGCCGAAAGAAGGAGACATGATTGCCTTTGCCAACACGCTGATCTTCGGGTACTACCCCTACGTCGCGCTGAGCGTTTTCCTCACGGGGAGCGTCGTCCGCTACAACCGCACCCAATACCTCTGGAGGAGCGGGTCGAGCGAGCTCCTGCGCAAGCGCGAGCTCGTGATCGGGAGCACGCTCTTTCACTACGGAGTGCTCGTCGTCCTCGGCGGCCACCTCGTCGGCTTCGTCACGCCGGACGCCGTCCTCGATTTTCTCGGCGTGTCGCTCCGAGCCCACCAGCTCCTCGCGGTCGTCGCCGGCGGAATCTCCGGGACGGCGGCGTGGGTCGGCCTCACCCTCCTCGTGCACCGCAGGCTCTTCGATCCGCGGATCCGCAAGACCTCAAGCGCGATGGGCATTTTCGTTTTGCTCCTCGTCTGGGTGCAGCTCACGTTCGGCCTCGCCACGGTTCCGCTCACGCTCCACCACCTCGACGGCCGAATGTTCCAGGTCCTCGTCCACTACGTGCAGTCGATTCTCTACTTCCAGCCCGGCGGCGCCGCGACGCTCCTCCCGGTGAGCTGGGTCTACAAGGTCCACATTTTCCTCGGCTTCACCTTCTTCCTCGTCTGGCCCTTCAGCCGGCTCGCGCACATTTGGAGCGCGCCGGTCTGGTACCTCCTCCGCCTCTACCAGGTGGTGAGGCGGAGGAAGGCGCCGGCTCGGAGGAGGGGGATGCCGTCGTGATCACGGTGAACGGAAAGACGATCGACGACGACGCGATCGCGCGCGAGGCGCAGTATCACCCGGCCGGAAGCCTCGAGGAGGCGCTGCGGGAGGCGTCGGTGGCGCTCGTCGTACGCGAGCTTCTGCTCTCCGAGGCGGCCGCTCTCGGCGTCGCGGGCGATTTCGCGGGCGAACGCGCCGAGGACACCGACGAGCGCGTCATCGAGGCGCTGCTCGATCGCGAGATCCGCTCGCCCGTCGCGAGCGAGGAAGCGTGCCGGAGCTATTTCGAGAGCCATCGCGACCAGTTTCGCTCCCCCGATCTCTTCGAAGCATCGCACATCCTCTTTGCGGCGAGGCCCGAGGACCCCGACGCACGCCGCGACGCGCTCGCGGCGGCGACAAGCACCGTCGAGGAGCTCGTCCGAAACCCCGAGGCCTTCGAGCGTCTCGCCGGGGAGCGCTCGGCCGACGGCTCCTCGGCGAAGCAGGGCGGGCACATCGGCCAGATCGTGCCGGGCCAGACCGCGCCCGAGTTCGAGGCCTGCCTTCGATCGCTCGAGCCGGGCGAGCTTTGCCGCGAGGCCGTCGCGACCCGCTACGGCTACCACGTTGTCCGCCTCGACCGCTTCAGCCCTGGGCGCGAGATGCCCTACGCCATGGCGCGAGAGCGGGTGGCGGACCGTCTCGGCGCGATCGCGTGGACCGACTCGGTCCGCCGCTACCTCCGGGAGCTCGGCGAACGGGCGAGCATCGAGGGCATCGAGTGGCCGGTCTCCGACTCCGCGGGGAGTCTCCTCAGGCGGGAGGAGTCCGTTCGCTCCGACGCCCTTCACGGCTGAGCCCGCGCGGATCTTTGCCCGGAGAACCGCTAACGGCTCTCGACCGACGCGCGGAAGGCGTTGCGCCGGTTCCGCAGGAGAAGACCCACGCTCGTGCAGGCATTCCGGAAGCAGGCGGAACTTCCTGAACGTCAGCATAGTACATGGACCTCAAGGGAACGTAGGCCCCGGCCGGGACGACGGCACTGAGCGTTGGCGGAGACAGTCCGGACGGAAGCTCTACTCTCCCCTTGGCGAGCTGCGCCGCGGAGCCCAACGATTTCGAATCAGGCGGGAAGCGCTCCGGCCGGACGAAACCGTCAAAGTGGTTGCGTCCCTGACCGGAGCGTAATCGGCGCCAAGGTCGTCGGAAGGCGACCGTAGGCCGCGCAGAAAGCTGATCAGCTCCGACCTCGGTGAGCTTCCCGGAATGGCTTAGTGGCCGTTCTGCTGGGGTAGGATCGGGGCCTCAGGAGAGGACGGCCTTGTCCGATCGTCCACCAGCTGGCTCTGCAAGTCGATCGTGCGGATCTCCGCGGCTCCCAGTTGGTCCTTGAGCAGCGATATGAGACTGATCTGCTGATCGATTCTACTCCGGAGGCTCGCAATGCTTGAGCCCGAAGCGATCGAGACGCCGCGCGCGTCGAAGAGCTGCTCCTGAAGATCATCCGAGCGAGCCTGCGATGCGCCGAGCTGGCCTTGCAGTTGCGAGATTAGGCGGTTCTGCTGATCGATTTGGTTCTGAAGGTCGCTCAGACTGGCTTCCGAGTTGCCCGTTTTCCGACGCTCGTCGGCGAGCTGGTTCTGGAGGTCAGCCGACCGACCCTGTGCGGCCGTGAGCTGATCCTTTAGCTGCGCGACGAGCTGCGCCTGCTGGTTGGAAAGGTTCGCCACCGATGCATCCGCCTTTCGATTCTCGTCTGCAAGCTGTTTATCGAGGTCCGCGAGCCTCGACTGAGCGCTGCTGAGCCGATCCTGCAGCTGCGAGATGACTTGATTCTCCTGGTCGGCCTCCCCGGCTTTTTTCGCCGAGTCCTCCTGAAGCCCCCGAATGAGGGAGTCGCGCTGGGCCAGCAGTTTCTTGGTGGACTCGGCGTCGTCGCCTTGCAGGACGGCAAACGCCTTGTTGATTTCGGGCAACTGCGTGAGCGCCTGCGTATAGAGACTCTTCGCCGTGTCAGCGTCCCCTTTCGATCGTGCGTCGTCGGCCTTGGCGACGAGCGCCTGGCTCGCGACCAGCTCGTTCGCCGCCAAGGCAACCGCCGGGTCGACCGTCTGTCCTTCCGAGGACGGCACGGTCCGCGACTTGATGAGGTCCGACAGCGTGCCCAAAAGCGCGAGATCGATGGTTCGCCGTTTTTCGAACTCCGGTATCGCCTCAACCTTTGGGCTTACGAGCAGGGCGCGGAGAGAGTCCATGTCTGTCTCCGCCTGCGTGAACTTTGTTTGGCGGATGTCCTGCAGAATCGTATTATACGAGCCGACAACCTGATCGGAAACGAGTTGCTCGGTCTGAGCCCGGGCCGAGAGAGCCTGAAGCTGGGACTGCGCCAGGTTGACCGCGGCCTGCTCCTGGGTGGCCTGCTGCTGAGCCTGAGAGGCTTGGGCCTGAAGCTGTTGTCGCTCAGACTCGAATTGAGACCGCAGCTGAACCTCGCGCGTCTGAGCTTCGCTGATCAACTGCTGGCGCTGCTCGTCAGCCTGCGCGAGGAGCTGTCGCGACTGCTGCTTTTGCTTGTCGATTTCGGTCTCCTTTGCCGCGAGCTCGACTTCGCTCGCCTGTCGAAAATTGGAAAGCTGGCGAGTATACTGGATACCTATCTGCTCCTGGTAGGCCTTGAGCCTCCCGTCGACTTCAGCCTGCGAAATGCCCAGCTTCTCAAGGTTCGTCCTTTCTACGGCGAGCTGCGCCTGCATCTGGGTCTGAAGCTGAGTCTCCTTCGCGGCGATTGTCGAGTCCATGTTCTGGCGAAGGTTGGCTTCGTCCTGATCGAGCTTCGTAAGGGCGTCCTGGTGTAGAGACCCGCGATGGGGTCTAAGGATTCGAGGAGAAATGCCGAATTGATTTAGTTAGACATTGAGGGAAAGGAGAAGGGAAACCGGGACTTTCTTGGTGTGACGACCATCCCGATCTCCCCTCAGCAACCATTATTCTACTCGACATTTCCGCGCATGACTATAGCGTTTCTGTGCTCGTGGCCGAGTGGCCGAACCTTCTGAAGCAGATGAAGTGTCCTCGGTGCCGGACGGAGGGGCGGTTTGGGTTTCACGGGACCTACGAGAAGTATCACTTCTCCCGACGAATCAGCATCATCAGGGTTCGGTGTCTGCGCTGTAGAGTCACCCACGCACTGATTCCGTCGTTCTCGCTGCCGGGCACCTCGATCGGTACCCCGGAGGCTGAGGCCTATCTGATTGCTCGGGCCGAGGGAGCGTCGCGAACCAAGGCGGGAAGAATCCTGCTGGAGCAGGGAATGAGCGAGTCCTCGGCGAAGCGGCTTGATCGGATGCTGGACGTTGCCGTCCGCCGCGGCAAGGCGTTGCTTGCCGGGAACGGCGATCCGCAGGTATCGGGTTTGGCCTGGATCGGGTCGGTGTGCGGCCCCACGAAGCGGCCGCTGTACGCCATCAATCGCTTCGGTCTGGATCGGCGGGTCAACGGATTGTGCTTCTGCCGCGCTGCCATCCTGCAGTTTCGTCGATTTCCCGTCAGCGGCAAGACTCCACCTACCTTGTATTCTGTCGTAGCCGAACGCGGACTTGTAGACTCCCGGTAGTCACGATTGATCACCGGGAGGATCGGGCTTTGAACGACAAGGAACGCGAACGACAGATCGAGGAGGTGACGGAGTTTCGCTTCCAGATCGTCGCCGAGCTCGCCAACCCCTACCTGAGCTCCGCAGAGCGAAAGAGGCTGATAGGTCAGAAGGCGAGTATCGAATACGATGTGCCCGGCAGCGGCCGTAGACGCTTCAGCGAAGGGTGTATCCTGAAGTGGCTTGCGCGCTTCCGTATCCATGGCAAAGACGGCCTGCGGCCTCGCAGCCGCAGAGACTCAGGCAGCTGCCGGTCGCTCAGCCGCGAAGAGGCGGCATTGCTGATCAATCACCTGGAGGCCGAGCCGTCGCTCACCGCCATCGCCATGCTTCGCAGGCTTCAGGCCGCCGATCTCATCCGCAGCACCCCCTCAAGCTCATCGCTGTCGCGATTGATTCGATCGGCGGGGATGGACCGAACGCGTCGGCTGCGCATGCAGAGCCAGAACAAAAACCTGAAGTTCGACTTTTTCACTCCCCTTGAATGCGTCCAGGCCGATGCCATGTACAGCGTGAAGATCCCCGATGAGAAGGGCAAGCTCCGCTTTGCGATTCTCATCGCCTTCATCGATGACGCAACGCGTCGGGTGCTCTTCGCGGGGTTCTCGTTCTCCGAAAGCTCTCTGACCTTCGAGGCGGGCATCCGACACATTCTCGCTGCGCACGGGAGAATCGGCAGACTCTACGTCGACAACGGCTCGACGTTCGTCGGCACCCAGACTCAGCGCATCCTTGCCACCCTCGGTATTATCCTCGTCCACTCACGACCCGGCCGTCCACAGGGTCGCGGAAAAGTGGAGCGATTTTTTCGTACGACGCGCGAGCAATTCTTCTCACCCCTTGAGGTGAAAACGCTCCGCGGAATCGAAGACCTCGATCGGCGCTTTCATTCGTGGCTTGAAAGCGAGTACCACCGCACCCCCCACCGAGGCCTGGAGAAGCAGACACCCCTTGAAGCCTGGGTGGAGAAAGCGCATCTGATCATCCCCCTGGACCCGGCCGTCAACCTCGAGGAGGCATTCCTCCACGAGGCAAGCCGCAGAGTGCACAAGGACTCGACGATCACCCTGGAGGGGTCGCTCTTCGAGGTACCCTCGATCGTGGCAGGCGAGCGGATTACCGTCCGCTACAACCCTCATGTCAGTCCCGGCCGCCGAAGACTCCAGATCCTGAAGGACGGCCAGTTCATCGGCGAAGCACGCCTGGTGGACTCTTATGCCAACACCAGGGTCCGGCGCAACGACATGAATAAGCAGATCGAGATCGCCGACAGCGAGCCGGCCGAAGAACCTTCCCCGCCGCGGCGGCCGATCGACAATTCCCTTTCCGCTTCGCGCTTTGACGTGGTCCCACCGGCCGACGATAGCGAAGATCAGGATCACGCGCACCAGGAGACCGATCGATGAACAGCCGCGAATACTTAAGCTTCTACGGGTTGTCCTCGCTGCCGTTCACCAAGGAGATCCCCACCGCAGAGCTCCTGACGCTGCCGTCGGTAGAACGGCACCTCGCCGCGGCGCGCCTGCTCGTGGAGACCCGAGGCATCGGGGTCATTACCGGGAAGGCCGGGACGGGCAAGAGCTGTCTCCTCCGGCTGCTGGCCGAAAGCCTCCCGCCCGGGCTCTACAAGCCGTTGTACCTCTGCCACAGTTCCGTCGGGCTCGTGGAGTTCTACACCCACCTCGTCAGCCTCTTCGGCATCGAGCCGTCCTACCGTCGGGCAACCATGTTCCGCGATCTGCAGCACCACATTCTCTCGATGAACGCAAGTTCCCACGTTCACCCGGTCTTGCTCGTCGACGAGAGCCAGCTGCTGAACAACGAAATCCTCGCCGAGATACGGCTCCTGACCAACTACCAGTTCGACTCGATGAACGCGCTCACCGTCGTGCTGTGCGGCGACGAGACGCTCACCCGAAAGTTCGGTCTCTCGATGCTCGAGTCCCTCGCCAACTCCATTACCGTGATGATCTCACTGGAAGCGCTGGCGAAGGAGGAATCTTTCGCCTATATCGAAACCCGCCTGGCAGCCTGTGGGTTGAAACACCCGGTGTTCACCAAGAACGCTCTGGAGCTCGTTCACCAGGCCTCAGGCGGCATCCTGAGAACCATCGGCACCATCGCCAACGCGGCGTTGGTGAAGGCCTACCTGATCAAAAGTCCCCAGGTGGAAGCCGAGCACGTTCAGGCCGTCATCGGCCGCTGAGCACCGTCATGCATCAGTTCCACGATGAGACAGAATCGTTGCTCCACGAGGTGTATGCGATCGGTCCGTTCACCGCATGGCTCGCCGAACGACTGACCAGACACGCCGTTCGCCAGACCTGCTGGCAATGCCGGCACCTCCTCTGCTACGCGCGAACCTTCTCACCCCCACGATTGGAAGCGGCCGTCGCTTGCATGATGTCCTACGGCGTCTACGACATCGCTTCTCTTCGCTTCCTCCTCGAACAGGACCCGCTTCCCGTTCCACGCCGCACTGACTCAGACCTCGACGGTCAGCTGAGACTCCCCCTGGAAGACGACATCTTCTGACCTTCAGCCACAAGGTTCCCGCGTTGAGATCGTGTTTCCGGAAATCGGCAATCGATTGAACATCCCCACAATGCGGGAGAAAGGAAAAAAACGCGTCAAAATCCTCGACTACAGTGCGGTATTCCCGGTCACAGGATCGCGGGAATCTACACCTGGGTCTGCTTGATCTGTTGATCCTTGGCCGCAAGCTCGGCCTGAGTCTGTTTTCGAACCTCGTCGAGAAGCTTGCCTTCGGCCGAGAAGAAGGTGCCGGCCTGACTTGAAATTTCGTTTTGCTGTTTGTTGAATACGATTTTTGCGACGAAAAAACCCGCAACAACGGCCACGACTGCTGCCCCGTTGATGAGGAGGGGAAAGACTATTCCGTTTCTCTTCGGTTTAAGGTCGAACTGGTCGGGAGTGACGGCTATCTTGTTTTCGGCCACTACACGGTCGATGGTGTCGAGAATCTCCTTCCGGTCTTCCTTCGAGACCTTTTGACTGTCCAGGAGAAGCAAATCTTCGCTTTCGTCGCGCTTTGGCGCAGGAGCGTTGGACTCTGGTCTGATCATGCGTTACTCCCTGTTCGCGTCGCCTTCAGGTCGACCGCTTCGGCGATCCCACGGACGAAGTCAAGCGACCGCTCGTATCTCTCCGTCCGACTGCGAAATCTCGTTTGGGTCCACGACCCTCCACCCGTTTCGGGAACGTGCGCCGACGCCGCGTCCGGCGGCGGTCGACCATCGGAAAGGCCTCTCATCCTCTTCGCGACGAAGGTCCCTACAATGGCTCTACTCGGCTATCATTGCGTCAAGCGAGAGAAGATGTCTTCCCCCATTTGGGGGAAGACGGGCGCGCCGGTCCGTTCAATACTTCAGCCGACAATTCGGGACTTGGGCGAGGGTGTGTCGATCGCGCCGTGGACCTCTCTTGGAGAGACCACGGTGATCAGGTGCGAGCCCCTGTGAAGCCCTCCCTACGAGATCTTCAGTCAGACATCCGGGGCGCGGAGAGCGAGTAGACGAAGCGAGATGCGGTGAACGGTCGGAATGCGGGAAGCGAAGGAGAGATTCAGATGAATGGAAAAATTGTAGACGTAAACGAACGGTCAATCCGATGAAAATACGCACGAAGATCACATGGGTCGTTTTGCCCCTGTTGGTCGCGACCCTGCTCATCACCGGGATAATCTCCTCCCAGTCGGCGAGAAGCGGCATTACGAGGGTCGCGGTCGCCGCACTGGGCTTTAAAGCGCAGGAGCTCAATAAATATATGGAAAGCCAATGGAATCTGCTTGTGACGAACAAGTTGGCCGACTCTCCCGACTACGTGAATGTCGCGGAGAATGCCGTAGGTTCCTATGCCGCGTCAATCCTACGGAGCAATACCGAGCTCATTTTCGCAGTCGATTCGCAAGGACGCGTTCCGATGGCGACGTCGCCGGTGGCGTTGTCCGATGCCGAGAGGCAGAAGCTCCTCGGATATTTCAAGGACAACTACCAAGGATGGGTAGATACCGTCGTCCAAGGCAAAGAGGTCGTCGGCCAGACCTTCGTCTTTCAGCCGTTCGGCTGGTACGTTTTCGTGACAGAGCGCAAGGACGTTTTCTTTCGGGACGTTACCGCGATTACGATTCAGAGCGTCATCGTGCTGCTCGTCTCGGCGGCGCTATCGTTGGTGCTCCTGATCGTCTTCTCGCTGTACCTCACCCGGCCTCTTACGACCGTCGCCGGTGCGATGCGGGTCATCATCCGCGACAACGACCTGACCTCGCGAGTCGCCGTCGAGTATAAAGACGAGATCGGCGAGCTCGCCAACACCTTCAATATCATGATCGGAGAGCTCGACCGGGCGTATCGTCAGATCAAGGAGTTCGCGCTTCGGGCCGTCATCGCGCAGAAGAACGAGCACAAAATTCGCAACATCTTTCAAAAATACGTTCCCAAGGACGTCATCGATAACTTCTTCGAGAACCCCGAGTCGATGCTGGTGGGCGAAAATCGCGTCCTCGCTATTCTCTTCTCCGACATCCGCAGCTTCACGACGATCTCCGAGGGATTCATGCCCGACGAGCTCGTCCAAGCCCTGAACAAGTACTTCTCCATCATGGTCGATATCATCATGGGCAGGAACGGCATCATCGACAAGTACATCGGCGACGCGATTATGGCATTCTACGGGGCTCCGGTGCGGCACGACGACGACGCGCTGCAATCTGTCCTTTCGGCGATCGAGATGCAGGAGGGTCTCCACGAGTTCAACCGAGAGCAAAAGGCGGCCGGAAGACCCGAGTTCAGAATCGGCGTCGGCATCAATTTCGGAGAGGTGACGGTAGGGAACATCGGGTCGGAGAAAAAGATGGACTATACGGTCATCGGCGACAACGTGAACCTCGGCTCAAGGCTCGAAGGTCTCACGAAGCAGTACCACCAGGAGATCGTCTTCTCCACGAGCGTCTACAACTACGTGAAGGACTCGGTTCGTTGCCGGCTCGTCGACAAAGTAGTGGTGAAAGGAAAGACCACCGGCGAGGAGATTTTCACCGCCAAGCGCGAGCTCGTGAACGGCGAAGCGGAGGCATGGGAGCACTACAACGCCGGGCTCAAAAACTACTACCAACGCGATTTCCCAAAGGCGATTCAACGTTTCGATAAAGCGAAGAAGATTCTGCGCGAGGACTACCTCTGCGACATGTTCACCGAACGGTCGCGCGAGTTCATAAAGAATCCGCCTGCGCGCGATTGGGACGGAATGGAGGTCAAGCACGAGAAATAGGGGAACTCGGGCTCAATGAGCCGATCAAGGCCGCGCGTGGCCGCTTCGCGCCCGCGCTGAGCTCCTTTTCGTTCCCCCGGCGTATCGCAAGACGCTCAGCCGAGAAGGCTGAGACAGTCACCGGGTCATGGGTTCGGACCTTCGGGAAACTCGCGGCGCAGGAGTCCCTAACGATGCGCCCGACGTGGCGGGACATCCTCGGCGGGGGGGGGAGGCCGTGACCGGCATGGCTGAGGCCTACCCGACGACCTTCACGGCGGATAGCGCGAGGGTCTAGGCCAACTTTGCCCGCCCTTTCCCGTATATCCCGATGCCGTCTCCCGCGATGTTCTTTTCAGGCCCCTGTCACTTTGTAGGGGGTCGCTTCAAACCGCCTGGAAACGACGGCTCGAACGCGACCGGTTCATGAACGGCATTGCCGGACGCTTCGCCCGGCGCTTCCTCGTTATGAGGTCTTGGCAGGAAAGGACCGGCGCGACTGTTGCTTTCCTGAAGGACCGGGGGGGCGATTGAATGTCAATTCCGAAAAGCGAGGCAGTGCTTCTCGTTGGAACCGATCCATCGGTTATGCTGTCGCTGCAGCGACTCCTTCAGAGCAACGGTTGGCGCGACGTGGAGACCGCGAGCTCCGGGCAGGAGGTTCTGGAACAGGCTCAGAAGCGATCGTTCGCGGTGGTTCTCTTCGACCTAGGTCTCCCCGACTTGTCCGCTGACGCGGTATTTCAAGGCTTAAAAGAAAGGAGGCCCGAAACCCCGATTGTTGTCATGACGTCGAAGAGCGACCTGACCGTCGCGCTCAAATTCGTGGCGACCGGAGCGTTCGACTACGTGCTGAAAGGGAGGGAGATCGCACGACTGATCGCGACGGTGGACCGCGCGATCCGCTACTACCAAAAGTCGACGGAACTCACCTCCTTACAGCAGAGCTTCTCATCGACGGACCTCAAGAATCCGACGGTATTCGCGAATATCGTGACCTCGAACGAGCAGGTCATGAACGTCCTGCGAATGGCCGAGGCGGTAAGCCAGACCGACGAGTCGATTCTCATCACGGGAGAAACCGGCGTCGGCAAAGAGCTGCTGGCCCGCGACATCCACATCTGTTCCGGGCGGCCGGGAAGCTTCGTCGGGATTAATGCGGGCGCCTTGGAGGATCCGGTTTTCGACGACACGCTCTTCGGGCATGTCCGAGGGGCGTTTACCGGAGCCGATCAAATGCGGAAAGGGTTGGCCGCCTCAGCGGACGACGGGACTCTTTTCCTCGACGAGGTCGGCGATCTCAAGCCGCAGGGCCAGGTGAAGCTCCTACGCTTTTTGGAGTCAAAGGAATACTTCCCGCTTGGCAGCGATTCCCCGCGCCGCAGCTACGCGCGAGTGATCGCCGCGACCAACACCGACCTGGATGCCGCCATCGCGAGAGGAGCGTTTCGAAAGGACCTGCTCTACCGCCTATCCACTTTTCACCTGTTCCTGCCGCCGCTCCGCGCCAGGCCCGAAGACATCGTACCTATCGGTAACTACCTGCTCGGGCTCTTGACGACCGAGCGGGGCGGACGCCCCGTCAAGATCACAGCCGGAGCCGCGCGCCTCCTCGAGTCCCTTCCGCTTCCTGGCAACGTTCGGGAGTTGCGGCAGATCCTCCTCAGAGCCATGATTGCCTCCGGCAGCGGAGATATTGATGGTTCAGTCCTGGAAGCGCTCGGTTACCGTCAGTCCGATTCCGTCCGATTTGACGGCGCGGACGTATCGTTTCCGTCGAAGCTGCCGACGGTACGCGAGGCGGTCGAAGCGCTCATCCGGGAGGCCCTTCGGCGTACGGGAGGAAAGCAGAGCGCCGCCGGCGCCTTGATAGGCCTGTCGCCTCAAGCAATGAGCAAGCGCCTCAAAAAAAGATCATCTACGCCGTAAGCCTCGGCTCGCGGGTGTCGCGTCCTGCTAGGACAGGCCTCCTGCGCCCATTGCGGGGCTTGCGAGCGAACGCTGGACGATTTGTCTCGCGAGTATGATCCCCCCGACTTGGCCAGTGCCTCCCGAAAGCCTCGTCGATCGATCGGCGCGGGTTGTGTCGCGTTCGCTCGATCTCCTTTGCCGAAGAGAGCCTGCCCGAGAGGGGGATATCAAATACCAGGCTATCAACTTCTGTGGATAGGGAGTCTCCGGAAGTTGATTGATGAGACACCCTCGACCGCCAAGAGTGGTCCTTGTCAAGTTCGCGGCGCCTCTCTTCTTCATTCAACATAAGGACTTACGAATCCCTTCTTCGCGGATGACTGTTTTTGGCACGATTCGTGCATGTCTTAAGCGGCTCCGGAACGAAGCCAAAGCGGCCACTCCTTGGGTGAGTGGACATTGCCGCTTTCCGCTGTCAGGATCGAGAAGCAATCGGAGCTTCAACTGTGGGGAACAGCCTATGGTACGAGTTTCGAGAGTTCAGGCGCTACGGCGATGTCACCACAGAGACCCATGCCATGCAGTCAGGCTCCGGTCTCGACGTTCAGTTGCAGCCGGTTTGCCTCTCGTTAGGCGAGTGCTTATGAGGGCGGACGTCTCGAGCAACTTTTTCATCGACGTCGAGGAACGGGGATGGAGAACGGGACCCGGGACCGAATACGCCGTGACTCGTAGTCTGTCGGACTGTGCCAGTTTCTTGCATATTCATGCATCGCGGCAAGGTTTGGCGCATGAAAATGCGCGGTAGGACGGTAGCGCACATATCCATATGTTTAGCTGCATTCGAGACAGGACGCGATCGGGAGAAGCGCATCGCCGCCCCGACAGCGGTCGCCTTGCCACACGAGGGTATAACATGAAAAATGCGGACCTCCTCGGCAAAATTTACGAAAACATCGGCAAGCCGGGGGCCTTGTTGAGAACCGCGAAACAACTTGCGCCCCTTGTCGAGGAGAGGCTCCGCCTCATTGACCGAACCGCTCTTCGACGGCACGTTCAGCGGGCGACGGACTTGGAGCAGCGAATCGCCCGTTTGGAGCAGGCGGCGGCATCGCTGGTTGCGCTTGTTGATCATCTTTCGTCTCCCATCCTTGTCACCGACAGGAATGCGGTTCTTCGCCACGCAAATGCAGCGGGCGCCGACGCGCTCAGAAAAGCCGACCGCCTTGTTGTCCGCAACGGACATTTGGAGCCGCGGAATGTGCGCCAGGTGCAGCAATTCACGAAATTGCTGACCTCGGCGATCGCCGAGGACTTCGGGAGGGGCGATCACCGCCTGAACAATTCGATGCGTTTCATCGACTCCTCGGGGCACTCCTCCGTTCTCTTCGTCTTTCCGTTGCGCGGGGCAACCAACACGGTGGACGTGGTCGACGCGGTGCTCTTCTTGACTAACCCCAACTCGAAGTCGGTATGCATCGACAAACGGCTGCAGTCCGCCTTCAACCTGACTCCGGCGGAAACCCGCCTCGCTGGCTACCTAATTCACGGCAACAGCCTCGCGGAAATCGGCAAGGAGCTCTGTCTCAGCCGAGAGACGCTGAAGAGCCAGCTGACCTCCCTTTTCGGGAAAACAGGCACCCGCCGTCAAAGCGAGGTAGTGGCGCTCCTGCTTTCCTGTATCACCGTCAGCATTGCCTAATCCTGGCTGGCTACGAGCACTTCTCCGATTTCCCCCATTTGGGGGAAGACGGCACACGGCTGGACGGCAGATACTCCATGATCGGAGTTGGCGGAGGGAATAGCCGAGGCAAGGCGCTCGTCGAGCGTCATGCCGCCAAGGAGTCCGCCGTGCACACCCGTCGCGGGCGCCGAGCGTATGCTTGAGCCAGTCTCCGATGCCGGTGCGATAAATGGACGAGGTGTATGGAATCTATTGTTCTTGTACCGCTACGGCCGCGGGAATGTCGTGCCGATCGACCGGCGGGACTTCGGCGCACCTTCGAGCGGCGGCTGAAGCTCAGATCCGCTTCCAGTGGGTATGATCGCACGTCGGCGCGCGGCCGCGGGAGTCTTGTCGATCGTGGCATCCTCTGTCATCGGCGGAATCCATCGCATGCGTCGTCGTTGCGCCGGGAACCGGGCGACGCTACCGAGATCCACCACTCGTTTTTAGCCTCGAATGGATCACCGGGAGGGCCTCTTCGCCGTGCGCCTTCGCGCACTGGTGCCCGATGTCGTCCGAACGAAGCCTCGAGGGCGGAATTGGACGCCGTATATGAAAGGAGCGCAACACCCGGAATCGACGGATTGCCACACCTTCCGGCGAAGAGCTCGCGGCGTCGCGGACGGCTCCGGCCGTCGCCGGATGTCTTTCTCGCTCGGTTGAAGGGTACGGCCGCGGAACTCGACTCGATCACTTTCCAGCGTGACAATCCTATTTTTCTTTTCGATTCGGACGCCAAATCCGACCGACGGATCCGACCATCAACGGTAGGCCTCCGGTGCTACTGCGGTGTACCCCTGACGGAGCGCGCGCCATGCGACCCAAGGCCACGGACTTGAAGCCAAACCGTTGGTATACGGCATACCACAAGGATTCGGCGCGGGTTCTGCTCGTGATGTACTTGGGCGAAGACGCCCGCGGCATGACATTTCGCGATAGAGACCACAATCTCTACCAAATGTCAGACTTCTATTTTTGGAAGGCTACCGAGTGAAGAGAGCCTCCATGTGCGCCGACAGAAACCAGCTTGCGGCAGTCCCTCTTGCCGGTCTGACGACCCTCGGCACACCTCGACCGGTGGGCCTCAGCCGGCCGAGTGCCGGCGCTCGGGCGAAACTTCATGCGAGCCGTTCGGCCGCGAGTGTAGGTGATGCGACCGTGGATGCTCGAGGGCTTTCGTGTTGTGGCTTGTGAGCTCGAGAAAATACGAACGGGAGGTCTGCGGATGAAACTCACGGTAATAACCTCGTTCCTGCTGTGCGTTGCTACAATCGGGATATCGGCTCAAGAACAAACAGGTGCGGGCGGCTTCGGCGCGCTCATTGATTACGGAACTGCGCAGGAGGTCAGCCAGGCGCTCACGCAGGGCGCCGACGCCAACGCCGTGCTCCCAGGGGGAAAGACGCCGTTGATGGAGGCGGCGGCCTTCAGTCGCGATCCGGCCGTCATTCAGACCCTTCTGCAGTCCGGCGCGCAGGTCGACGCGCGGGATCGCCAGGGGATGACGGCGCTTATGTGGGCGGCGAGCAGCAGCCAAAGCCCGCAGATAATCTCGGCGCTGCTAAAGGGCGGCGCCCAGGTCAACGCGCAGGATCGGCTCGGAGCCACCCCGCTGATTTTGGCCGCTCAGGCTAACTCGAACCCCGACGTTCTCTCGGCTCTCATCGGCGCGGGCGCCGACGTCGCGAGCAGGGACAAACTCGGCGACACAGCGCTCATGTGGGCCGCCGCCGACAATCCGAGCCCATCCGTCGTGGACACCCTCCTCAGCGCGGGGGCGGACGTGAACGCAAAGAATCCGGCAGGCGCAACACCGCTCATATTCGCAAGCCGCGCGAATCCGAATCCTGCGGTGATTGCATCGCTCATCCACGCGGGCGCGGCGGTAGACGCGGTGGATAACGACGGCAGAACGGCGCTCATGTACGCGGCAGCGCATACGAGCAATCCCGACATCGTCAACGCACTCCTCGCGGCGAAGGCGAACGCGGCCGCCACCGACGCCGGTGGAGCTACCGCTTACGACTACGCGAAACAGAACGACGAGCTAGCGGGCTCAAGCGCCCTTGCCGCGCTCGCGAGCGCGGTCGGAACGCGCGAAGCGTCCGCGCAGGCGACTGCTCAACCGGCCACGGCTGCGACGATCAGCCCGCCCGGGAACCTGCTCGTCACGATAGCACCTACCGTCGGATCGAAGGCGGTGATCAAGTTGATCGTCTTCGGACCCTCCGGCCAGAATGACTATTCCGTCAGCCCGAACGTCGGAACGAAGATCACTCTTCCAAGCGGACAATACAAGATCCAAGCCGCTTTTGTTGACGACACGGCCCCCGGTTACTCGGGTACCGCCACGGTGACCCCGGCGGGAAGTACGCCGGTCAGGATTTCCCTTGCCTATTCGCAGCAATTTATGCGTCCGGTGAATCAGAAGTACCACGCCCTCATCGCCTCGCGGGAGTTCGACCAGGACGGGATTCGCCAGGTCCGTGAAACGTATGCGAGCAAGATTCAGAACGGCATCATCGGCGAGGTTTTCGGGGCGGCCGCAGCCGGCGCTGCAGGCTTCTTATACTACGAGTCGACGAACGGAGGAATTAATACGAGTCAGGGATCGAATCCGTCTCAGGATCAAACCTTGGCGTACGTCGCGGGAGCTACTGCGGTGGCTCTCCTTGCCGTCGGAACCTACGAGCTGCTTACTATTCCTTCGAGACAGAAGGTGAGCGCGTTGGACCACGAGATCAGCCAGCTAGACCAACAGCTTGCGGCACTTACCCCCTACATGCCCTTAAAGAACTGAGTAAGCGGCGATTTCGGGGCGTCTGGGCGGCTTTATGACGACCCTTGTTTCCGCAGAGGAGGCAAGGAGATGATTGAAGGAACGATCGCGTCGCTTTCGAGGCAGGAGCAGTGTCAGGGGACCCTGGAGGCGTGGATGACGAGTGCACTGCGAGGATTTCACGGCAAGCGTCGAGTCGCCGATGGTCCGCTCGCCGATGATGCCGGCGACGAGCGCGATTCCGGGCAGCAGTAGCCTGCTATCACGAAAATAGGCGGGGGCATGGGCCTCCTGCCCGGCCAACAACCCGTCACCGCTCCACCGGGCGGCATTTTCATGGTCTCCAGGCGCCCGGTCAGCCGGGCATGAGAAACCGTCACGAAAATACCTACGCAGCGGTTTCTTTCTTCTCGACCTGGACATCGAAACCGAGTGACTCGGGCGTTTCCTAAGATAGCGCCTCAGGCGGTCGACGTTCGTTCGGTAGAAATAGTCCGCGCCCAGATCAAGGTAGCTCGCCTTGTTGCGGATCACGGAGTAGATGATGGTCAGGAAGGAATGTCCGACTGCGATCAGAGCGCGCTTCTTTCCACGCCACGCCGCCAACCGTCGGTACTGTGCCGAGAAGTACGACC
>JASHNV010000175.1 GCA_030041455.1 Spirochaetia bacterium
TCGGGCCGTGAGCTCGCGCATCTCGTGGAAATTCGTTCCCTAAGCGACTGTTACGAGCCGCTTCAGCTGGGAGGACTATGGGCACGCTCGCGCGCCTTGCGCGCCGAATCGCAGGTTTCTTCCGCGCCCTCGTCGGAAGGCGGAAAGCCCGCCGCCGCCTCAACGAGATCTGGCGCCTCGACATCTCGCCGTACATCAACCGCATCATCTCAGACGCGGTGCTCTTGAACGAAATACCCTCCCCCACCGACAACGAGAAGCTGCGCGCGGACTTCGTGCTGCATCGCCTTCGAGATTTCGGCATTTCGAACGTCACGATCGACGACGCGGGCAACGTCACGGCGCTGTTTCCCGCGTTCGGGACGCGGCGTGACTTTCTCCTCATGGCGGCCGATATCGGGGACGCGGACTATTCGCCCCTCGAGAACTCGGTGAGGCTTACGCGAGACCGCGCGACGGGCCAGGGCCTCGGCGAGTCGAGTCTCGGCGCCGCCGCGCTTCTCGTGCTCGCGGAGCTCGCGCAGGAAACCGGTTTTCATCTCGACAAGAACCTCGTCCTCCTCTTCACCCGATCGCTGTCGATCGACGAAAGCGGCGGGAGCATGCGCGCGTTCCTCGACGCCTGGGGATCGCACATCGCGTGCGGCATCTTCGTACGGGGCACGGGATTCGGCCTCGTCGAGTCGAGGAGGCTCGGGGCGTACCGGCTCGCCGTCGACGTCCGCACGCAGGAGCGAGACCTGCTTGAGGCGAGCGCGTCGGCCTCCGCCGCCTACGTGCTGTCGGCGATCGCGTTCCAGATCGGCGGAATCAAGTGGGATCCCACCGGCTCGACGATCGTCAACATCGCGCGCATCGAGGCCGGCGTCGGGTACGGCCGCCCGCCCGCGGAGGGGAACATGGAGATCGAGATCCTGTCGGAAAACGAGCAGACGCTTGAGGCCGCGTACAACGCGGTCTCGGCCACGATCGCCCGGATCGCGTCGGGCTTCGAGTCCTCGACGGTGACGGCGACGGTACGCTCCCGCCACCCCGTGGGCGACGAGACGATCAACGTCCCGATGACGCAGGCTCTTCAGTCGACCCTCGCGAAGCTCCGGGCAAAAGCGGAGCCCGGGGTCGTCTCGGAGCGCGTCGCGCTCCTGAACGAGTATCGGGTGCCGGGTCTCGCGCTCGGCATCGCGACGGGCAAGAAGACCCTGCAGGAGGACTACGTGGAGCTCCAGTCGATAGAGACGGGATTCAGGCAGCTTCTGCTGGTTACCCAGCAGTGCTCGGCGGCCTTCGACACCGCGGGGAGCGAATCGCCGTGAGCGCGAACAAGGGCGACTCCGCGCTCATGGGGCAGACCTTCCACAACAGCGACTTCGCCGACAAGAGGAAGCTCGTCGAGCTGAAGGCGAAAAAGGGCCTCACGATCTCGCTCGCCTTCCCGACGCTCAACGAGGAACAGACGATCGCGAAGGAGATCCTCGTCCTCAAGACGGAACTGATGGACCGCTTCCCGCTCATCGATGAGATCGTGGTCATCGACTCCGGATCGCAGGACAGAACGCAGACCATTGCCATGGAGTTCGGCGCCAAGGTGTTCAGCGCGGAGGAGGTTCTCAAGCGTCACGGCTCGTTCAAGGGCAAGGGGGAGAACCTCTGGAAGAGCCTCTACGTCCTGTCCGGCGACATCGTGGTCTGGATCGACGCCGACATCGCGAACATCGGGCCGAAGTTCCTCTACGGTCTCGTCGGACCGCTCCTCGCCTACGATCACATCGGGTACGTGAAGGCCTTCTACGAGCGCCCCATGCGCTCGGAGAAGGGGCTCTCGGCAAGCGGAGGCGGCAGAGTGACCGAGATCCTCATCCGGCCCCTTTTCTCGCTCTTCTACCCGGAGCTTGCGCTCCTTGTTCAGCCGCTGAGCGGCGAGTACGCCGGCAGGCGGTCGATCCTCGAGCAGCTGCCCTTTTCCGTCGGCTACGGCGTCGAAGTGGGGCATCTCATCGACCTCTACCACATGTTCGGCGCCCAGGTGCTCGCCCAAGTCGACATGGACACGCGCATTCACCGAAACCAATCGATACAATCGCTCAGCAGGATGGGATTCGGCATCCTCAACACCTTTCTCAGCCGCCTCGAGAAATACGGCGAGGCGCGCCTTCTCTCGGAGCTCGGAAAGGAGCACATCAGCCTTGCCCATGCGGCGGATTTCCGCGAGGCGATCAGGGAGGAGATCTCGCGGCAGGAGCGCCCGCCGATGCGCACCGTGAGCGAGTACATGGAGCGCTTCTATGAGCCGCGGACGAAGGAAGCCATCTCGCGCGACCCTGGAGGACGGGGTCGGTGGAAGAGGTAGTCGTCTTTCACTACCACCTGCTCGCGGGGGGCGTCACCACGGTGATCCTGCAGTCGGCCCGGGCGCTCCTCGAGCAAACGCCCCGGATCGGTCGGATCCGGCTCGTCTGCGGAAGCCGGGAGAACGCCGACGCCGTCCTCGCCCTGCTCGACCCCTCCCTCCGAGGCGGATCGAGCCGGGTCGAGCTCGAGGTGGTACCGATGATCGGCTACCGGGATCGGATCGGCGGCTCGGCGCGAAGGCAGGATTCCGGCGCGCGGCGCGAGGCGGCGGCGCTCGCGCGGACCCTCGTCGAGCGCTTCGGCGGTCCGCCGTGGTGGATCCACAATTACCATCTCGGGAAGAACGCGGTTTTCACCGAGGCCGTCCTCATCGTCGCCGACCGCCATCCGGACCAGCGGATCGTGCTCCACATCCACGACTTTCCCGAAAGCGGCCGGTTCGAGAATCTCGCGGAGCTGCGCCGCGTCGTGAGCCGCCCGCTCTATCCGTCGTCGAGGAACGTCCGCTACGCCGTGATCAACGAGCGGGACCGCTCGGCGCTCGTGCGCTCAGGCCTCCCGGAGACGGCGGTTTTCCCGCTCAGCAATCCGGCGCCTCCGCCGCCGCCGCCCGCGATCGGGCGGCGGGAGGTCGGCGACCGCCTCGCGCGGAGGTTCGCCGGAGAGTTCCCGCGATTCGATCCCGGCCGGCCGATGCTCCTCTATCCGGTTCGCACGATCCGCCGAAAGAACGTCCTCGAGGCCGCTCTCCTCGCCCGCCTCCTCCCCGGCGGTATGAACCTCGTCGTGACGCTGCCCGGACTGTCGGCGCAGGAGACCGCCTACTCCTCGGCCGTCGAGTCCTGCTACCGGCGGGGACTCGTCGCGGGGCTCTGGGGGATCGGGAGCCGCATCGAGGAGGCCGGCGTCGCCTTCGCGGATCTCGCGGCGGCCTGCGACGCCTTCGTCTCATCCTCGGTCCAAGAAGGCTTCGGCTACCTCTTTGTCGAGAGCAAGGCCCGGCGAAAGCGCCTCATCGCCCGGCGACTCGACGTTCTCGCCGAGCTTGAAGACGCCCTGACCGGTCCCGAAGACGCCCTCTACCGCGACCTCCGCGTTCCCATCGCCCCCCTCGAGCGCAGGCGGCTCGCCGCCGCCTATTCGAAGCGTCTCCGCGCGGCGGCTCGCCTCTATCCCTCCGCGTCGGCCGAGAGGCTCCGCGAGGAGGCTCGGCGCCTGCTCGCAGGACCTGCTGTCGACTTCTCCTTTTTGCCGGTCGAGGCGCAGATCGAGACACTCAGGCGGTCGGCCGACGAGCGCTTCGCGCGGGAGATTGCCGGGCTCAACGCGTCGATTTTCAGGCCCTCGCAACAGCTCCCGCCCGATCGGAGCGAGCTGATCGAGCGGACGTTCGGCCTTGCGCGCTACGCGGTCGAGGTCAGGGAGCTCTTTGGGTCGTTCGAGCGCGTCGTCGCGGAACCCGCCGACCCGGTCTCGGCGCCGAGCGCTCGAGGCTCGGCTGACGAGACCGGCCCCGTCCACGAGCGGCTGCTCGCTCTTTTCGCCGATATCGGTCACTTCCGCCTGCTCTACGATCCCGGCTGACCCGTGGTGTATGCGACCGCCGCCGCAGGCTCCCGATCAGGCACGCCTAGTAGATGTAGGCGCTCCCCGTAAGCTTGTCGTGAGCGATCTTGAGCTTTCGGTCGATGTCGATGCCGTACGGACAGGACGAGCTCAGCCCGGAATAGTCCCGCTCGGGGTCGACCCGGGTCGCCGAGGACCCGTAGGCCGCCTGCGCCTCCGCGCTCTGGCCGAACCAGAAGCGCAGCCGCTCGCGAAGCGCGTAGGGCGCCGCGTCGTCGATGCGGCGGTCGTCCATCTGGCGGTCGTAGATCGCCTCGAGACGGAAGACCTCGCGGGGGTCGAAGCCGTCGACGCGGCACTTGCCGCACATACGGCACACGTAGTCCCCGAGCTCGGGGGCCTCCCTGAAGAGCCTCTCAAGCTCGGCGCCGGCCATCGGACTGTACCGCTCCGCGAGACTCATGTCCCGTTCCAGCATGGTGAGGTCGTTCATGCCGAGAACGACCGAGGCGACCGGGAGACTGAAGGCATACCGGATGGCGGGCTCCCACGAGCGATAGAGGTAGCCGTCGGCCACGGATTTCATCGCAAGGACTCCGACTCCCTTGTCCAGGCAGAGGGGCAGAAGCCGCGACTCGACCTCGGGGAAGTTGAAGCGATCAAGATAATTGAAGCCCGTCATGAGCACGTCGAACGGATAGCGCGCGACGGCCTCCTCGAGAACCGGCTGGTGTCCGTGGCCGCTGATCGCGATGAAGCGGACCTTTCCCGCTTCGCGCGCGCGCTCGGCCGCCTCGATCTCGCCGCCGGGACCAAGCACGGCGGCGAGGGTCTCCGAGGTCTGAACCGCGTGCATGAAGAGCACGTCGATGTGGTCGGTCTGGAGGTACCGAAGGCTGCGGTCGATCATCGCGCTTGCGCTCTTCGCGTCGCGCACCTCGCACTTGGTCGCGAGGATAAACTCGTCGCGGCGATGCGAAATGGCTCGTCCGATCTTCTGCTCGGAGTTTCCGTCGCCGTAACTTGCGGCGGTCTCGATATAGTTGCCGCCGCGATCGAGGTAGTTATTGAGAAGACGCCCGGCCTCGCCGCTCCCGATCTCGATCAGGTGGAAGCCCCCGAAGCCGACTATGCTGAGCGAAAGGCCGGTTTTCCCGAGAGCTCGCTTCTCCATGAGGCGCTCCTTGTCGTGCAGACTTTTTCGACCACAGTATATCGCGGCGGCCTCGGGAATGACAGCCTCGGCGGCTTCGCCGGGGCCGGCACCGCAGGGAAATCCGCGCGTCAAGGGCTCTCGCCGCTTCGCGCCGCCACTCAGGCGTATTCGCGCGGCTTGGGGATTCGGGGAGCTCCCTGAAGGCGGCCGATCCGGATCAAGGCTCGCCCCGTCGAACGGTGGTTTGCCGAGATCACGACAGGTCCATTCGTCGAGGCGGGTGGAGCAGCGTACGGCGCCTTCCGCGCGATCATGGGCTCCATGCATCGCGGGAACGAGACCGGCACACGCTTCGTCTGGACCGGGACAGTCGACGGCATCAACCGACGGGTGCGCAAGGCTACCGCCAATTGCGTTGTGTCACGTGTACCGGACACGAGGCGAGAGCGGTCCGCCCGGCGCGATCGAGCCGCATCGAGGTCCGGGAGCGGAACGACGTCAGATCACCCAGTCCGACACCATGTCCTGCTTGAGCTCGACCGGCTTTTGACCCTTGAACAGGAGCTCCGGGTTCTTCACCGTGACGCGCGTGCGCGCGGGCACGCTCGTGGTTACGAACGCGTTGCTGCTGATGGTGACCCCCTCGCCGATGACCGTGTCCCCGCCGAGAATCGAGGCACCCGAGTAGACCGTAACGTCGTCCTCGAGAGTCGGATGCCTCTTGACCCCGCGAAGCTTCTGTCCTCCGCGGGTGGACATGGCTCCGAGCGTGACGCCTTGATACATCTTCACCCGCTCGCCGATCACCGTGGTTTCTCCGATGACGACGCCCGTTCCGTGATCGATGAAGAAAAACCGCCCGATTGACGCGCCCGCATG
>JASHNV010000176.1 GCA_030041455.1 Spirochaetia bacterium
GAGGTCCTCGAAATCGATCTCCTCACGCGTGAGCGAGTCCAGGCTATCGGGCTCGCGCGCTCGGGATGAGGCCGCGCACGCGCGAGAGCTCCGAAGTCCCGGGCGCCTCGCTCCTTAGCTTGAGGATGACGGTCCCCGTCTCGACGACAGCGCCGGTCGCGATGGGAAGGGCCCGGGATCGAGCGCTCGGGGCTCGATCCCGGATCGGGCGCTAGCGCCCGATCCCGATGTTCACGGTCGTCCCCTGGCGATCGAGCTTGAAGTTGAAGGTTCCCTGTGAGGCGCCGATCGCCCGGTAGAAGTCGAGCGCGTTGTTGACCGGCGTCCCGTTGATGGCGCGCACGATGTCGCCCTGCTGAATGCCCGCGATCGCCGCCTGGGTCTGGCCTATCACGTCCGAAACGACGAGCCCCTTCGTCGCGCTGTCGAGGTTCAGCTGGCTGCGGACCGTCGCGTCGATCGGCACGACCTCGAAGCCCGGCCACAGGTTGTGATTCGCGCTCAGCTTCTGGTCCGACTCGCGCAGCGCCACGCGAACGGTGAGCTTCTTCGGCTCGCCGTAGCGGATGACGCTGAAGGTGGCGTCCCTTCCGATCGGCAGATCGCCGACGAGCCTCAGGAGCTCCTCGGTGTCCGTGACGCGTACGCCGTTGATCGCGGTCACGTAGTCGCCGGGCTTCAGCCCTCCCTTGTCCGCCGGAGAGTCCAGGAAGATATGGTAGATCATGGAGCCCTGCTTGCCGTCGAGCCCCATTTGGGCGGCGAGGGTCGGGTAGGGATCCTGCACGCTCGCCCCCAGCCAGCCGTACTGCACCGATCCGTGGTTGATGAAGTCGGTGATCGCGCGCTTCGCGTCGTTGATCGCGATCGCGAAGCCGAGACCGACGCTCCCGCCCTGCGGGGAGGCGATCCAGCTGTTGATGCCGACCACCTGGCCCTCGAGGTTCACGAGCGCTCCGCCCGAGTTGCCCTTGTTGATCGCGGCGTCGGTCTGGATGTAGCGGGCGACGGTGTTGCCGGGACCTTCGCCTTCGCGCCCGAGCGCGCTCACGATCCCCGCGGTGACGGTGGACATGTAGCCATAGGGGTTGCCCACCGCGAGAACCCAATCGCCCACCTGCATCTGCGAGGAGTCGCCGAGGGTCGCGACCGGGATGTTGCGGTCGCCGGTGACGAAGGAGACGAGCGCGAGGTCGAGCCGCGGGTCCTTACCGACGAGCTTCGCCTTGAACTGGCGCTTGTCGTAGAGGACGACCTCGATCTGCGACGCGTCGCCCGCCACGTGGTTGTTGGTGAGGACGTAGACGGTGTCTCCGGCTCGGTGGACGATCACGCCGGAACCGAGGCCCTCCTGCTTGAACTCCTGCGTCTGGGGCGCGTTCCCCTGACCGGGTCCCTGGAAGAAGAAGTTCCACGGGAACCCCTGCCCGAAGCTCGGGACCTGTTCCTTCACGATGTCCACGACCTTGATCTCGACGACCGTGGGCAGCACCGCGGCCGCCACCGAGCGGAAGGAGGCCGGAATCATTCCCACCTCTCCCTGCACGGATACCGGGACTCCGAGAGCCTCGCCGCGCGAGGCGGGCGCGAGCGCGCCCGTCTGCGGACGCGGGAGCGCGGCGAGCAGCGTGAACGCCACGGCGAAACCGACGATGGCGCCCGCGAGCGCGACGTTCGCCGTGAAGAAGTTCTTCGATTTGAAAAGAGCCTGTAGTCGACGCAACATGTTCATTCATCTCCAAATTCTAGGATTTCACGAAATAGATCGCTCTACTCGAGAGTAAAATCGCCGGAGGCGCGCCAAAGGTTACATTGCCTCGTCGGGCGGTCTTCCGCGCCTTCCGTACCATCAGGATGCGTATCGTATCGGTACGTATCCGCTCGTGGAGGAGAGGCGGCGGGCATTGGACGAACGGGAGCGCCCGATGTTCCCGTCCATCGGCAAAATAGTATGTATCCTCGCGCGCCATCGGTATAGAATGGAGGGGCACCTTGCCGGTCCCGGCGTCGGACGCGGCACTCCGTCAGCCGACGGAATCATCAGCTGAGGAGAAACGGATGGACTCGACATTTGTCGCCGCCGGTCGCCGCGCGACCTGGATCCTTCGAAGGCCGGTCTGGCCGCCCGTGCCGACCCTCGTGTGCGCGCTCGTCGCGATCGTCACGGTCGTGGCTCCCTTCCTTCTCATGGCGTCCTCGAAGGACATCACGTGGTCCATGGCGCTCGGGGTTCCCGTCATTCTCTGCGGGCTCCTCTTCGGCGCCCTGCCCGGGGCGCTGTCCGGAGTCGCGCTGATCTTCGCGGCCGCCTACGCCGAGAATGCGCTCGGGCGCGGCTTTCTCGACTCGGTATGGGACTACGCCGTCGCGGGCACGATGGTCGGCTTCGCGGGCGGCGCGAGCGGCTGGGTGAGCACCCTCAGCAGCGAGTACCGGCGTCTCCTCGTCGAGGTGGCCGGCCTCATGGAGAAGGCGCGGCGGGACGAGGACGCCCTGCGCGAGAGCGCCGAGCGATACCGCAACATCTTCGAGAGCTCCCGGGTTTCGCTTTGGGAGCAGGACATCACCGAGCTCAGGTCCGCCCTCGACCGTCTGAAGGCGGCCGAGGGCGGCGACCTCCGGGAATGCCTCGCGCGGACGCCCGAGCTCGTAGCCTCGTGCGCCCGCGCGATACGGGTGATCAACGTCAACGACGCCACGCTGCGTCTCGCCGACGCCGGCTCGAAGGAGGAGCTCCTCGCCTCCCTCGACACGTGGATTTCCGGCGGGGACTCGAGCCTCCTCTCCCTCTTCAAGGATTCCATGATCGCCATCGCCGACGGCGCCGAACGCTTCGACGGCGAGTCGAGCGCCGTGACCCTCAAGGGGAGGCTCATCGACGTCGCCGTGAGCTGCGACATCCCCGCCGCTTCCGATCCCCATCCGCACATGTTCGTGAGCGTCATGGACGTCACCGGCCGCAGACAGGCGCTCGACCGCATATCCCGCCTCAACCGGCTCTACGCGGTGCTGAGCGAGATCAACCACGTCATCGCGAAGGCCGAGGAGGCCGAGGCGCTCTTCGCCGAGGTCTGCCGGATCGCCGTGGAGCAGGGCAAGTTCCGCATGGCGTGGATCGGCGTTCTCGACGACGCGACCGGGCTCGTCCGACCGGTCGCGTCGTCGGGCTTCACCGGAAGCTACCTCGACTCCGCCGTGTTCTCCGCGCGCGACGTGCCCGAGGGCCGGGGCACGGTCGGGACCGCGATCCGGGAAGGCAGGGCCGCGCGCATCAGCGACGTCGGACTGGAGGAGCGTGCCGCTCCGTGGCGGGAGGCGGCGCTTGCCCACGGCTACCGTTCGCTCGCGAGCGTCTCGTTTCAGGCGGCCGGGCGCGCCGTCGGCGCGCTCAGCGTCTACTCCGCCGAGCCCATGTTCTTCGACGAGGAAGAGATCGCGTTGATCGAGCAGATCGGAGCGGATCTCACCTTCGCGCTTCGAACCATCGAGGAGGAGGAGACCCGGCGAAAGGCGGAGGAGGCGCTTCGAATCGAGCGGAATCTCCTGCGGACCCTCGTCGACAACCTCCCGGACTCCGTCTACGTCAAGGACCGCTCGGGTCGCAAGACCATGGCAAATCCGGTCGACGTGCGTATTGCGGGACGCGCCGCCGAGGCGGAGCTCCTCGGCAGGACCGATCTCGAGATCTACCCGCGCGATATCGCCGTCAGGTTCCTTGCCGACGACCGGCTCGTCGTCGAGACCGGCCTCCCGGTGCTCGATCGGGAGGAGTACTTCGTGAGCGCCGAGGGCGAGAAACGATGGCTGCTCACCTCGAAGCTGCCGCTCCGCGACGATCTCGGGCGCGTCGTCGGGCTCGTCGGGATCGGCCGCGACATCACCGCGCGACTCGAGGCCGAGGCGGCCAACCGGCTCCTCGCCTCCGCCGTCAAGCAGGCGGGCGAGATGATCATGATCACCGACGCCGCGGGCGCCATCCAGTACGTCAACCCCGCCTTCGAGGCCTTCACGGGCTATTCCGAGCGCGAGGTTCTCGGCCGGAATCCGCGGATTCTCAAGAGCGACGCGCAGGATTCCGCGTTCTTCGAAGAGCTCTGGCGGACCATAGCGGGCGGAAAGAGCTGGTCCGGCCGCATCGTGAACCGCAAGAAGGACGGAACGACCTACACCGAGAGCGCGACGATTTCGCCGGTCCACGATCCCTCGGGCGCCATTCTCAACTACATCGCGGTGAAGCGCGACCGAACGCGGGAGCTGCTGCTCGAAGAGCAGCTTCGCCAGGCGCAGAAGATGGAGTCGGTCGGCAGGCTCGCAGGAGGGGTGGCGCACGACTTCAACAACATGCTCCAGGTCATCATCGGCTTCGTGGAGATCTCCCTCCCGCAGATCGACGCGGGCGGCGCGTTGCACAAGAACCTCCAGGAGATCCGAAAGGCCACCCAGCGCTCCTCCGAGCTCGTGGGCCAGCTGCTCGCTTTCGCGCGCAAGCAGACGGTCAGTCCGAAGGTGCTCGACGTCAACGACGCGGTCGGCGGAACGCTGAAGATGCTCCAGCGCCTCATCGGCGACGGCGTCGTGCTCGCCTGGAGGCCGGGCGACTCCGCGGGCAAGATCAGCATCGACCCCTACCAGCTCGATCAGATCCTCGCGAATCTCGCGGCGAACGCCCGCGACGCGATCTCGGGCGCCGGAACGCTCCTGGTCGAGACCTCGAGCGCGATGCTCGACGAGACGTTCTGCGCCGGAAACTCAGGCTCCGTCCCGGGCGACTACGCGGTGATCACCGTGCGCGACACCGGCCGCGGCATGGAGCGCGAGACGCTCTCGCATCTGTTCGAGCCGTTCTTCACCACCAAGAGCGTGGGCAAGGGGGTCGGACTCGGCCTCGCCACGGTCTACGGCATCGTCAAGCAGAACAACGGCTTCATCGACGTGTCGAGCGAGCCGGGCCGCGGGACGACCTTCACCATCTATCTCCCCCGCGTCCACGCGGAGAGCCTCGGGGGGACGCCTCCCGAGGCTCTCGCGCCCCATCTGCCGCGAGGAAGCGAGACGGTTCTCGTCGTCGACGACGAGGCGGGGATCCTCGATCTCATGGAGAAGATGCTCTCGAGCCTCGGCTATGCCGTGCTCACCGCGAAGACGCCCGAAGAGGCGATCGAGGCGGCGATCGGCCGTCCCGGTTCCATCGACCTCCTCATGACCGACGTCGTCATGCCGCGCATGAACGGAAGCGAGCTCGCGCGGCGCGTCGCCTCGATCAAGCCGGGACTGCGATGCCTCTTCGTGTCGGGCTACACCCTCGATTTCGTCGAGCAGCAGGGAGTTCTCACCGAGGGCGTGCACTTCATCTCGAAGCCGTTTTCGGTGGCGCTTCTCGCCGAGAAGGTCCGCGAAGCGCTCCGCGGCGCCTCGACGCCGTTTCCAGGCGCGGACTAAAAGCGCTCGGCCGAGCCCGGAAGCTCGCCGCCGCTAAGGCGCCCGAGCGGTCCCGACACGATCGCGGCGCCCTTCCCTAGGCCTGAGACGCCGCGCTGCGCTACTCGTCGAACATCCCGATGAATCCCTTCCTGAGGAACCTTCGGGTCCAGTCGATGACCTGCTCGTAGCGGTATCCCGTGCCGTCCTCGAGCCACCAGAGGAGGTTCGCGACGAGGAGGTTCGCCGTAAAGATGAAGGGTATGTCGGAATCCGGCATCCTCGACGATCCCCGAGTCCGGCCGATCGGCTGGCTCAGCCGTACGCGTTGCCCCACTCGCTCCCTGATGAGCGCGACGAGCTGCTCGCGGATGCGCCGCTGGAAAGACTGCGGGCCCTCGGGGCTCAAGAGCGCCCGGTAGAGCCGGCTGTTGTCCGCCACATGGCGAAAGAGGACCTCCCATGCCCGCTCCATTTCAGGCGACCTCGGCGCGTACTCTTTCAAGGGACGCTCCGCGGGACCGGCCGCGCGCAGCATCGAATCCAGCGCTTCGCTGAACATGGCCTCGACGAGCTGAAACTTGTCCCGGTAGTGGCGGTAGAACGTCGCCCGGTTCACCATCGCCTCCGCCGCGATGTCGCCGACGCTCACGGAGCGGAAGGTGCGGGTCTTCAGCAGGCTGACGAGCGCGTCCTGCAGGAGCTTCCGCGTTCTACGGGTCCGAGGATCCGCCGGGACCGGGTCCGATTCGACCTTTTTTCGCATGTGCGATATCCGACCGGGACGGTCGATCGAGCTCGACGTTTCCCGGCCTCATGTCCAAGCATAGCAGACGGGAGTCGTCTCCGCAACATCCGTCGCAATTCAACGGGCGGAGGCGTACGGCAGCAACCCCTCGGCCCGGCCACGGGCGGAAGATCGCGCTCGCCTCGACGCGTGCCGGTCACCCGAGCGATCTCGGCGGGGCGCCTAGCCGCACGGCGCGTCCGAGCTCGAGCGCGCCGTGCGGATCGGGCGCTCGCTTCGTCGAGGCCGGGCGCCCGGGGCCTGAATCGGCACTCCTTCAGGCCCCGCTTCTCCCCGCTCCCGGGAAAGCACGAACTCCCCGGAGAGGATGAGGCCGCGGCTCGGGACTCTTCTCCTCATGAAATCGAAGCAGGTTGACGGGAAGGGCCCCGGCCCTCAGCGGCCTCCGAGACCGAAATAGGCTTCGTGGATCGCGGTATCCGCTCTCAGCTGCTCCGGGGTGCCCGAGAACGTAATCCTGCCGCCGTCGAGGACGTAGACTCGGTCGGCGATCTCGAGAAACTTGACGTTTTGCTCGGCGATCAGGAAGCTCACGCCCTGCGTCCGAAAGCGCGCGAGCGTCTTCACGACCTCGCCCACGAAGAGCGGCGAAAGGCCCGACGAGGGTTCGTCCATGATGACGAGCCGTGGGCTCGCCATGAGCGCTTTCGCCACGCCGAGCATTTTGCGCTGGCCCCCAGAGAGCGCGCCGGCGCTGTGGCGGCGATGCATCGCGAGGTCGGGGAAGAGTCCCAAGAACTCCTCCGCCCGAGCCCGTATGGTCTCCCGCGAGCGCGGATAGCCGCCGAGAAACAGGTTCTCCTCCACGGAGAGGTTGCTGAACACCCCCACCTCCGTCATGAACGAGATGCCGAGGCGGATCCTCTCGTCTGCGCGCAGCCGCTCGATTCGCCTGCCGAGAAAGCTGACCTCCCCTCCGCGCATGGGCAGGAGGCCGACGAGCGTCTTCAGGAGGGTCGTTTTTCCCGCGCCGTTCGGCCCGAGCAGGACCACGGTCTCGCTCTCGCCGACCTCGATCGCGGCGCCCCAGAGTACCTGGAGCGGGCCGTAGCCTCCGGCAAGGTCCGTCGCCTCGAGAACAGCCTGCACCTGCCTACCCTCCCAAAAAGACTTCGATGACGAGCGAGTTCTTCGCGGCCTCAGCGAGAGTTCCTTCGAAGATCCTCGTTCCGGCGTTCATGACGAGGACGCGCGAGGTGAGCCTGTTCAGAAAGGAGAGGAGATGCTCGACGACCACGAGCGCGATCCCCGACTCCGCGAGCGCGCGAAGCTTCTCGGCCACGTGGTCGAGCTCTTTCGGTCCGAGACCCGCGCCGAGCTCGTCGACGAGGAGAACGCTCGGCGCGGTGGCGAGCGCGCGCGCGAGGTCGAGGAGCTTCTGCTGGCCGACGTTCAGGCTCTCCGCCCGGCGGTCGGCCTGGGAGGCGAGGCCCGTGAACTCAAGCGCCTTCTCGGCCTGCTCCTCGCTCCGCGTCGTGTAGAAGGCGGCGAGGCGCACGTTCTCCCGCACCGTCAGGGTCCTGAACGGTTTCGGTATCTGGAAGGTGCGGTTGACGCCGAGGCGCGCGAGGCGATGCGGCGCGAGACCGGTAACCCGACGGCCCGCGAGGAGAACCTCGCCGCGATCCGGCCGGTAGAGCCCCGAGATGAGATTGACGAGGGTGGTCTTGCCGGATCCGTTCGGCCCGACGAGCCCCAGGATCTCGCCCGCGCGGAGCTCGAGGCTGATGCCGTCCACCGCTTTCAGGCTCGCGAAGCTCTTGCTCAGGCTTCGCGCGGCCAAAGCCGCCTCAGAGGACATGCATCCCCCTCCGTTTCAGCAGGGAGACCACTCCCTCAGGCAGGAAGAGCACGAGCGCCATGATGAGAACTCCGTAGAGCAGCTGGAAGTATTGGGGCTCGGTTATTCCGATGACGTTGTAGACGCCGTAGAGGATCACGACGCCGAGAATGGGGCCGAGCACGGTGCCCGCGCCTCCGAAAAGGCAGAAGACGATGGCAAAGATGGAAATGCTGGGATCGAAGACCGAGTCGGGGTAGAAGACCGATATCTGCCACGCGAAGGTCGCGCCGGTCAAGCCCGCGAAGAACGCGCTCCACAGGAGCGCGAGCATCCGCTGCCGTCCGACGTTGATTCCGGCCATCTCGGCGCTGAGCGAGTCGTCCCGCACCGCCTTCAGCGAGAGTCCGAGGTGGGAGCGTTTCAAATAGACGACCACCGCCGTGGCGAAACCGGTGATCGCGGCCATGGTGAGGTAGCTTGCCTCGGGGCTGTAGGCGACCGAAAGGTTGATCCCGTAGGGCCCCTTCGTGACTCCGGCCAGGGCGGGGTTCGCGATCACGTAGTAGACGACCTCGGAGGCGGCTAGGGTGGCGATCGCGAAGTAGGCGCCCGAAAGGCGCAGGAGCGGGGAGAGGATCAAGCTCAAGACGAGGGCGGTCACGCCGCCGAGCAGCACGGCCACGGGAGCCGGAATGTGCAGGAAGAGCACGGCAAGCGAGGCTCCGTAGGCGCCGGCCCCGAAGAGGCCCACGTAGCCGAAGGGCAGGTACCCCGTGAAGCCGTAGATGATGTTGATTCCCTGGGCCATGGTCAGGAACACCATGGTGTTGAAGAGGAGCAGCTGGTTGTCGTAGGCAAACGGCGCGACGGCGAACAGCGCCGGGATCAGGACGACGAGCCCGACGTCGGTGAGCCCTCTAGGCATGGCGGACCTCCTTTCCGAGGATGCCGCCGGGCCTCGCGAGGAGGGTGGCCACCAGGAGAACATAAGGCAGGACGTTCGCCCAGGAAGGGAGGTAGCTCTGCATCATCATGAGCGCGATGCCGTACAGGAGGCCGCCGAGGACCGTCCCGACGGGGTCGCCGAGACCCCCGAGGATGGCGACGGCGAAGGCGGTCACCGTTATCCCGCTCCCGAAATCCGGGGCGACCGAGCCGAGCATGAAGAGACTGAGCATGCCGGCCACCGAGGCGAGGAGCAGCCCGAGGCCGAAGGCGAGCGCCGAGACGAGGTCGACGTTGATTCCGCTCGCCGCGGCCTCTTCGCGGCTCGCCATGACCGCGCGGGTCGTGGCGCCGACGCGGGTGCGATAGAGGTAGAGGTAGACCGCCGCCATGAAGACGACGCTCACGAGGGCGCTCACCGGCCAGGCGGCGGGGAACGTCTCGCCGAGGAAGCGCACGGGCTCCTTCCCGAAGACCGGGAGGAAAATGGAGCGCGGGTCGTTGCCGAACGCCAGGACGGCGAGCGCCTCGATGACCTGCGAGAGCCCGAAGAACAGGACGAGGGAGATCATTCCGAAGTCCCTCAAGACCACGAGGCGCGGCACCAGGAGGTAGTAGAGCACGACGCCCGCGACGACGAAGGCGATCCCCTGGATCGGCACGGTGACGAGGGGATTCCAGCCGAGCAGCTTGTTGGCCCAGAAGGCGCCGAAGGCGCCGAGCATCATGAAGTCCCCGTGGGCGAGGTTCACGACGCGCACGACTCCGAAGATGAGGTTGAGCCCGAGACCGACGAGGCCGAAGAAGAGGCCGAACAGGATTCCGGCTAGCAGCGAAAACTCCAACATCTCAGGCGGCCATCCTAATCTCGACGTATGGCGGGGTCGTCCGAGGTCCCGCCGCTCGTATTCCGGGCGTACCCGGGGCGCCGAAGCCGGACGAAGAGTCCGGCCTCGGGCGCCGCGGAGTGAGAAGCAGAGGAGGTTCTATTTTGCCGGGTAGATTGCGCTCCCGGTTGCGAGGTCCGACGGGAAAACGATGACCGGCTTCAGCGCGCCGGCCTCGGACTGGAATTGGGCGATGGGCAGAAGCTCGCCTACCTGGGCGCCGGTCGTCGGGTCGATCTTGAAGGCGCCGTCGAGCGTCTGGAGGTTCCCCGAGAAGGCGGCGACCGCCGAGCGCAGATCCTCGGGCTTCAGGCTGTCCGCGGTTTCGAGAGCCTTCTGGACGACGAGACCGGCGTTGTATCCGGCGATATTCAGGAAGTTCACGTTCGTCACGTTGTTGGCCGTCTCGAAGGCCTTCGTGAAATCGTCCATGCCCATGCCGTAGGTCACCTGGTTGAAACCGTACAGGGGCGGAGTCGGATAGGTGTAGGTGTCCTCGATGCCCGCGTCGCCGACCGCCTTTTGAATGATGGCGTACTGCTGGCCCGGGAAGACGGTGAAGACGAGGTTGAAGTGGTAGCCGCCGGTCTTGATTCCCTGCAGGAAGGCGATGTCGTTGGGGGCGTAGCCGAACTCGACGACCGCGTCGGGCTTTTGGGCCTCGATGTTCCTGAGGATCACCCCGTAGTCCTTCGTGTCGGTGGGCACGGCCTCGTAGGTTACCGGCGTCACTCCGCCGCCTGAAAGGATCGACTTGAGCGTCTCCGCCTGCGACTGGTCGAAATCGTTCGAGCCGTAGACCACCGCGATCTTCGCAATCTTCTCGCTCAGGAGAAAGTTGGCGAGGCTCGTCGGCCAGATCCCCGAGGAGGGCAGGGAAGTCAGCACGAGGTAGGGGTTGTCGGCCGTAAAGAAGCTCGCTCCCGTTCCCGTCGGATCAAACAGGAGCACCTTGTTGTTCTTCGCGATCGGCACGGCAACGGACGTCAGCACCGATCCGAAATCCGAGACGAGGATGTTGACCTTGTCCTGCGTGATGAGCTGGTTGTACAGGGTGCTCGCCGTGGCGGTCGTGCTGTTGTCGTTGTAGGCCACGATCTTAACGGGAATCTTCTTGTTGTACGCCTTGACCAGAACGCCGCCGCCCTGGTTGACCTGCGCGGCCCAGAATTGCAGGCCCTGGTACTCCGGTACGCTTGAGACCGCGAAAGGGCCTTGGCTTGCGTAGAGAGTCCCGACCTTGATTTCCTTGGGTACGCCGGAGCCGGCCTGGCCGCCGCAGCCGGCGAGGACGATCGCGACGGCGATCGCCGGGATGGCCAAAAAGCCTCCGCGTAGCTGGAAATGACGGCGCGGGACGATGGAAGCGCCCGTTCGTCGGGGAGAAAGTCTGTCGTTCATG
>JASHNV010000177.1 GCA_030041455.1 Spirochaetia bacterium
TTTAAGCGTCTGCTACTCGGTCCACGAGCTCGACCTGTCGCGCAAGTACTCCGACTGGACCGTGCTGTTCTCGAAGGACCACCGCGCCACGGTCGGAAGGACCGAGGCGATGCACGCCGCGGCCGAGCTCGAGCGCGCCTACGAGATCCCCTACGCCCTTCTCCGCCAGAAGGAATACCTCTACCGAGAGGGGCTGAACCGGACCCTGAACTGAAGGACGCTCCGGCGCGCTATCGGTCGCAGACCCCCCAGGCGAGTACCCCTGCGAGGAGGAAGCTGAACTGCTCGGAGCTGACGAGCAGCGGATCGCTTGCGGCCTCGATGAGGGCCGCGAGCACCTCCTGCCTCCTGATAGGCTCAGGTGCCTCGCGCGCCGCGGCGAAGTCCCTTCCCGCGCCGAGGCTCACGGTCGGGAGGAGGCTCCTCCGCGCTTCTGGCACCGGGCCCGCGATGTTCCCTGAGAGAATCCAGAGGAGCCGCGAAACCTCCCGCGCGAACTCCGTCCGGTTTCGGGGCATGAGCTCGACGACTTTCCGAACCTGCGCCTTCGCGATCTCCGCGCCCTCGCGGTAGCGGGCGTCGAGGTGATCGAGCAGGCTGTCCCGTCCGGCCGCTTGCCCTTCGAGGAAGGCCATGAAGTGGGCGTAGAACCAGTCGCCGATGCCGATGATGCCGGCGATGGAGAGAATGAGCTCGTTCCTCACGAACGGCGGCATGCTCGGCCGCCTGAGGAGCTCAAGGAGCGTCGGAATCGACTCGACGCTCTCGAGCTCCTCGAGCGCCGTCGCCGCGTGAATGAGCACGAGCGGGTTATGCGAGCCCTTCGCCTCCTCCTCGATGAGCGGAATCGAGACCCGGTCTCCCATCCGTCCGAGCGCGAGCATGCTGTTCGCTTGGAGGAGGTAGTCGCTCGAGCGAACAGCCAGCCTGAGCGCGCGAATCGCCTGAGGGAGCCTCAGCTCCCCGATGATGCGCGCGGCGATCGAGGCCGTCGAGAAGCGACGGCCCTTCACCTCGCCGATCAGGGCACGCGTGATGCGCGGACGCGGGGGCATGAACTCCAGGGCCCGCAGCGCCTCCGAGCGCACGTAGAAACGCGGCGACCTCAGCTTCTCGATCAGGTTGTCGATCGCCATCTCGGAGGGAGAGTCGGCGAGCGCCTTGATGACCTCGATCTCCTCCCCGGCGGTGCGCGAGCGGTCGAGCTTGTGGAGGAGCGCCGCGGCGCGAAGGTCCCGCGGCGAGAAGATGATGCCGAGCGCGCTCCGCACGGTGTAGCGGCCGATCGTGCGAAGCCCGATCGACAGGAGCAGAATGGCAAGGAGCGCGAGAAAGACGAGTACGAAGTACGCGCGGAAGCTTCGGACGTTGTCCGAGAAGCCTATCGCCTTGATCAGGCCGATCAATGAGCCGCCGAGGAGCGACCCGATCGCGCCGCCGACCCCCTGGCAGAGGTTGTAGAGAATGCCGAGGTTGAGGAACTCCGCCGCGGAGATGATCCCGAAGAAGTAGTTCTGCGCGCCGTTCTGCGAACCGACGAGCCCGATCTGGAAGACGAAGAAGAACGCGCTCATGAAGATCGCGAGCGCGACGCCCGACAGGGCGGGCGAGACGACGAGAGGGAGCGTGCTCGCGGCGAGGAAGCCCGTGAAGAGCACGAACAGGGGCTTCGCGCCGAGCCGATCCATGAGAAGCCTGCTCAAAAGGCCCATGAGGATCGCGCCGACGTTTCCGACCACGGCGAAGAGCAGCACCCACGGATCCGGGCGCAGGTACACGAGCTTCGCGTAGACCGGGCGAAACGGGTCCGACATACCGATCACGACGCAGAGCGCGAAGTAGAGGACGACGAAGCGCCGCACGGAGGTCCGCTTCATCGCCTCCTGGATGCCCGTGAGCAGGTGCGGGACGTGGGTCGTTTCCGTCTCCTCGACCTCGGGCACGCGGTAGAGGATCGAGGCCGTCGCGACGCCGAGAACGACCCCGAGGCCGATGAAAAGCGTATAGCGGGTGACGCTCGCCGCCTTCCCGAGGAAGAGGACGATGAGGAGTCCGCCGACGACCGCTCCGGTCTGGTCGAAAATCTGCAGGCGCGTGAGGAACTCTCCGCGATCCCGTCCCTCCGAGACGGCGCCGACGAGCGGGTTGAAACCGACCACGCCCATGCCCCGCGAGACGTGGAAGAAAAACAACCCGAACGCGATCAGGCTCAAGACCGTACCCGAGCCCCCGCGCGCGACCAAGACCGGCGAGAAGAGGAGCGGAACCATGAAGAAAACCCTGACGAGCCAGCCCGTCGCGACGAGATTGCGGACGCCGAGAACGCCGACGAGCCCCCGACCGCCGAGCATGAAGACGTAGGACAGGTACTGGAACGAGGAGATGAGGCCTATGAAGAAGCTGCTCGCGCCGAGGTGGAGCGCGAAGAGCGTCATGAAGCTCCCGCTCAGGATGAGATAGGAAACGGCGTTGAGCCCCTGGAAGGCCGGCAGGAGCCGCCGACCGCGCTCTCGGTTGGCGTTGGACAACAGCCCGGAAGCCATTCCGTATTATAAGTGAAAGCCTGACAATGCGCTCAGGGAGTCGGTCCGGCGGGGCTTCCGGCGAAATCGGCGATTCTCAGGTTGGACATGAAGACGTTGGGGCTGGTCGAGAGAAGACCCACGCTCCAAAGGTCCGGTACCAGCCCGCATTCCCGACGCCGCCGGGGCTTGAGTCGATGAACGGGCTGTCGCGAGGGCGAACGTCGCATGAAGCGGCTCGACGGCCGCGGTCTGTCGGCTTTCTGAGACGCTCGCGTCCCGGCACGGGCGTCATTCAGCCGGTCGTATCCC
>JASHNV010000178.1 GCA_030041455.1 Spirochaetia bacterium
GTAGGCGACGACAGCCTCGTGGGGATGGGCGCGGTCATCCTGAACGGGGCGGTCATAGGCAGCGCCTGCATCGTGGGCGCCGGGGCGCTCGTCACGGAAGGCAAGCGTTTTCCCGACCGCTCCCTCATCCTCGGCTCGCCGGCGAAGGTCGCCCGGGCGGTGAGCGACGAAGAAGCGAAGGGCATCCTCGACAACGCTCGGCGCTACCGAGAGCGGGCACAGCGGATGCGGGAGAGCGGCGCCGATCGGATCTGATCAACGGGCATGCGCCGCTGCCCGTTCCATCCGCACGGTCGACGAACCGCCAGGAGGCATGCGGGGGCCTCCAGGCGGAGAGGCGAGCCGAAGCGGTCAATCGCGGCTCGTCTGCCGCGGGATTTCGCTTGCCTGGGTGCCGCCTAAAAACCGTCCGTCGCGACCGTGTCCGCCTTCCGCTCATTCGGTCCTCCCGTCCGCACAAGCTCCCCGGCGGGATCGGGTTCCAGCGGGAGACGAAGGCCCCCTCCTCCGCCTTGGCTCGGGTTGCGGGCGAGCACTGGCGAGGTCGCCCGAATCGCCCCAGTACCTTGCCCCGAACTTCGAAGGTCAGGGAATTGTTCTGAGCCACCGCCGGCTGAAGCGGGTGGGTTCTGCGCCTGTCGGCTGAAGCCGACTGGGGATGCCGCCACGGTTCCGCTTTGAAGTCAGCATCGTCGGCCCGCTCGTCCTTGTCCTGATGCTCTCTGTAGTTCGCTATCGTTTCCTCTGTCACGTTCCCGGTGCTCGCCGCAAAAAATCCTCAGGCCCACAGATGCCGACTCCAAAACTGTCTATTCGACCCCTTGTATTCCCGCAATAGTTTCCGTGACCTCACCCCCTTGATGCGTTGCACGAGTTTGGACACCGATGCGTACGGCGGTACGCTCACCAGCCGATGCACGTGATCGCGCGCCGCCTACCCTTTCGCTATCTCGACGTCCGAACTCGCGCACATGACTCTCCTCAAATCCCCTTCCGCCTCGTACCTCATTCGTCCGTGTCTACCGAACTCAGTATACGCAGTTTCACGGTCCGGGCCGGACAAACGGTCCCGAGCGACTCTCCTACCGTGAATCTTTGTACATACAGTATTATACTTACAACGCGACCTTCGAATGGGACCGCGCCAAAAACCTGAGCAACCAGAGGTAACACGGTGTGCGCTTTGAGGACGCTCGCTATGTCTTCGCCGACCCACTTGCCTTTATTCAGCCAGAGGCGGGCGTGCACGAGAGGCGCCCGGCGGATTGTTGGCAGGCTCGCCGAGACAATCCTCGTCGTCGTGATCTTTGTCATCCGCGACGAGGAGGCAGAAGTTTATCGAATCATATCGGCACGGAGGGCGACCGCACATGAAAGAACGGGGCATGCTTATCCGGTTGACACCTATACATACTAAATATTGAGACAACGATCTAATCGCAGCAATCGTCCCCTTGCCACGGCTCGCGACCCTCTTTGACCAGGAACCAGACGATTACGAGCGACGCGGTGCTATCGACCCACCACCAGCCGGGCATGAGAAGCTGAACCAACAGCCCTACTACGACCACAACCGATAGATAGCCACAGGTGAGCGACTCCACAGCGTCAGCACGCAACGCGCGGCTGCTGATCTGGTCGGCGATCCGAATCTTCGCCTTGGCGAGAAGCCACATGATTGGGATCGCCAGCACGGTAATCACGAGACCGGGTGCCGAAAATTCCTGCCCCTCATGTCGCCACAGACCATAGACGGCACTGGCGATCACGTATGCAGCGAGAACGAATAGCAGTGCGCCCGCGATCCGGCTGGCCCGATGCTCCACGGTTTCAGGGAACTTCTCGTCATCTCGGATTTCAACTTTCAACCGCCAGAGCAAAACCCCTGCCGAGGCGAGTTCGACCAGGCTGTCCGCGCCGAACGCGATTAGCGACAGGCTATGCGCGGCGACACCGGAGCCGATTGCGACCGCCGCCTCGACTGACGTCCACGCGGCGGTTAGCCATTCAACGTGGAAAGCTCTGCGAATCAGATCAGTCCGCGATGACTCAGAAATTACTGCCATTGCCAATTCCCAACGTAAATGCCGTTGCAGCAACTCACTACGCAGAGCACCCGCTATGATCGATATCGACTACAATGCTATATCAAGTGGTCTTAGTCAACCGGATAAGAATGGAACGAGGTATGAAGAAGGTTGAGGGGGTTCCTGATATGAGCAGCGCGACAAGAAAGAGGCTGGAAGCGCTCGCTATCTTGCCGGATTTCGGCATCGACACCCGGGATATCCCCGAATGGACGGAAGACGACTTTGCGCGAGCTATTCGTTTGAACGTCAGACCCTTCGCGGAGGTCATCAGGCTCTACAAGGTACGAAAATCAGCGATCACCGCTCGCATCGATCAGGACGTTCTGCTCTGGCTCAGAGGGCAAGGAACGGGCTACCAGACACGGATGAATGCGATCTTGCGTGCGGCGATGGTGCGGGACCTCAGGCGGCGTGCAAAGCATGGGGAGTCCCGTTGACGATCTCGACACGTTCCACCCGCCCTCGCGGCCGAGGAACACCGAGCGATTAGCCTTGTGGGAATGTGACTCACCCCCGGTCGGTCGCTACCCCCCGATGCCGAACTCCGAGTCGGAGAGGCGTTTGTGGGTATACATTGATCGTGTGACCGCCATCCCGGCGTGACCGAGGTACTCGCTCAACGCCTGGATCTTCCGGATCTTCCCGATCATCCGCGTCGCAAAAAGACATGGCGAACACGGTGCGGCGAGAAGCGCTTCCTGGACGCCATCTTCGCGTTCGGCGGTCCGGTGAGCTACGTTGCTCCGCTCAAGCGGCTTCGCGCCCGATGTCTCAAAAAGGTACATCTCGCCGGCGTAGGTCGACCGTATAGCTTCCCAGAGCGCAGGGCTCACGGGCTCGGATCTGCCGTTCGTAGGTACTTCCGTCACGGCGATGCTCTCACCGCGCCACCTCGCAACCAAGGAAGACATGCCCGATCCCAACTCCACTTCCCCTCCCCGATGGCAATCCGTGCCGGTACCGAGGGAATTGCCCTTGCGGCGGCGGCACGCGGGTGTCGTCCGTGCGCCTTCCGCCGTTGGTCCACGGAGACATGGATCACAGCGTTGCCCCGCCATCATTGGCGTCGCTCGTCAAAAGGGCGTTTCGGCGTGTGTTGTCGGCTTCCCTGCCGCCCCTTACTTCAACGTCGCAGGCGAGGTGACGGGCTCGTCGCCGATTTTGGTCCTCCGTGGGCCTCCTGCGGGAGCCTGCAGGCGCTCGCGTCGAAATGAGAGGGAAGCGGAAGGAGCACCCCGGTCCACCGCCGGGCCCCGGCGCGGCGGCGCCTTGTGCCCTCCCGGAGCGAGTGGTAGAATGGCCCCGCGTCACCATGAAATCCACCGTCGCCTTGAAGGGCAGCGAATGAGGTGCCCGCACTGCGGCGGCGCCGAAGACCGGGTCATCGAGTCGCGGGAGAACGCGAGCGGCACGACGATCCGGCGCCGCAGGGAGTGCCTCGCCTGCAGCTACCGCTTCACCTCCTACGAGCGCATCGAAGAAAAACCCCTCATGGTGGTGAAGCGCGACGGACGCCGCGAGCCGTTCGACCTGAAGAAGCTCGAGCGGGGAATCCAGAAGTCGCTCGAGAAGCGCCCGGTTTCCCAGAGTCGGGTCGAGGAGATGCTTCACGAGATCGAGGACGAGTCGGCGATCATCGGGAAGGCCAACCGGGAGATCCCGGGCAAACAGCTCGGCGAGATGGTGCTCGCCAAGCTATTTGCCCTCGACCGCGTCGCCTACGTCCGCTTCGCCTCGGTCTATCGAATGTTCGAGAACGTCGAAGCGTTCGTGAAGGAGATCGAGAAGCTCTCGAGGAACCTGGGAGAAGAAGGGAGCGAATCGCACAAACCGGCGGATTGAACCCCGATCCGGGGCGGGACGAGCACGCCCTCGGCGGCGCGGCTCGCTTGCCCGCCGAGGCGATTTTCCGTATTGTTTCGCTATGAGACGGGCCCTCGTGTTCGGCGCCTTCGACGTCATCCATCCCGGCCATCGCGATTTCCTTACCCAGGCGCGCGCCTTCGCGGACCGGCTCGTCGCCTCGGTGGCGCGCGACGGCTTCGTCGTGGAGCGAAAGGGACACGCCCCGGTCCGCGACGAGGAGCGGCGCCTTCGCGACGTGCTCGAAACGGGGCTCGTCGACGAGGCCTACCTGGGAGACGCGGTGCCGGGCACCTACGCGATCGTCCGCCGCGCCGAGCCTGACGTCATCTGCCTCGGCTATGACCAGGACGACTTCAAGGAAGATCTCCTGCGCTGGCTGAAGGCGCACGGCAAGGAGATCGAGGTCGTGACCTTGAGGCCTTTCAAGCCCGAGATCTATAAGTCCTCGAAGCTGAACGCCTCGTCGGCCACCCGCCCGACGTAGCGACGCGCCGGCTCTAGCTCGACAGGTCGACCACCACGCGTCCGCGGATCTTCCCGCCGAGCATGAGCTCGAACATCCGCGGGAGTTGGGCAAGGCCCACCTCGGCGACCTCCACGGTGCCCGGAGGCAGGCGCCAGGCGCCTGAGAGCATCGCCCAAACGCGGCGGCGGACGGCGACGGGCGTGCTCGATGCGTCGATGCCGAGGAGCGCCACGCCGCGAAGGATGAAGGGATAGACGCTTCCTGAAAACTCGCCTGAGCTCACGTTGCCGCAGGCGGCGAGCGCTCCCCCCCGGTCGACCGACCTGAGCAGGGAGGAGAGCGTCGCGCCGCCGACGGTGTCGACTCCGCCCTGCCAGCGCGCGCTTACGAGGAGCTTGCCCGAGGTGTCGATCACCGCCTCGCGTCCCACGACGCGGGCGGCTCCGAGGCGCTCGAGGTAGCCTGCGGCGTCGGGTTTTCCTGAGACGGCCGTGACCGGGAAGCCCAAGCGGGAGAGGAACGCGACGGCAAAGCCGCCGACGCCTCCGCTCGCGCCTGAGACGACGAGCGGAAGTCCGCCTCCGGGGGCGAGACCGGCGTCGGTGAGCCTGAGCGCCGCGAGCGCCGCGGTGAAGCCGGCCGTCCCGTAGCTCATCGCCTCCCGGACGCTCAGGGCTCGAGGGAGCGGCAGGGCCCAGGCGGCGGGGACTCGAATGTAGCGGCCGAACCCCCCCGGGGTGTTCATCCCGAGGTCGAAGCCCATGACAACCACCTCGTCGCCCGGCTTGAAGTCCGCGCTGTCGCTCTCCTCCACCGCTCCCGCCGCGTCGATGCCCGGCGTGTGCGGATAGGAGCGCGTGACGCCGCGATTGCCGCTTGCCGAGAGCGCGTCCTTGTAATTGAGCGAGGAGAAGTCGACCCGGACGAGGAGCTCGCCTGAAGGGAGCTCATCGATGCGCCGATCCTCCACCCGGGAGGTGAAGCCTCCGGGCTTGTCCTCCCGGACGACGATCGCCTTGAAGCCCTCCTCCGCGCCCACGCGAGGCTCCCTTAAAGCGCGCTACGCGGCGACCCGCTCGTCGGGGATCTCGTTTGCCCTGAAGACGAGCGCGGCGAGGAGATAGATCGCGATCACGCACACAAGCACGACCGCGAACCCGCTCGATATCGAGACGATGCGCGCGAGCACCGACCCGGTTACCGAAAGGGCGCCGTTCATGCCCCATGCCCAGGGAAGCAGGCTGCGCCGATTCGCCGAGAGGCTGTCGAGCCCGGTCGGGAAGGGAATGCCGAGGCAGAAGGCCGCGGGGGCGATGAAGACCGTCGACAGGAGAATCTT
>JASHNV010000179.1 GCA_030041455.1 Spirochaetia bacterium
TTCCATCAGCCGATTATAGCGCCCTTTTCGACTCTGTACACGATCGTCGAGGAGCTCCTGAAGGCCGCGTAGCGCTCGTCGGGAAGGAAGGTGTACACGACCTGGTCGCTCGCCGGGAGCGCGCCGATGAAGCGCTCCCGGCGGACGGGGTCGAGCTCGAGGAGGACGTCGTCGAGGAGGAGCAGCGGCTTCCTCCCCGTGGCCTTCGAGAAGTAGCTCGCCTGACAGATTCGGAGGATCAGGGACATGAGCCTGAGCTGGCCGGTGGAGGCGCTCTTCGAGAAATCGCGTCCGGCGAGGGAGAAGTGGAGCCGGTCGCGGTGGGGTCCGCTCGACGTCGTGCCGAGCTCGCAGTCGGTCTCGTAGCGCGAGCCGAGGAGCGAGCGGATCTCCTCCGGCCGCGCGCCGCGGCGCCAGGAGGGCGCGTAGCGGAGATCGAGCTCGCCGTCGAGGCCCGAGATACTGCGAAAGAGCGGGCGGAAGATCTCGTTGAACTCGCCGCTTGCGCGCTCGCGCCGCTCCTGGATCGAGAGGCCGCTTTCGGCGAGCTCCCCGTCGTAGAGCTCGACGAGGTCCCGCCGCCGCTCGCGAAGCGCGGCGTTCCGGAGCTTCAGGAGCCGGTGGTAGCGCCTGAGCAGGTCGATGAAGAGGGGATCGTGGAGGCTCATGGTCTGGTTGAGGAAGCGCCTGCGCTCCTCGGGGCTCCCGCTCACGAAGAGGAGGTCGTCGTGGGAGAAGACGATGCAGGGGCTCGCCGCGAGGAGCTCCTTTCGGTCCCTCACGACCTTGCCGTTCAGCCTGATCTCCTTCGCCGCGCCGTCGATCTTCGCGAGGATCTCCCCTCGCTCCGCTCCGGCCACGTAGGCGCCCTGAAGCGACATCTCCCGCTCCCCGTGGCGGAGGAGCAGCGAGTCGGCGCGCGTGCGGAAGGAGGCCCCGAAGCAGAGGAAGTAGATCGCCTCGAGGAGGTTCGTCTTGCCCTGGCCGTTCTCTCCGACGAAAAAGATCTCGGGCGCCGAGAGCTCGATCTCGGCGTCCGCGAGGTTGCGGTAGTGAAAGGTCCTGAGCGTCCGGAAGCTCATGGCGGGTCAATTGACTTGCATCGGCATGACGATGTGAAAAAAGTCCCGGTCCGGCACGGGGTAGAGGGAGATCGCCTTGGTTTCCTCGGTGAAGCGGATGCTCACCGACGCGCTCTCCATGACCCGGAGGGGCTCCGTGAGGTAGAGGTAGTTGAGCGCGAGCGTCACTTCCGGTCCGTCGTACTCGACCGACAGCTCCTCGGCCGCCGAGCCGATCTCGCCCTCCTCCGACCTCAGCGTGAGCGCGTTCTTCGCGAGGTCGAGGTAGACGCGGCGGGACTTCTGCTCGACGAGGAGCGAGACACGCTTCAGCGCATCGAGGAGCTCGTCGCGCCGAACGGTCGCGGCGTACTCCTGCCGCTCCGGAATGACCCTCCGGTAGTTGGGAAACTGTCCCTCGATGAGGGAGGACCAGAGCTTCTGGCTCTCGAACTGGATGAAGACGCTCTTCTCGGAGATCGCGAGGTGGACGGTCCCCTCGCCGGTTGAGAGCTTTCGGACGAGGTGGAGGATTTTCGGCGGCACGATGACGCCCGGGAAGGCCGCGATCTTCGCCTGCGCCGCGCGGCTGATGAACGACAGCCTGCGCCCGTCGGTCGCGACCATGACAAGCGAGCCCTCTTGGTGCTCGAGGTAGACGCCGTTCATGAAGTAGCGGGTCTCGTCGTCCGAGACGGCGAAGATCGTCTCGGCGATCATCTCGTTGAGGTCCTTCTGGGAGAAGGAGAAGTAGCTCTCCTGCGGGGTCGCTTTGAGCTCGGGAAACTTGTCGCTCGCGATGCTCTTCAGCTGGAAATCGATCTTCTTCCCCTCCGGCTTGATGATCATCCTGCCTTCGGTCTGCTCGAACTCGACCCCTCCCTCCGGAAGGCTCCGGAGCACCGCGAGGAGCTTGTCGCAGAAGACCGTCGTGCTTCCCGCCTTCCGAACCTCGACGGGAAGCCGGGTCTCGAAGCCGACTTTCATGTCGGTCGCCTTCAGCGTGAGGGTGTTGTCGCTTGCCTCGAGGAGAACGTTCGAGAGGATCGAGAGGACGTTTTTTTCCGCGATGATCTCCTGCGCCACGGAAACCTCGCGGAGGATCGCGTTCTTCTCACAAACGAACTTCATGCTGCGCTCCTATCTCTACTGTAGAGATAAATTTTAGTAGTCGTAGTAGTAGACCCGGTTGATATGTGGATAAGCGCCCTAAGCCGTCGGGCGGGAACAAGATAGCGCGCGGGACAAGCTGTTCATGGACTCGCACGGCCGTCCACATATCCACATGAGAGTCTCCGGCCGCGCGATCTATCCCCAGATTAGTACCACATTATACCGTCTTTGTCCCATATTCCTTCACGGAGCGGACGAGGTTTTGGACCATCGGCTCGAGCGTCGGGTCGGACTTCATGCGGCTCTCGATGCGCTGGCAGGCGTGCATGACCGTCGTGTGGTCCCTGCCGCCGAACTCGAGGCCCACCTCGGTCGTCGAGTACTCGGTCATCTCCCGCGCGATGTACATCGCGATCTGGCGGGGGAAGGCGATGCCCTTCGTCCGTTTCTTGCCCCGCAGGTCGTTGTGCGAGAGGGCGAAGTACTCCGCCACGACCCGCTGGATCATCTCGAGGGTGATGTTGTTCTGCTTGGGGTTCGAGAAGACGTCCTTCAGCTGCTCCTGCGCCACTTCGAGCGTGACGTTCTTGTTCACGAGGTCGGCGTAGGCGATGAGCTTCGTCAGGGCCGCCTCGAGGTCGCGGACGTTCGTCGTGACGTTCCGGCAGATGACCTCGATCACGTCGTCGCGGATGTCGACCTTTTTGAGCTCGACCTTCTGCTTGAGGATGGCGAAGCGGGTCTCGTAGTTCGGCGGCTTCAGATCGACGTTGAGGCCGCGCTCGAAGCGGCTGCGCAGCCGGTCGGTCAGGTGCTTGAGCTCCGAGACCGGCCGGTCGGAGGTGAAGACCATCTGCTTGTTGGCGTCGTAGAGCGCGTTGAAGGTGTGGAAGAGCTCTTCCTGCGTCTCGGTCTTGTTCTGGAGGAAATGGATGTCGTCGATGAGGAGCAGGTCGACGTTGCGGTACTTGTTCTTGAACTGGTGGTTCTTCTTGTCGCGGATGGCGTCGATGAACTCGTTCGTGAAGGTCTCCGCGGTGACGTACGCCACCTTGAAGTTGTCGAACTCCTGGTAGGCCGCGTTGCCGATCGACTGGATGAGGTGGGTCTTGCCGAGCCCGACGCCGCCGTACACGAGGCACGGGTTGTAGGCGGTGCCGGGGTTCTTCGCGATCGCGTAGCCGGCGTTCGCGGCGAACGAGTTGTTCTCGCCGATGACGAAGTTGTCGAAAACGTAGTCCTGCTTGAGGTTGGGGTGCGGGCGCTTCCTCGCCTTCGGCGCCTCGGCCGGCCGGGGCGCCTGGTCGCTCTTCGACGGCTGCGCGATGGTGAAGGAGAGCGCGAGGGAATGGCCGGAGAGCTCCCGGAGCTTCGCCTCGATGAGGGGAAGGTAGCGCTGCTTGATCTGGTCGCGGTAGAACGACGACGGCACGCGCAGCACGATGCCCGACTCCCCGGAGCTCTCGTAGGAGAGGTTGTTGAACCACATGACCCACTCCTGCTCCGACACCTCCTGGCGCACGAGGTTCATCGTCTCCTTCCAGAATACGCTATAGTCCCACGTGTCGCTCTTCATCTCGATTGCCCTCAGTCTAGCTTCAGCTTATCAACAGGATATTCACACATTTGTGTCGCTTTTGCGCGCCCCATCCCGGAAAACCGCATCGCCCACAATCTCTAAAATATCCACAGGACTCCGCATAGTTTCTTTCCTGGAAAGGAAATACTCTCAAAACACGCCGCTTTGCGGCGAAATGCACGATTTCGGTACCCGGCCGCGGGAGGCCCTTCTAGCGGCCCCTGGGCGCCGATGGTGCTTATGCACAGGTTGTTAACATCGCCGCGACGCAGGGATGATTTTAATCCAACGCCTTCCGCATTGCAACACAAAACCGCGCCGCGCCTTTACTTTTTATTTTTCGCCCGCTATACTGGAGCATTCCGATACAACAGGCGGCTCCATGCAAGATTCGTATTCGGCTGAACAGATTCAAGTACTGAAGGGACTTGACGCTGTTCGGAAGCGCCCGGGCATGTACGTCGGCTCGACCGGCCCCGACGGTCTCCACCACCTAGTCTACGAGGTGGTGGACAACAGCATCGACGAGGCGCTCGCGGGGTTCTGCAAGGTCATCTCGGTGACGATCGAGGCGGACAACATCGTCCGCGTCGAGGACGACGGCCGCGGCATCCCCGTCGGGGTCCATCCGACCGAGCACGTGAGCGCCCTCGAAGTGGTCATGACGCGCCTGCACGCCGGAGGCAAGTTCGACAAGAAGAGCTACAAGGTATCGGGCGGGCTTCACGGCGTCGGCGTGTCGGTCGTGAACGCGCTGTCGATCTGGCTCGAGGTCTTCGTTCACGGCGACGGCAAGGTCCACTACCAGAAGTACGAGCGGGGCGTGCCGGCGGCTCCCGTGAAGGAGATCGGCTCGACCGACCGGCGCGGCACGATCGTGCGCTTCAAGCCCGACAGCGAGATCTTCGAGACCCTCCAGTTCAGCTTCGACGTCCTCTCGACGCGCCTGCGCGAGCTCGCCTTCCTCAACAAGGGAATCCTCATCTCGATCGCCGACGAGCGACCCCAGCATCCGAAGACCAACGCCTTTCAGTTCGAAGGCGGCATCAAGTCCTTCATCGAGTACCTGAACAAGAACAAGACCGTCATCCACGGCGAGGTCATCTACATCGAGGGCGAGCGCGACGACGTCCAGGCCGAGATCGCGCTGCAGTACAACGACGGCTACGCCGAGACGGTCTTCTCGTTCGTCAACTACATCAACACGCGCGAGGGGGGCACCCATCTCGTCGGGTTCAAGTCGGCGCTCACCCGCACCCTGAACGGCTTCCTCAAGAAGTCGAAGTACTCGAAGAAGCTCGACGAGAGCCTCGCCGGCGACGACGTCCTCGAGGGCCTCACCGCCGTCGTCTCGGTCAAGGTCCCCGAGCCCCAGTTCGAGGGCCAGACGAAGGGGAAGCTCGGCAACTCCGAGGTTCGCGGGATCGTGGAGTCCCTCGTGAACGACCGACTCACGCTCTATCTCGACGAGAACCCGAGCGTGGTCTCGATGATCCTCGAGAAGACCGTGACCGCGGCGAAGGCGCGCGAGGCGGCGCGAAAGGCGCGCGACCTCACCCGGCGGAAGAGCTTCCTCGACAGCTCGGGGCTGCCCGGGAAGCTCGCCGACTGCAGCGAGAAGGACCCGGCGCGCTGCGAGCTCTACATCGTCGAGGGCGACTCGGCGGGCGGGAGCGCGAAGCAGGGAAGGGACCGGCAGTTCCAGGCGATCCTCGCCCTGTGGGGCAAGATGCTCAACGTCGAGAAGACCCGCATGGAAAAGGTGATCGTGAACGACAAGCTCCAGCCCATCATCGCCACGCTCGGAACGGGCGTGGGGGGCAACTTCGACATCGCGAAGCTCCGCTACCACAAGGTCATCATCATGGCCGACGCCGACGTCGACGGCTCGCATATCCGGACCCTCCTCCTCACCTTCTTTTTCCGCTACATGCCCGGGCTCATCGAGCGGGGGTACGTCTACCTCGCGATGCCGCCGCTCTACAAGATGGCGCGGAACGGCACCGTCCTCTACGCCTACGACGACGTCGAGAAGGAGCGGATCACGAAAAGCCTCGGCTCCGACGGGGAGGCGAGCAAGCTCGCCATCCAGCGCTACAAGGGACTCGGCGAGATGAACCCCGAGCAGCTGTGGGAGACAACCATGGATCCCGCCCGGCGGAACATCATTCAGGTGACCATGGAGGACGCCGTCGCCGCGGAGGAGATGTTCACCACCCTCATGGGAGAGCAGGTCGAGCCGCGAAAGAAGTTCATCGAGGACAACGCCCTGCTCGTCTCGAACCTCGACGTCTAGGCTGCCCGTGAGCCCGAAGCCTAGGAGAGCCACCAAGTGAGTGACGGACAGCAGGGGAGAGTCATCCCCGTCGCGATCGAGGACGAGATCAAGTCGTCCTACCTGAACTACGCGATGTCGGTCATCGTGAGCCGGGCGCTCCCCGACGTGCGCGACGGCCTGAAGCCCGTTCATCGCCGCATCCTCTACGCGATGAGCGAGATGGGGCTCCACTTCGACCGGCCCTACAAGAAGTGCGGCCGCATCGTCGGCGACGTGCTCGGAAAGTTCCACCCGCACGGCGACCAGTCGATCTACGACGCGCTCGTGCGGATGGCGCAGGAGTTCTCGATGCGCTACCCGGCGGTCTGGGGCCAGGGGAACTTCGGGAGCGTCGACGGGGATCCGCCCGCGGCGATGCGCTACACCGAGTCGCGCCTCCAGCGGATCGCCGACGAGATGCTGAAGGACATCGGCAAGGACACCGTCGACTTCGGGCCGAATTACGACGACACGATGGAGGAGCCGCTCGTGCTCCCGGCCTCCGTTCCGTTCCTCCTCGCGAACGGCGCGAGCGGGATCGCGGTCGGCATGGCGACCAACATCCCGCCCCACAACCTCCGCGAGGTGTGCGCGGGCATCGTCGCGCAGATCGACGATCCCGACATCACGATCGACGCGCTTTGCCGGGCCGTTACCGGGCCGGACTTCCCCACCGGAGGCGTCATCTACGGCCGGCGCGGAATCAGGCAGGCCTACAAGACCGGCAAGGGCCAGGTCACGGTGAGGGGCCGCTTCACGCTCGAGACGACGAAGAGCGGCAAGGAGCGGATCCTCGTCACGGAGATTCCCTACGGCGTCAACAAGGCGCTCCTCATCACGCGCATCGCCGAGCTCGTGCGCGACCGCAAGATCGACGGCATCTCGGATCTCAACGACGAGTCCGACCGGAACGGCATGCGGATCGTGATCGAGCTGAAGAAGGGGAGCATCCCGAAGGTCGTCCTGAACCAGCTGTTCACGCTCACGCCGCTGCAGCAGAACTTCAACGTGAACACCCTCGCGCTCGTGAACGGGAGGCCGAGGCTCCTCACCCTCAAGGAGGTCATCCACCACTTCATCGAGCACCGCCGGGAGGTCGTCACCCGCCGGAGCAGGTTCGACCTCAAGAAGGCGGAGGAGCGGGCGCACATCCTCGAGGGCCTGAAGATCGCCCTCGACCACATCGACGAGGTCATCAGGCTGATCCGCGGGTCGAAGACCGTCGAGATCGCGCGGGGCGCCCTCATGGACTCCCTCGCGCTGAGCGAGGCGCAGGCGCAGGCGATTCTCGACATGCGCCTCCAGCGGCTGACCGGCCTCGAGACCCAGAAGGTCCTCGACGAGCTGAAGGAGGTCCTCGCCCAGATCGACTACCTGCGCGATCTCCTTTCGAGCGAGCGGAAGATCCTCGGCGTCGTGAAGCGGGAGACCGAGGAGATCGCCAGCCAGTTCGGCGACGAGCGGCGGACGGAGATCGTCCCGGACGAGGTCGAGGAGATCAACATCGAGGACCTCATCAAGAAGGAGGACATGGTGGTCCTCCTTTCCAACCGCGGGTTCATCAAGCGGGTGCCCGTCTCGGCCTACAAGAACCAGGGGCGGGGGGGCCGCGGCTCCTCCTCGGCCAACCTCGCGGAGGAGGACTTCATCGAGCACCTTTTCGTCGCCTCGACGCACGACTACATCCTCTTCGTCTCCAACGAGGGGAAGGCCTACTGGCTGAAGGTCCACGAGATCCCCGAGGCGAGCCGCGCGGCGCGGGGCCAGCACATCAAGTCGCTCCTCGCGGTCTCCGCGAACCAGGAGATCACGGCGGTCGTCGCCCTCGAGGGCTTCACCGCCGAGAGCTTCGTCTTCATGGCGACCTCCCGCGGGGTGGTGAAGAAGGCGGAAACCTCTGCCTTCGCGAACGCGCGCACCCGCGGCATCAACGCGATCAACCTCGACGAAGGCGACCGGCTCGTCTCGGCGCTCCTCACCGAGGGCAAGAGCGAGATCGTGCTCATGTCGAAGGCGGGGAGCGCGCTGCGCTTCAACGAGGACAAGGTCCGCGCCATGGGACGCTCCTCGCGCGGCGTTCTCGGGATGCGCCTCGGCGAGGGCGACGAGCTTGCCGGCGTTCTCGCGGTTCGGCCCGACGAGCAGATGCTCGTGGTGTCGAAGTTCGGCTACGGAAAGCGGATCGAGTTCGACCTCTTTTCCCCGCACGGCCGCGGAACCGGGGGTCAGAAGGCCTACACGGTCGGCGACAGGACCGGGGAGCTCGTCTCGGTCGCGGGCGTCAAGGCGGAGGACGAGCTCGTCTGCATGACCTCCCAGGGCAACACGATCAGGCTCAAGGTGCGGGAGGTCCCGGTTCTCGGCAAGGCGGCCAAGGGCGTGCGGATCGTCCACATCGAGCAGCCGGACTTCCTCGTCGGCGTCGCGCGGGTCGTGAAGGAATAGCCGCGAAGTCTACTGTTTCACGTGAAACATTTTCGGGAAGGAAGTCGTCCATGGACCAGCTCAAGCCCCGGCGCCTGAAGCCCGGCGACACGGCCGGCGTCCTCTCGCTCTCCTGGGGCGGCCCCGCGGCCTACCCGGCCATCTACGAGCTCGGGCTTCGGAACCTCGAGACGCACTTCGGCCTGAAGGTGGTCGAGCTCGAGACCGCCCGCATGACGGACGAGGAGCTCTACCGCAATCCGCGC
>JASHNV010000002.1 GCA_030041455.1 Spirochaetia bacterium
GACATCGACTACGAGCAAGGGGACTACAAATCGGCGCTCGGCTATCTCGACAAGATGGCCTTCCTCGACAAGCTCTATACGAGAGCGGAAATCGACCAATACCGCGCCGCGATCCAGGCGAAGATGAGATAGGGGAACAGCCATGAGAAAAACCGCACGACTGCTAAGCCTGCTCTTCCTCCTCGCCGGGGTTCCCGCGCTCTCCTTCGCCCAGCAGGCGGCAAGCCACGACGCGCTCGCGGGGCAGCTTGCCGCCGAAGCGAAGAAGCTCGAGAGCGCCGCGAAGATCGGGCCTCGCGACGTGAAGGCCGTTGCGGCGCTCGACGCCGAGATCCAGAAAACCGCGTTCGCCGACTTGAAGACGCAGGGCGATCTCCTCCTCGCGCTCTACCAAGGCAGGGAGACGAGCGGGAAGCAGGCGAGGGAGCTCAACGCTTCGATCCAGCTTGAGGCCGCGACGCTCAAGGAGCAAAGCAGCCTCACCCGGCGGACGCGCGCGGCGAAGGCGTTCTTCTGGACCGGCGTCTCCTCGCTCGGCATCCTCGCGACGAGCTTGAGCGTGAGTAGCTGGGCGTACGACCAGTACGCCGCGCAGACGGACCCGAACGTCGCGAACGACTACTTCATCACGGGCAAGACGGCAGATCTCGTCACCTTCGCGGGGATCATCGTGGGGGTCGGAAGCCTCCTCGCCGCGGGCGTGCTCGCGACCGATCTCTACTCGACGCCTTCCGCGCCGCTGTCGCCCGAAGCGATTCCCTTTCCCTCGGGCGCGACCACGAACGACGAGCGGGTCGCCTACCTCGACGCGTCGCTGAAGAGCTACGCGGCGCAGTACAACGCCGCGACGAAGGCGAGGGAGCTCGGACGGAAATCGCTCCTCGTGGGCCTCGCGGGCCTCGCGGTCACCGCCGCCGCGTACGTGGCCGAGTCGAGCCTGTTCAACGAATACAACGAGTCGATCTTGAGCTCGGACGCCGAGAGCTACCGCGACGCGGCGACGGTGCTCCAATGGCTCGCGCTCGGCACCGGGGTCGTCACGGCGGTCGGCTTCGGAGGCGCCTACTACGGCTACGTCATGACTCCCGATCCCGGCGACATCCAGGACACCATCACGAGCTACCAGACCGAGCGGGAGGAGCTCCTCGACAAGCCCTAGCAGCGGCCGTTATTTCTCGTGCTTGATCTCCATCCCGTCCCAATCCGCGTCGGGCGGGCTCTTGATGAAGTCGCGCGAGCGCTCGATGAACATGTCGCAGAGGTAGTCGCCTGAGAGGACGCGCTTCGCCTCGTCGAACAGGCCGATCGCCTTCGGGAACTCGCGCTGGTAGTAGGACTTCAAGCCGTCGTGGTAGAGCTCCCAGCCCTGCTCCTCGCCGTCGAGGAACGTGCGGCGCGCGGTGAAGATCTTCTCGCCGGTGGTCTTGCCCTTCACGACGACCTTGTCGACGAGCCTGCAGTGGAGCTTGTGCTTGACCTTGCGGTAGACGCTCGTCGAGAAGATGATTTCCTGGTGGTACTGCTTCGTGAGACCCTCCAGGCGCGAGCCGAGGTTCACGTTGTCGCCGATGATGGTGTAGTCCATCTTCTTTTCCGAGCCGATGTTGCCGACCGTGACCTCCCCGTAGTTGATCCCGACGCCGATCTTGAACTCGGGCTTCCCCGCGGCCTTCTGTTCGCGGTTGAAGTCGTGGAGGCCCTCCTGCATTTCGATCGCCGAGAGCACCGACTGCAGCGCGTCGTCCTCTCGGCGCAAGGGGGCGCCGTAGAAGGCCATGATGGCGTCGCCGATGTACTTGTCGATGATCCCGTTCCTGCCCATGATGATGTCGACCATGATCGAGAAGTACTTGTTCAGGGCCTGCACGAGCTCGTCGGGCATGAAGCCCTCGGAGATCGTGGTGAAGCTCCGGATGTCGGAGAAGAGAATCGACAGGACGCGGTTCTCGCCGACGAGCATCGACTCCGGATTCGCGAAGACGTTGTCGATGACGTCCTTCGGGACGTACTTCTGGAAGATGTTGCGGATCTTGTGCTCGTTCTTCTGCGCGATGACCGCCTGGAGCGCGAACTCCTTGATCTGGCGGTACGCCTTGTCGAGCTCGCCGATCATGATATTGAAGGTGTTGGCGAGCTCCCCGATCTCGTCCTTGTATTCGATCGCCACCCGGGAGGTGAGGTCGTTGTCGGTGATGATGGACTTCATCGCGCCCGCGACGGTCGTGAGGGGCCGGGTGAGGTAGAGGGAGAAGATCACGAGGAGCACGAGGGAGAGCCCGGCCGACACGATGAGGACGACGATGCTCTGGATCGTGATCGCGGTCACGTCGTGGAAGAAGACGTCCTTGCGCTCGGTCACGAGCACGTACCAGTTGAAGGGCTGGAACATGAAGCTCTGTCCGACCACCTCGCGGCCCTGGACCATCGTATCGATCCAGCCTTGGTAGCCCTTCGCGGAGTAGGCGAGGAGCTTTTGCTTTTCGGCCTCCGAAAGCTTCACCGGCGAGGTCTCCATCGCCACGGTGCCCTCAGGGTCGATCGCGAAAATGAGCTCGGTGCTACTCCTCAGGATGGAGGAGGCGTAGGAGCCGACCGCGTTCTCGGCGACGTTCACGTAGTCGGCCTGACCCGTGAGATTGTTCGTCACGAGCAGGTTCCACTGGCTCTCCATGTACTTGTTGAGCTCCTGCGCCTTGAAGCTGACCGCGCCGACGGCGACCCTCGTGATACCGCTCCGCGCCGACTGGGAGGAGATGATCCCCGTGATGAGGAGCGTGGCGATCAGGAGAGGCAGTACAATCCAGATGATCTTGGTTCGTATCTTCACGGCTTGACCCACCTTTGCGTGCCGAACGGCTCCCGCTCAAGCTCTTTCCCGCTCATCCCGATGATGAGGTGACGTACTTTACTCCCCGCGACGCACGGTGTATGATAAAGGCGCACCGGGTATGTACAGCGCAGAATAATACAAAAAGGTACGCTTGTAAACGTTGCAGGAAGCGAAACACGCAGGGAGCGACCAGTGAGCAGTCCTGATTCCCCCGCCGTAAAGGGCGACGGCGAGTCCCTCCTCCTCAAGGACCAGAAGATCTCCCCGGAAGACCGGAAGGAGATTCTCGAGACGATCGACAAGATCGTCTCCGAGAACAAGATCGCGGTCACTCCCGACCAATTCTCGCTCAAACCGAAGCGAAACGGCCTCGTTTTCCCGCTCGTCATCAACGGGGCGGCGGTCGTGGCCGTCGTGGCGGGCTTCTTCATCGCGAGCGCCGTTTTCAACCGGCAGCAAAACACCATCTCCGGCCAGGCCGGCACCTTCTTCTCGGCGGAAGGCAAGCTCCTCGACGCGGTCCGCAAGCAGTCGGAGGCGCAGCTCGCCGCCAAGGATCAGCAGATCGCGCAGGCGCAAGACGCGCTCACGAAGCTCGGCGAGGACGCCGCGAACCTCCGGAAGAACATGGACTCGACGATCGCCGCGAAGGAGGCGGAGCTGCAGGGCGAGATGCAGAGTCAGCTCGCGGCCGAGAAGGCGCGCCTCGAGAAGCTCGGCATCTCCGAGGACGAGGTCAATCGGAGGCTGCGGGCCTACCAGGAGTCCATCGAGCAGCAGTACGACCAGCAGCTTGCCGCCTACCGATCGCAGAGCGAGACGGAGCTGGACGCGAAGGAGGCCGAGATCAGGCGGCAGGAGGCGCAGTCGCAGGCGGTCCTCGCGCAGGCGAACGCGCAGCGGCAGCAGATCGTGAATCAGGCGCAGACGCGGGAAGTCCAGATGCGCGCGCAGTTCGAGTCGGAGCGCCAGCAGCTGCAGGCGCAGGCGCAGGTCCAGGCGAGCCAAGCGCAGGCGAAGGTGAATCAGGCCCAGGCGCAGCTTGCGGCGCTTGCGAGCCAGACGCAGAGCGAGCAGCTCCTCTCCGATCAGGTCGTGGGGTCCTACACCACGATCCTCCAGGACATCCAGCAGTCCAAGTTCGACCAGGCGCTCACCGACATGAACGCGCTCCGCACGCTCCTCTCGAGCCCGAAGATCGACACGATGCCCGAGCTCGCGAAGCGGAGGACCGTCGACCTCGCGGTCTTGAGCTCGCTCGCCACCCTCATCAAGGCGCGCAATCAATCGGGCGGCGCGCCCCTTCCGGCGCTCGACCCGGCGGTGGCGCAGGCGGCGAACCAGCTCATCGCGAGCGAGGCGCTCGTCGCGAAGGGCGACGACGCGCAGGCGAAGGGCGACGCGAAGGGCGCGAAGGGCTTCTACACCCAGGCGCTCACGCGGATTCCCGCGATCGACAAGGCTTTCACCGCGCTACAAGGCTCGGACGCCGACGCGACGAAGCGGCTCCTCGCCGAGCGCGACGCGATCATCCAGGGCTTGAAGGCGGACGCGGCCAAGAACGGGCTCGCCCTCGCCGCCTCCCAGGCGAGCGTCCTCGCCCTCCAGCAGAAGATCGCAAGCCAAGGCGAGGAGATCGACCAGATCGGGAAGAGCGCGGGCACCCCGGGCGCCGATCTCACGGTCCTCCAGACGAAAATCGACGATCAGAACCAGCTCATCTCGGAGCTCAAGGACCAGCTCGGCGCGGCGCAGTCGCGCTCGACGGACCTCGAGGACCAGCTCGCCGACAACCAGGCGAAGCTCGAAAGCGCGCAGACCGCGGTGTCGGCCGCCCAGTCCGAGCGGAACGAGAACATGTACGGGCCCGACGACCTGAAGTCCGCGGAGGTCAAGGCGCGGGAGGCCGCGCTCGACGACGTGCTCCTCCTCACCAACTATTTCGCCGGCGCGAACGGCTCGCAGGCCCCGGAGCTCGCCCAGAAGATCCAGGCGCTCTCGAACGAGGACGCCCTCTACCGGACCGCGATCACGGGGATCGAGAGCCTCGCGCTCAACGGGACCCACGCCAAGGCGGTGGTCCCGCCGCCGAAGCTCGTCGGGAGCATCTCGTTCGTCGATTCGAACACCGCGACCGTCGAGAAGTTCGTGAACATCGACGTGCCGCAGGGCGCGACCGTGCTGTTCAAGCACAAGGACGGCTCGGGCACCGAGATTCCGATCGCCGAGGGCACCGTGTCGTCGGTCTCCGCCGACAGCTTCGACGTGACGATCAAGTCCTCGATCGACGGCGCCGCGCCGCCGAGCATGCTCGATCTCGCCTATCTCGAGGCGCCGAGCGGGAGCTGACTCCCGGGCCTCTCTTCTGGAGCATTCCATGAAAGTACTCGTCGTCGGCGGCGCGGGCTACATCGGAAGCCACGTGTCGCGCGAGCTTCTCGACCGCGGCCACGAGGTCACCGTCTACGACAACCTCTCCTTCGGCCAGCG
>JASHNV010000030.1 GCA_030041455.1 Spirochaetia bacterium
ATCCCCGCTCCTACCGCTTCCGGTACCTCGTCGACGACCTCGAGACGCTCAGGCGCTCGGTGATCCGCTCGGACAAGCTCATTCTCGCGGCTCACTCCTTCGGCGGCCTCATCGCGATGAGGTACGCGGTCCAACATCCCGAGCACGTCGCGGGCCTGATCCTCATCTCGTCGATGCCGCCCCGCGATTGGGGCAGCCCGATCGGCGCCGCGCACGTGAGGCTCGACGACTCCCTCATGAGCCTGGACCCTGCCGCGCGGGACCGGGTCTACCTGCAGTCGTACCTCAACTCGGTCGGCGACAGTCTCTACGATCCGAAGTCCGGGATCGTCCCGGACATCGGCTACCTGTCCTACGTGCCCGCCCGCTTTTTCTGGGACACGGCGGCGGGCTACGATTACACGCAGGCGCTCTCGCGGCTTCGCGTCCCCGCCCTCATCATCTATGGAGTCTCCGACATCCTCGACGACTCGGTTCCGGCCGCTCTCCATGAAGTCCTCGAGGGCTCGACGCTCGTGCGCTTCGACCGGAGCGGCCATTGGGCCTTCCTCGAGGAGCCCGGCCGATTCAAGGCGGTGGTCGGGGAGTTTCTCGGCGTGGCCCTCACGTCTCGGCGAGCACCGACTCGATGATTCTCCGCGCGATCGTTCCGGCCGGCGGAATCTGCGGGAGCGTCTCCCGCGTGAACCATCCGGCCTCCATGATCTCGGTGCCGTCGACGCTGATCTCCCCGGCCTCGTAGCGCGCGACGAAGCCGAGCATGAGCGAGTCGGGGAAGGGCCACGGCTGGCTTCCGAAATACCGGATGTCGTCCACTTCGATCGAGACCTCCTCGCGAAGCTCGCGGCGCACGCACTCCTCGAGGCTTTCCCCCGGCTCGACGTAGCCCGCGACGATGCTGAAGACCGGCCCGCTGTGCCTGCGGTTGTGGGCGAGGAGAATCTCGCGTCCCCTGCGGACCGCGACGATGATCGCGGGGGAGATTCTCGGGTAGGCGGCGAGCGAGCACCTCGGGCATTTTCTCGACCGCTCCACGGCGCTCGCGACCGTCCGCGTGCCGCACCGTCCGCAAAACTGGTGGTTGCGGTCCCAATCGAGCACCTGCGACGCGATCCCGGCTATCTTGAGAAGCTCCTCGTCGAGCGAGCCCATGAGGGAGCGCAGATCCCTGAAGGCGAGCGGCTCGGAGGGCGCCGGTCCGTCGCGAAGCTCGACCGCTTCGCAGGGACGGCCGTCGAGGGTGCCGAGATAGAGCCTTCGCGCGGACTCCGCGGACCCGATGTCGGCCGGAAGCTTCGCGGAGGCGCCGTCGGTCCGCACGAGCATGCGGGTTCCCCGGAAGGCGAAGGTGAGCGAGCTTTCACTGTGGGTCGCCTCGCTCGGCGACATTCCGCGGACAAACATATCAGAGCTTGTCGATCAGCATCGAGCATTTGCCGGACGGTATCGGGAGCGTCTTTTTCTTTTTCTCGCCGAGGATATTGATCGTGAAGTAGTAGAGCTTCTCCGACTCAAGCCGGATCTCCCAGCCCCGCCCGCTCTTGTTGCTCAGGATCGTAATCATGTTCCGCTTCAGCGACAAGTCCTCGATGCCCATGATCTCGAGGGTAGGAATGATCCAATCGACGGTCTTTCGCGGGAGGCTGATGTAGAGGCCGATGACGTTCTCGATCATGAGCGTCACGGAGGAGAGCGCGGCGTAGGGCAGGAACAGAGGCCGGGGATAGCCGGGCCTCTTCGGCCACTGCGACGGCCCCTCCTTCCTCGGAAGGTAGGCCTCGTAGAGGCTTCCCTTCACGCCCTTCTCGGGATTCTCCGGGTTGAGCGTGTCGAGAACGTAGTACAGGTGCCGGATCGCGCACTCGCGGGCGAGCTCGAAGCGGGCGTACTTTTCGAGGCCCTTCACCACCATGAAGGTGAAGGGCGGATAGACCGAGCCGCGAAAGCCGTGGCCCTTCTCGCGGAACTGCGGCTCGCTCGCCGCGAGGGTGGGGAAGGGGTTCTCGAGGCCGAAGGTCTCGGGGTCCTTCAAGTGCTGGACGAGCCGGTTCGCGCGCTCCTCGTTCGGAATCTCGGCGAGCAGGGTCCAAAAGGTCGCGATGGTCTTCACCCTGATCTGATTGCCCTCCCGGTCGAGGTCGTAGTAGAAGCCGTCCTTTTCGTTCCACATCAAGGTGTTGATTCTCGTCTTCAGGGAGAAGTACTTCCGCTTGTATTTGAATCCGATCTCCTTGTCGTTCAGGATGTCGCCGAGCTCCGACATGTACAGCGCGTTGATCGCCTGCTGCGTGTTGAAATCGATGGGTTGGTAGAGGTGGTCACGGGGGGAGTTCTCCATCATCGTCGCGGCGAGCGGCACGGCGTAGAGCCCGTTGTCCTTGCGAAAGCTCTCCTCGAGCCAGGTGTAGTACTTCTCGAGGGTCTCCATCACGTCGCGCAGACGCTTCTTGTTGCCGACCTTGTGGTACATGTTGTACTCGGCCCAGCTGAAGAGCGGGGGTTGAACGCCCTCGGGGTTCTCCTTGCCGAGGATCGGTTTGCCGTCCTTCTCGTTGTACTCGCCCCGGATCGCGCCGGAGGCTTCCTGCTTGCCGTAGAAATTGTCGAGGGACTGCGTGGCGGGAAAGGTGCGGTTGCTGTACACGAGGAAAAAAGAGGAGAGGATCGCCTCGAACTGGTGGATGGACTTGCTGTCGGGGTAGTTGAAGTAGCGGCTTTGCAGGCCGTTTGTCTTGGTTCCCTTTTTCCAGAAATCCTGGATCCATGCCCAGGTTCGCTCGTAGATGTCGACGAAGTCCTGGTCATAAAAGTGAACAACAGGGAAACCTTTCTTAACCACACATACTCCCCATCGCGTAGCATTGGGTTCGAAAAGTCAGAACATGAGGAATGGATCGTACACGGGTACCTGGGTCCATCAAAAACGCTAGCGCTCGCTAGGGTAGTGAAGATAATATGAAAAATGGACAAAGTAAAGTGCCATGCGCTTGACAGGGAAGGAATTCCCGGCTTTGCGCGCGACGGGAGACCGGGGGCGCGCCTTCCCCGCTCCGTACTTCGCGCGCTTGAGGTGCCCCGGCATGGGGAGCTCGAGAGGCGGCTTCGCGAGCTCTCGGGCGCGGCGAAAGGCCATCGACCTCCGCGACGGGCGTGACGATCCGCCATCTCGTCCGAGGATCCCGGGCGCTTCTTCCGACGCTTCACGGACCTCTGCGTGCGGGGATGCTCGAAACTTTCCCGTCGTCGCGCTCCGCGGCGCCCGTCCGACTGGCACGACGACCCTCGCGCGCTCGCCCGCGACCCCGGCCGCCTTGACAGATGGGAGCGTCGCGGGTAACCTGCGCGGGTGGAATTGAAGGAGCTCTACGT
>JASHNV010000180.1 GCA_030041455.1 Spirochaetia bacterium
CCACTACCTCGATCTCCTCTTCGGATGCGTTCCCGGCTCGATCGGGGAGGTCTCGCCGCTCCTCCTCGGCGCGGGGAGCGTCTATCTCTTTCGGACCGGGATCATCACGTGGCACGTTCCGGCGAGCTTGGGCGGGACCTTCCTCGTCCTCGTCGCCGTTTTCGGCGGCCTTCCGTACGGGGCGGGCCTCTTCGCGGGGAACCCGGTGTTCCACCTGCTCTCAGGCAGCCTCGTGCTGAGCGCCCTCTACATGGCCTGCGACCCCGCGACCTCGCCCATGACCGCGAAGGGCAAGCTCATCTTCGGGGCGGGCGTCGGCGCGCTCGGCGCGCTCCTCAGGCTCTGCGGCTCCGCTCCCGACGGTCTTCCCCTCGCGATCATTCTCATGAACATCGCGACGCCGCTCATCAACGGGCTCACGGGTCCCGGCCGCTTCGGCGGCGGCTCGGGGAGGCCGCGCGCATGAAGGGAGCGCTCCGCGACAACCCGGTTCTCGCGCTCGCTCTCGGGCTCTGTCCGAGCCTCGCGATCACCACGCAGGCCGTCAACGCGATCGCGATGGGCGTCGCCGTGCTCCTCGTGCTCGTATGCGCCCGCCTCGTCTCCGGCCTGCTCGACTCGGTTCTCCTCGAGAGGTCGCGGGCGGTCGTCCACATTCTCGTCGTCGCGATCCTTACGACGGGCGTCTACGAGGCGATGGGCTCGCTGTTTCCGGCCCTGACGCGCTCGCTCGGCATCTACGTTCCGCTCATCGCCTTCAACTGCCTGATTCTCGACGGGACGCCCGGGGAGGCGCGCGGCGTCGGCCGCCTCGCGCTCGACGCCCTCGGCATGGGGATCGGCTTCACCCTCGCGCTCCTCCTCATCGCGGTCCTCCGCGAGGCGCTCGGGGCCGGCACGATCACGCTCTTCCCGCTCGCCGGGTGGTCGGGGGTGCTCAGGATTCCGGTCCTTCACGACGCGCCGCTCCGCGTCATGACGATGTCGGTCGGAGCCTTCCTCACCCTCGGATACCTGAGGGCGCTCTTCGCGTGGATCGAGCTTCGGAGGCGGGAGGGCCGGACGTGAGCTACGTCGGGATCATCCTCACCCTCGTCTTCGTGAACAACGTCGTGCTCAGCCAGCTCCTCGGGCTCTGCCCCCTCGTCTCCGCGTCGCGGCGGGTCGAGTCGGCCGCGATCCTCGGATTCGCCGTGACCTTCGTCTCCTCTCTCGCGGCCCTCGCGACCTGGGCGGTCGAGCGGCTCGTTCTCCTGCCTCTCGACATCGGGTACTTCCGGATCGTCGCGTTCGTCCTGACCACGGTAGGCCTCGTGCGGCTCCTCGACTTCCTCGTCCTCAGGACTTCGTCGAGCCTGCGCGCGAGTCTCCAGGTCTACCTCCCGCTCCTCGTTCCGAACTGCGCCGTGCTCGGCATCACGCTCATCGCGGAGCGAAGCGGGTACGGCGCGCTTGAGAGCTTCGTCGCGGGCGCCGCGGCGGGCGCCGGCTTTCTCGTCTCCATCCTTCTCCTCGCCTCGATCCGAGAGAAGCTCGAGTCGGAGTGGGTTCCCCGGCCGCTCCGCGGTCTGCCCATCGCGCTCATATCGGCGGGATTGATCGCGCTCGCGTTCCTTGCCTTTGACAAGGCGCTCGTGAAGAACCTGATCGGATAAGTCGGCCCTTGCAGAGCCGCCGTCGATCAGGTACTGTACTGGTTCGTCGCAATCGATTTCCGGATCGGTTTCCTACGTCCGCCGTTGTTCGTCGCGAGGGAAGAACAAGAACCTTGAGAAGAATTAAGCTGATTGTCGGGACGCACAACAGCCAGCCGGTCGGCGCCGGAGAGCTCCAGATCGAGGACGCCTACCAATCTTCCTACAAGCCCTTCCTCACGACCCTCTACAGCCACCCGGAGATCGAAGCCGTCCTGCACTATTCGGGAATCCTCCTCGCGTGGTTCGAGGAGCGCCATCCGGAGTTCCTCATGCTCCTCAACGAGATGGTGAAGCGCAAGCAGGTCGAGCTCCTCGGCGGAGGCTACTACGAGCCGGTCCTGCCCTTGATCCCGAGCCCCGACCGGCTCGGTCAGATCGAGATGCTCACGACCGCGCTGCGCAGGTATTTCGGCCGGCGTCCGCGCGGCGGCTGGGTCGCCGAGCGGATCTGGGAGCCGGGTCTCGCCTCGACGATCAAGAACAGCGGCATCGACTACACCTTCCTCGACGACAACCATTTCCGGACCGCCGGATTCGAGGGCGCCGACCTCTACCGCGCCTGCATCACCGAGGACCAGGGCAAGGTGCTCGTCGTCTATCCGATCTCGGTCCAGCTTTCGAGCATGGTTCCCGCCTCGACGCCCGAGGAGGCGGTCGAGCTCATCCTCTCCCAGGCGTCGGAGGACGGCGATCGTCTGGCGGTCTTCCTCAACGACGGCGAGCGCTACGGGCTGTGGGAGAAACGCGGGAAGAAGATCTTCAAGGACGGCTGGTTCGACCGGTTCTTCGCGCTCATTGCCGAGGAGAAGCAACGCATCGAGGTTCTCTCCCCGAGCCGCCACCAGCGCAACTTCATCCCGATCAAGAAGGGCTACTTCCGGAGCACGACCTACGACGAGATGATGAGCTGGACGCAGGACCACTCCTTCTACCGCGATCCTGAGCTCCAGAAGACTCGGCGGTCGAGCCAGAGGTCCGGCTCCTCGGGAGGGAACTTCCGGCAGTTCCTCGCCCGCTACCCTGAGAGCAACATCCTCTATTCGAAGATCATCTCGACCCACGTTCTCGTCAATCAGATCAGGGGGGACCGCCACCGCAAGAAGACCGCCCGCGAGGAGCTTTGGAAGGGGGAGTGCAACAGCGCGCTGTGGCACGGGAAGGACGGAGGCATCTACGACAACCGGCTGCGAAAGGCGACCTATCGCGCGCTCATCGAAGCCGAGAAGGTGACCCGCGAGAAGGGGATCTTCCGCCCCTCCCTCGCCTGCGAGGATTTCGACATGGACGGCGAGAGCGAGTACCTCTACCGCGGCCAGGAGCTCAACAGCTACGTCGACGTCGTCGGGGGGACGCTCTTCGAGCTCGAGTACGTGCCGGTCGCGTGGAACTACCTCGATACCCTCGCGCGCCACCGCGAGCCCTATCACCAGGACGGGATGGGGCTGCCCTTCGACTGGTACCCGCGCAGGGGCTTTGTCGACCACGTGCTCCTTCCGAACGAGAGCATCAACGCGTTCGACCGGATGAGCTACGCCGAGCTCGGCGGGCTGATCGAGTCGGCGTACTCGGTGGAGGCGTTCGAGCGCGAGCGCAACGAGCTGAAGCTCAGGGCGGCGACCGCCTTCTCGCTGAAGAGCCGCTCGCACTCGATCGAGCTCTCGAAGAATTACACCTTTCGAAAGAGCGCGCTTGTCGTCCACTACGGGATCGAGAACACCTCCGAGGAGCCCTTCCGGGTCAACTTCGGCTCGGAGGTCAACCTCGCCCTTGAGTCCAACACGCGCGACCGCGTGGAGCTTTCTCTCCTGAACGGCGAGAAGCGAAGCCCCCTTTCCCTCGAGAAGACCTCGGTGGAGGACACCGGCGAGCTCGTCGTCGCCGACCGGAGGAACAAGGTGGCGATTTCGCTCGCGGCGACGCGCAACTTCAAGCTCTGGAGCATGCCGGTGGAGACGACCTCCCGCACCCTTACCGGGACCTCGCGCTGCTACCAGTCTTCCTGCTTTCTTCCCCAATGGACCGTGCAGCTCGAGCCGAAGGGAATCTGGGAAGTCTCCCTCACGCTCTCGTTCTCCCGCCTGTAGCGCTACGGTCCCGCGGAGGCGTTGTCCTCGCGGAGCTTCGCGTAGATCGCGGTCATCCAGGGCTGCGCGGCGGCATAGAAGCGGTCCTCGACGGAGAGGAACTCCAGGAACGACGCGCGGTACTTCCCGAGCTCGTAGTCCGCCTCGGCGAGGTAGAGGCGCGCCCGCGCCGCCACCGCCTTCGGGCGCTCGACGCTCAGGAAGTCTTCGAGCGCTTGCGCGGCGTCGCCCCACGAGCGCGCGGCGAAGGGGCCGCCGAGGATCGCCTCGAGGGTCGCCTCGTCGCCCAGGCCCGGCGAGACCGCCGTGTCCTCTTTGAGCGGCCCGGGCGTCGGGCCCGCGGCCGCCTTCGCGGGGATCCCGGCGAGGAGCGAGGCGACCGCCGCCGCCGCGGCGGCGGAGAGCGGCGTCGCCGGGGCTCCCTCGGCCTGCCCGGACGGGGTGAGCGGGTGCCCGCTCTGAAGCCCCGACGTGATGACGAGGTAGGGCAGGGGGCGGGGCCGCTCGGGGGCGAGCTCGACGGCGGCGTTTCCGCCTGAGTCGGGGGCGAGCTCCACCGGCTCCTCGGTGGCGTTGGCGCCCGGCGTCAGGCTTACCGTCCCGGTTCTCAGCGTCTTCGCGTCGATGACCGCGTAGAAGTAGGGTATGCCCGGGACGACGGCGTCGTCGAAGGTGGTCGCTCCGCTTCCGACGAGCCCGACGGTGACCGCGTTCAGGAGGTCGCTTACGCTCCGGATGGGCCGAGTGGAGCGGTAGACGACGAGCACCGCTCCGGCCTGCGGCGAGCGAAACGCGAGGGTGACGCCGTCGGCGGTCGCGGTCGCGGTCAACCCGGCGACATCGACGGGGGCGGCGGAGCCTGAGGTCCCCACCGCGACGCCGAGGGAGGTGGCGTTTCGCGAAGGGACGAACAGCGTATCGATCGTTCCGGTTCGCTCCCGCACGAGCACCGCGTAGAAGTAGCTCTTCCCGTCGGGAGGCGTGTCCGAGTAGGCGCCCCGGCCGGCCGGGACGACCGCGAGCCTCACGGCGCCGGAAAAGGTGTCCTCGGTGATCGCGCGCGTCGATCGAAAGACGAGATAGCTCGCCCCCGGCAGGGGGGAGTCCGTCCAGAAGAGCCAGATGGACTGTCCGTCCACCGACGCGCGGAGTCCCGACACGGTGCTCGCCTCGCTCTGGGCGGAGAGCGGCACGGCGAGAAGCCCAAGGAGGAGGCACGCGAAAATCCTCTTCATGCCGGTATCATAGGCGAAGCGCGGAGATTCGTCCACACGAGGCCTCGCGGACCTTTACAGCCTCTCGACTACCACGTACACTCTCTGCCATGTTTGTCGCCGTCGTCAGCGAGTTCTCTCAGGACGACCACCGCATCGCCGCGCACGAACTGTTCAGGCAATACGGGCTGAAGCCCGTCATGACGAACGTGTTTGAGAGTCACGGGATGAAGGAGAGCACGCTCGCGCGGCTGAAGCATGACGTCGACCGGGTCACCGACTACTACGACATCGTCCGCTTCTACCAGTACCCGCTCGACGAGCTCTTCGTCGTCACGCTCCTCGAGAAGAAGCAGTGGCGGCGCATGAACCTGAAGCCCTAGGGAGGAACTCGGATGAACGTCGAGCTGGAGCAGCGGATCGCCCGCCTGAAGGGCGCGGCACTCGAGACCTGGAGGCGGCTTTGACCCCGAGCGGCTGCGGGGAGAGATCGAAGAGCTCGAGCGCGCCTCGAGCTCCCAGGGTTTCTGGACGAACAAGGACAACGCGGAGAAGGTTCTCGCGCGGCTGAAGCGGCTGAAGGAGCGCTACGACCCGTGGAACGACCTCAAGGGCGACGTCGAGGAGCTTGAGGAGCTCTTCGAGATCGCCTCAGGCGACGGCTCGATGGAGGCCGAGCTCGCCTCGACGCTCGAGAAGCTCCAGGCCCGCTACGACAAGCTGCGGCTCCTCGACCTGCTCGGCGAGGAGCTCGACGGAAGCCCGGCGCTCCTCACCATTCACTCGGGCGCGGGCGGAACCGAGGCGTGCGACTGGACGAGCATGCTCCTTCGGATGTACACGCGGTGGTCGGAGCGGCGCGGCTTCGCGATCGAGACGCTCGATCTGCTCGAGGCGGAAGGGGGCATCAAATCGGTCACCCTTCAGATCACCGGCGAGTACGCCCACGGCTACCTGAAGGGAGAGACCGGGGTGCACCGGCTCGTGCGCATATCGCCGTTCGACGCGAACGCCCGGCGGCACACCTCCTTCGCCTCGGTATTCGTCTCGCCGGTCATCGACGACGAGGTGAAGGTGGAGATCCGGCCCGAGGACATCCGGATCGACACCTACCGGTCCCAGGGCGCCGGCGGCCAGAAGGTCAACAAGACGGACTCGGCGGTCAGGATCACCCATTTCGCGACGGGAATCGTCGTCCAGTGCCAAAACGAGCGAAGCCAGTACAAGAACAAGGCGAACGCGATGAAGGTCCTGAAATCCCGCCTGTACGAGCATTATAAGAGCGAGCAGGAGAAGGAGAACGCCCAGCACCTCCAGGCGAAAAAGGACATCTCCTGGGGCAATCAGATCCGCTCCTACGTCTTCCAGCCCTACACGCTCGTGAAGGACCACCGCACGAAGCACGAGACCGGCAACATCCAGGCGGTCATGGACGGGGAGATCGACGCCTTCATCGAGGAGTACCTCAAGCTCGCGTGGGCGGCGAAGGCGTCATGAGCGTGCGCATTCTCATCGTCGACGACCTGTCCTTCATGCGCACGGCGATTCGCGAGATCGTCGAGGCGTCGGGATTCCAGGTGGCCGGCGAGGCGGAGAACGGCGCGCAGGGCGTCGAGCTCTACCGCAGCCGCCAGCCCGACGTCGTCCTCATGGACATCACGATGCCCGTGATGGACGGCATCGAAAGCCTCAGGCGGATCATCGACGCGGATCCCGCGGCGCGAGTCGTCATGTGCTCCGCGCTCGGCCAGCAGGAGTACATCGTCCGGGCCATCCAGTACGGCGCGAAGGACTTCGTCGTCAAGCCCTTCCGGCCGGAGCGGATCGTATCGGCGGTGAGGAAGGCAGCCAAGGTCCATGGGTAGCCCGCCTCGCGGAGGGAGCCGCGCCCGGACGGCTCCCTCCCTGGCCGCGCGCGCGACCGCCGTGGCGCTCGCCTTCTTCGCGCTCCTCGCTCCCCAGGCGGGGTTCGGCGACCAGTCGAGCGACCAAAGCTCTCCGACGGCGATACCCAAGGACTCCGCGAAGAGCTGGCGCGTCGCGGTGACGGTCTTCCGGGGAGACGACCTCTCCGTGCAAAATCAATATCTCCTCCAGAGCCTCCCGCTCCTGATCCTCGACGGGCTTGCGGGAGTCGACAAGCATCGCTTCTCGCGCGAGGAGCTCGCCGACTACCGGAAGGGCGTCGTCGAGGCGGCGATCGCGACGGCAGAGCTCAGCCTTGCCGAGCTCGTCGATCAGCGAAGCAAGCTCCTGTTCGAAAGCGCGACGTCGGCCCCGGCGAGCGCGGCGCCGAGCACGACGACGCCGAGCACCGTGCGGCCGATCCCACCCCCGCCGCCGCCAAGGCTCGTGCCGCCGAGAAAGATCGCCGAAAGCACGGAAATCTCGAGCCCGACCCCGCTATCCGATTGCGCCGACATCGCCCGCGACGACAGGATGATTGCGGCGACCGCCGTCAGCAACGCCGCGATCATGTAAGCGCTGAAAATGATCGCCTTGGCGTCGATCGAGGAATAGACGCTCGCAAGCTCGTTGCCGCCGACGGCCCGCACCGAACGACCGAAATTGGTCTGCGCGAGCACCCAGGACGCCAACAGCGCGATCAGGGCGAAAATCAATACCGGCGTCGGCACGCCGAGCACATACGCGCGGCCGAAGAACGCGAA
>JASHNV010000181.1 GCA_030041455.1 Spirochaetia bacterium
GATCTCGGCGCGGAACGCCGTCGCCGAAACCTCGTCGAGCCGCTCGATGCGGCCGACGATCGCGTCGCGAATCGTGCCCGCGGGCACGAGGTCCTTCGGAAACTCCACGGTCTGCTCGTAGCAGATGTCGCTCGCCTTCTGCGCGGCCTCCTTCCGGTCGCCCTCGAGGAGGTAGCAGGCCGTGAACCGCGAACCGCTCAAGGTATACGAAGCCACCTGCTCATCCCTTCCTTACGTCCGCGCGCCGCTTGCGCGGACGCGCCAACCGTGCTATACTTTACTAACTAACTTGAGTTAGTAAAGTATCGAAGGCGGGACAAACGTGTCAAGAGGGAAGAGAGAAATCGTTGAAGTTCCCGGACAAGGGAGGAGAGCAGGGATGGTGGTGAAACACGCGGAGCCCTTCCGCTGGACCGGCGTTCCGGTGCGGGCGTACAAGGAGGATGGAAACCTCTTCAAGGGCGTTACACGGCAGGTTGTGTCGGAGAGCGCGGGCGACCTCCCCTTCGAGGTGCGCTATTTTGAGATCGAAGCGGGCGGGCACACGACCCTCGAGCGCCACGAGCACCCCCACGTCGTCTATGTCACGCGCGGGAGCGGCGAGGTGCTGATCAAAGACCGCGTGGAGGAGATCGAAGAGCGCGATGTCGCCGTCGTTCAGGAGAACGACTGGCACCAGTTTCGCGCGACGAACGGCCAAGCGCTCGGCTTCCTCTGCGTCGTGCCGCGACCGCGAGACCGGCCGGTGCTGCCGAGCGAGCGAGATCTCACGCTGCTTCGGAGCATACCCGGGGTGGCGGAGTTCATCCGCGCGTAAGGGAATCGAAAATCCTGCGGGCGCCCCGACGCCTAGTTGACAGATTCGCCAAATACATTACTATCTCACGTGACTTAATGTAGATTCGGGCGCTTGGGGACGCGGAGTCGGGCGCGAGCGTGCGGAGGGTCGCTCGACACACTCTCCGCCCGAACAAGATCGGGCTCGTTTGATCCCGCCTCACGAGCGAACCGGCTCTTCTAAGGACAGGAGGTTCCTATGTCGTCGACATCGCAAGTCTCGGGCAGGCAGGACTGGTGGGCCGTCTCCATCGGCCTGCTCCTCGTCGCCGCCGCAATCGTCGCCTTCGCGCTCGCGCGCGCTCCGCTCGACTTCTTCAAGAGCGCCATACCCCAGACGTGGCCGCAGAAGCCGCTTCTCGGAACGCTCCAGAGCGCATGGCCCTCGTTCGTCGGGGTCTACGTGGTCCTGCTCGTCGTCACGGGTCTCGGCGCCGTGGCGACCGGCGCCCGGCTCAGTCGCTACGTTCCCGCCTTTACCATCCTTTTCGTCGTGTCGTTTGTCGTCCTCGTCATCTCGAGTCAGGAGACGATCAAGCACTACGGCCTTGAGTATCCCTTCTGGGCGCTCGTGATCGGGCTGATTTTCGGCAACCTCTTCCGCCTGCCGAGCTGGTTCGCTGACGCCGCCGGGCAGACCGAGTTCTTCATCAAGACCGGCATCGTTCTGCTCGGCGCGAGCCTGCCCTTCACGATCATCGTGCAGGGAGGAGTCTGGGGATTCCTCGAGGCGGTCATCATCGTGGCCGTGGGCTTCACGGTCGCGTTCATCGTCGCGCGCGCGCTCGGCTTCGATAAGAGGTTCGCGGCGGTCCTCGGCGCGGGGAGCTCGGTGTGCGGCGTCTCCGCGGCGATAGCCGTCGGGTCGAGCGTGAAGGCGGAGGAAAAGCAGGTCGGCTACGTCATCTCCCTCGTGGTGGTCTATGGCCTCGTCCTGATTTTCGTGCTGCCGCTGCTCGGCCGCCTTCTGCACCTCGTGGATGTCGTCATCGGCGCCTGGATCGGGGGATCGGAGCTCGCCGACGCCGCCGGGTTGGCGGCCGCGTCGCTGATCGGCGACAAGGCGGTCAACGCGTTCACGCTCGTGAAGCTCAGCCGCGACATCCTGATCGGAATCCTCTCCTTCATCTTCGCGACGATCGCCGTCACGCGATGGGACGCGAAGAAAGACGGCGCTCGGGCGAGCGCCGGGATCATCTGGCAGCGGTTCCCGAAGTTCGTTCTCGCATTCCTCCTCGCGTCGATCGTCGTGACCGTGATCGTCGCCGAGGCGGGACAGCCGGAGGTCAACGCGCACCTGATCGCCGTGCTGAACGTCTTTCGCACGTGGCTCTTCGCTCTGACCTTCCTCTCCGTCGGACTCAACACGCATTTCGCCGACGTGCGCTCGCTCGGATCGAAGCCGATCGCCGCCTTCACCGTCGTGGTGGTCGTGAATATCGTCGTGGGATTCGTGATCGCCAATCTCTTTTTCGGCGGAGCGATTGCGAAGCCGCTCGGCTGAAGGAGACTCCTCATCGCCCCGGCGGGTCCGGGGCCGCCGTTCCGCCGGAGGTCGGCGCGCGCGTCTCGGGTGCCTGATTCGCCCCGGGACGGCGTCGCGCCTATCGCCCGGTCCCTTTCGGCGGTCGCAGCCTGACCGCTTCGGCGAGCGCCCGCCTGAGCCGCTCGGCGTCGAGATCGGCGCCGTAGCAGGGAGTTCCCGGCTCCTCGCGCCACGACTCGTCGAGCCCGCCTGCGTCTACGGCGTCGAAGCCGAGCGCCTCGACGACCTCCATGACGAAGCGCTTCGTCACCGGGTCGTCGCCGGAGACCGGGAGGGCGATCCGCCCTTCGAGGTCTTTCGGTCGGCCGAGATCGAGGAGGTGCGCGAAGTATATCGTGTTGAACGCCTTGATGACCGGCCAGCCGATCTGCCGCTCGACCCAGCGGCATTCGATCATCCCGCCCTCGATGGCTTCGATCCTGCCGTCCCGGTCGGGGTAGTAGTTGCCGGTGTCGACGATCGGGGCGCCGGGAGCGCGGCTT
>JASHNV010000182.1 GCA_030041455.1 Spirochaetia bacterium
CCATGGACCAGCTCAAGCCCCGGCGCCTGAAGCCCGGCGACACGGCCGGCGTCCTCTCGCTCTCCTGGGGCGGCCCCGCGGCCTACCCGGCCATCTACGAGCTCGGGCTTCGGAACCTCGAGACGCACTTCGGCCTGAAGGTGGTCGAGCTCGAGACCGCCCGCATGACGGACGAGGAGCTCTACCGCAATCCGCGCCTCAGGGCCGAGGTCCTGAACCGCGCCTTCCGGGATCCGTCGATCGCGGCGATCATCTCCTCGATCGGCGGCTACGACTCGGTGCGCGTCCTCCCCTTCGTGGACCAAGCCGCGATGGCCGGGAACCCCAAGATTCTCATGGGCTACTCGGACACGACCACCGTCCTCACGCTCGCCAACCTGCTCGGCGTCGTCTCGTTCTACGGGCCCTCGATCATGGCCGGCATCGCGCAGATCGGAAGCCTGCCTCCGCAGTTCGCCGACCACCTCCGCGCGATCCTCTTCGAGGACTGCACGGGCTACCGCTACGCCCCGTACGACGTCTGGTCGGACTGGTATCCGGACTGGAGCGAGAAAAGCCCGCGCGGGCGGGTGAGCGCGGAGCAGCCGAACGCCGAGCGCTGGGTCTGGGTCCAGGGAAGCGGAACGGTCGAGGGGCGCCTGTGGGGCGGCTGCCTCGAGGTTCTCGAGTTCCTGAAGGGGACGAGCTTCTGGCCCGAGCGCGACTTTTGGAACGGACGCGTGTTGTTCTTCGAAACGTCCGAGGACAAGCCCGGCGTGCGGCAGGTGGTCTACATGCTCCGGAGCCACGGCGTCGCCGGCCTCTTCGACCGCGTGAGCGCCGTCCTCGTGGGGAGGGCGAAGAGCTACACGGCCGAGGAGAAGCGGGAGCTCTACGAGGCGCTCAGGCGGACGATCGGCGAGGAGTTCGCGCGGCCCGATCTCCCGATCGTCGCGAACATGGACTTCGGCCATACCGACCCGAAGATCGTCCTTCCGCTCGGCGCGCGCGTGCGGATCGATTGCGCGGCTCGAGCGATCACGATCGTGGAGTCCTTCACGGTTCGGGGGGAGTAGCAGGCCTCAGGCGGGCTTGATCTTCTCTTCGACGCGCTTCCAGAGAGCCGCCTTCGCGGCGTCGCTCTGGAAGGTGGCGTACACGCCGTTCCTGATCAGCTGAACGATCTCCGTCTCGCTGAAGATGTCGTTGGTGCGGAGCTTCATGTACTCGTCGAGGAGATCCACGCCGAACAGGGTGGGATCGTCGGTGTTGACCGTGACGTTCATGCCGTGGTCGAAGAACGCGCGGATCGGATGATTCTTGATGGTGGTCGCGTACTTGCGGGTGAACAGGTTGCTCGTCGGGCAGATCTCGAGGGGAATCTGCGTCTTCGCGAGGTGCTCCATGAGCTTCTCGTCCTCGATCGCGCTGATTCCGTGACCGATCCGGCTCGCCTTGAGGTACTTCAGGGTGTCCCAGATCGACTGGGGTCCCACGTCCTCGCCCGCGTGCGCCACGACGTGGAGGTCGTTCGCGATCGCGCGCTCGAAGACCTTCTGGTAGTCCTTCGCCGGCCCGTGGAGCTCGGCGCCGCCGAGGCCGATGCCGATGATCCGCTTCGTGCGGTTCTTGATGGTCAGGTCGAGGTTCTTCATCGCGTTGTCGACGCCGTAGCCGCGCGAGACGTCGATGATGTAGCGCACCACGATGCCGTCCTCGTCCTCGAGCCGGCGCGCGCCGCGATCGAGCTTCTCGATCATCGACTCGAAGGAGAAGCCGTTCAGGATGAACTTCGTCGGGGCAAAAAAAATCTCCGAATAGACGATGTTGTTTCGTTTCAGGTAGTCGCGCGCGTCGCGGTTCAGGTACTCGAAATCCGCGTCGGCCTGGAAGCAGTTTTGGATGACGTCGATGAACAGCGCGATAAACTCGTCGAGGCTCTTGATCTGGAACTTGCCCTGGAGGTCGGCCTTCGAGCTCACGCCGTTCACCGGGATTTGGTGCTCGGACATGAGCTGCCAGATCGTATCGACGCTGGCGAGGCCTTCCAAGTGGAGGTGGATCTCGGTTTTGGGGATTTCAAGGAGAAGAGCCTTAAACTTCTTTTGCTCTTTGGTTAACGTCAGCTGATTCCCCATGTCACCAACTACGTGATTCAGGCTTTTTATAGTATCCTCCACAATGGCGTTTGGTGCAAGAAGCTCCTTTCTAACCAAATGCACACAAGCAGCTTGAATGTACTACAAAAGCGATAATTTGCAATACTAACATACCCGCGGAACCTCGCGCTCCTCATCCCCCAAGTAGCGGGCGAGCCGGGCACTTCTCCCATCCTCACATGTATCGATCAGTTTGCGCACCATCTTTACACGAAAAAAAGCTCGACTGACAGCGCAAACCCTTTCCTGCTATACTGTGACGAAGCCTATGGCGGGAAAAATCGTCGTGTTCGCGAATCAGAAGGGGGGGGTCGGGAAGACGACCTCCGCCGCCAACCTTGGCGCCTACATTGCGGAAAAAGGGAAGAGCGTGCTCCTCATCGATTTCGATCCGCAGGGCAACCTCTCAAGCTGCTTCGGGGTGAGCCGCGATGCGCCCGGAATCTACGAAGTGCTGTCGAAACAGGCTCGGCTCGACGAGGTGGTCCGAAAGACCGCGATCGAGAAGCTCGAGATCGTCACGGCGAACATCAACCTCACCGGCGCGAACGTCGAGCTCATCGACCAGCGGGATCGCGAGTACTTCCTGAAGCGCATCCTCGATCCCCTCGCCGACCGCTGGGACTACATCTTCATCGACTGCCCTCCCTCCCTCGGACTCCTCACGCTGAACGGGCTCGTCGCCGCCGACTTCGTCCTCATTCCGCTGCAGTGCGAGTACTTCGCTCTCGAGGGCCTGAGCCTGCTCCTCCAGACGATCCAGCGCGTCCAGCAGGCGACGAACCCCGGCCTCAAGGTGGGGGGCATCCTCTTCACGATGTACGACGCCCGAACGCGCCTCGCCCACGAGGTCGTGGAGGAGGTCACCGGCTATTTCAAGGACAAGGTCTTCCGCACGATCATCCCGCGGAACATCCGGCTCTCCGAGGCTCCCTCGCACGGCGTTCCGATCAGCCGCTACGACGCCGAGTGCGTGGGCGCGAAGAGCTACGAGCTCCTGAGCGAGGAGGTTCTCCGCCGTGTCTAAGCGCGCCCTGGGCAAGGGGATCGACGCGCTCCTCGTCGGCGGATACGACGAGGACTCTCCGCCAAAAGGGGCGATCGCGGTCGTTCCGGTCGACCGGATCGACGCGAGCCCGGAGCAGCCGCGGAAGACCTTCGACGAGGAGAGCCTGCGGGGGCTCGCCGACTCGATTCGCGAGCAGGGCGTGCTGCAGCCGATTCTCGTCGAGAAGCGCGGAGAGCGCTACGCCATTGTGGCCGGAGAGCGGCGCTTTCGCGCGGCGCGCCTCGCGGGCCTCGCCGAGGTGCCGGTCGTCGCGAGAAGCCTGACCCGCGAGGAGAAGCTCGAGATCAGCCTCATCGAGAACATCCAGCGCGAGGATCTCGACCCCGTGGAGGAGGCGGAGGCCTTTCGAAGCCTCATGAGCGCCATGGGCTTGAGCCAGGAGACGCTCGCGAAGAGGCTCGGGAAAAGCCGCTCCGCGGTCGCGAACAGCTTGAGGCTCCTCAATCTCGACCCGGAGATCCGCCGCTCGCTCGCCTCAGGCGAGCTCACCCCGGGGCACGCCCGGGCGCTTCTCGCCGTCCAGAACCCGGCGGAGCAGCAGCTCTTGTTCCGGCGGATCCTCGGCAAAGGGCTCTCCGTCCGGGAGGCCGAGGCCTCCGCGGAGGCGCTCAACCGGGGCGCTCGCGCGAAGTCGGGCAAGCGGACACCGGCGGCGACGCGGCGGAGCTCGGACCTCGCCGACATCGAGCAGCGGCTCATCGACCTCCTCGGCACGAAGGTGACGCTCAAGGGAACGTTGAAGAGGGGGACGATCGAGATCGGCTACTTCTCGAAAGAAGACCTTGAGCGCATCTACGATCTCCTCTCGCCTCCTGGCAGGTAGGCGCCGGCCTACCCGAGGCTTCTCGCCTCGGCGAGCTTCCGCGAAAAGACCTGCGCGTCGCTCTCGATCCGTTCGATGAATGCGTCATGCTCCAGGGTGCCGATCACCGCCTCCATCTCCGCGGGCGAATCGTAGGAAGCTCGGCGGAAGGGATTGCGAAAGTCCTTCTCGCGCGACTCGCGCGTGAGGGAGACGATTTTCCGCATGGTCCTCTCGGCCCGATCGAGGAGGGAATGCCAGCTCTCGCGGGTCAGGACCGGAAGCCCGGTCACCTCCAGGAGCGAAGCCATCGCGTGCGCGCCCTTCCTCGCCGGGTAGGCCTCCGCGAGCGCGCGATAGGCCTCGTGCATCTCCTCCCAGGAGGCGAAGCGCCCGTCGGCGGCCCGCTCGACGAGCTCCCGGAGATCGCTCTCGCGGACGAGCTGGCCTCCGAGGCTCGCCCACCGCGAGCGAGCCTCGGAGGGAAACCTGCCCGCGAGGCCGCCGGCCGGAAGGCGCTCGGCGAGCGCGAGGCCGACGAGGGTCGAGACGCCGTAGAAGGCGACCATCTCGCGGTAGGCGGCGTACGCCTCGCCCGCCTTCAGGATCTCCGCGGGATTTCCGGTTCCGTCCACGCCTTCGGCGTAGATCGAAAGCTCGCCTGCGAGCGAAGGCGCCTCCCGGAGGAGCTTCCGTCCGGCGGCGAGCTCCCCGCCCCCGCCGCCGTCCCGAGCGAGGAGCGCGCGGCCGGTCCACCGCTCGATAAGCTCCATGCCCGTGAAGATCTCCTCGACGGTGTCGGGGGCGAGGTAGCCGAACTCGAGGGCGAGCTCCTTCCGCGGCCGCCGGTCCCGGACGGCGTACTTCCAAGCGTTCCGCTCGAGCGCGTACATGTTGTACATGAACCAGTAGGCGGGCATGACCCGGATACGGCCGGAGCGCTCGTCGTGCGAGACGAGCGAGAAGGGCGTCCGCACGTCGAGCTCGGCGGGATAGGAGCCCTTCGCGAGGAGGGTGAAGGAGGCGAAGCGGCTGTTGTGCTTGAGGCTCACGCAGAGGGCGGGCCAGAAGCCCCGACCTGCCCAGAGCTCCCCGTCGCTTCCGCGCGAGTTGTGGTTCGACCCGATGGTGGCGCCCGCCGCGATGTTGCTCTGGCCGAGGACCGTCGCGGCGCACAGGAACGAGTTGTTGTGGTGCTGCTCGTGGCCCGGGAAGATGAGGGAGTTGAGGACCTCGCAGCAGGAGATCGTCGAGTTGTCGCCGAGGACCGAGTTGATGAGGCGCGCGCCGTACTTCAGGGCGGAGTTGCTCCCCATGAGGAAGCGGACCGCCTTGACGCCGTAGAAGATCTTGCAGCCGTAGCCGACGATGCCGTTCACGAGCTCGACGCCTTCGCCGATCTGGGTGCCGGCCTCGCGGTCGCTGTTGATGGTCAGGTTCTTGAGCTTGTTGGCGCCCTTGATGTAGGCGTCGCTTCCGATCTTGACGTCCTTCAGGATGCCGCAGTGCTTGACGATCGTGCGGTCGCCGACCGTGCCGTAGTAGCCGCGGCGCGGGTCCATGGTGGAATCGGTCATCTCCTTGAACCTCGCCATGAGGCGGGCATTGTCCCGGTGCTTCGACCACAGGTAGGCGTCGGCGGGAAGCATGCCGTCGAAGGCGAGAATCCGCCTGCCGCCGTTCTCGTTTCCGACCTCTAGCCAGACGCGCACCTCCTCCGACTCGCCCTCCTTCACGATGCCGCTTCCGAACTTGGAATGGTCGGTGGTCAGCATCTCGTCGATGCTGAGGAGGATGACCTCGTTGCCGATGACGTAGTGGGCGAGGTAGCGGACGTTGTCGATGACGACGTCGGAGCCGATGTCGCACGACACGATCGTGCTGTCGTAGAGGCCGACGGGGAGCCTGAGGTCGTGGAACTCGAGGTAGGACTTCTCGAGGTTGCCGATCCGCACGCGGCCATGAAACATGCATCGCCTCACGAGATCGGGGTCGAACCGCTCGCCCACCTCGATCGCGCTCCAGTCGTCGGCGGAGTTCTGGTTGCCCTTCAGAGCCGCGATTTCCGACGGCGTCAGGCCGCGGCGCGCCGGTCTGTCCCTCGCCTGGAGGTCCCGGAGGTAGTACTCGTCCTTCCCCTCGGGCAGGTAGCGCGGATCGACGAACCCGTACCCGAGTCCCTCGCGCGGCCGCTTGTCGATGCTGTTCATTGCGCGAATTGTACGGCAATCGAGGGACTCCCGGCAATCGCGCCGGCACGGACCGGAAGGAGCGCGCGGCTTGGTTCCCGGCTGGACGCGCTGATCTACCTTCTGCGGGGAGCCGGACGGCCGGCGGCCCCCGATCGCGCGTGGCGTCGGGCTCGACGGCGCCATTCAAGATTAATATATACGGGATACTATAATCTATGGGGACATGATGCCGATCGCCTCGATCGTCCTGTAGTTCGTCGCGAACGGGCCCGGGCGCGGCTACGACGTGAAAAATTGCGGTCCTCGGCCACAGGCAAGGGTCAGCGACCATCAGCTCGATCCCGCGCTCCTTGG
>JASHNV010000183.1 GCA_030041455.1 Spirochaetia bacterium
CTATTTCCTTATCCGATCGACAAAAGCGAAGGTGCTTTGACAAAGGGAGTGTGAATCGCTACGATCACGCGGGAGGTGAGCCATGAGTCTCATTGGGGTGATCAGTTCCGACGCCGGTCTCAACGCCCGCATTCAGAAGGAGTTCACGAAGAAACCGAACGGGCGCTGGATCCTCCAATTCCCGAAGGGCCAGGAAGAGATTCTCGAGTTCCTGAACTTCGACCTCCCCGAGATCGTCCTGATCAACTTCTCGGACCCCAAGATCGACCTTTCGTTCGTGCTCGAAGAGGTGCGAAACGACTCATGGCTCCACAACTTCGGCATTATCGGGCTGTTCAACAGCGAGAAGGACCGCGAAGAGAGCCTCCTCGAAGGGCTGAAGAACATCAACGTGCTCGCGATGCTCAATTACTCGAGAATCTCCTCGCACATCGTGAAGCTTACCCAGATCATCGAGGACAACCGGCAGATCATCTTCCAGCACGAGCTCTCCGAGAAGCTCATCGACCGCTCTTCAGGTTCCTTCGTCATCGACAACGATCCGCTCGCGGTCTCGATCTATGCCGCGGTCGCCGCGACGACCCTCGCGCAGCGAGGCTTGATCGACCCCGATCTGCGTATGCACCTGCAGCTCGCGCTCTCCGAGCTCATCATCAACGGCGTCGAGCACGGCAACTGCGGGATCACCTTCGAGGAGAAGAGCGAGGCGCTCGAGAAGGGGGTCAGCGTGGTCGAGCTCGTCGCCGAACGGTGCCGGAATCCGAAGATCGCGGCGAAGCGTGTCTTCTTCGAGTGGGACATCGGGCCCGAGAGCACCCGATTCGTCATACGGGACGAAGGCGAGGGCTTCGACGTGCAGGGCCTTTCAGCCAAGCTCAAGAAGGAGGGCGCCTACGCGCTCCACGGCCGCGGTATCCTCATGGCGAAGGGAATCGCGTCGAAGCTCGCCTATAACTCGAAGGGCAACGAGGTGTCCCTCGTCGTTCGGCACGGCCAGAAGGCCGAGAAGGAGACGCCGCGCGGATTCTTCGACAGCGAAACGGTCGATACCGCCGCCGGAGACATCATCTTCCGCGAGGGGGAGTCCTCGGACTTCCTCTACTACATCGCAAGCGGGCGCTACTCGGTCTTCCACAAGGCGAGGCAGGTGGGAGCGCTGCTCCCGGGGGACATTTTCATGGGCGAGATGTCCTTCCTCCTCAACAACCGCCGGAGCGCCACCGTCCGAAGCGAAGGCGCGGGAAAGCTCATCAAGATCTCCCGGCGAGACTTCGTGTCGGTCATTATGCGCTACCCGCACTACGGGATCTTTCTCTCGAAGCTGCTCGCCCGAAAGCTCGCCCGTTCCAACAGCCGCGCGGCGCAGATCCGCACCGCCGCGGCCGACGCCCCGGTTCCCGTCGAGGCGGACGGCGCCGGACTCGGCTGACGCTCCGGCGCTCGCTAGTACATCCGTTTCGACGACAGGCGCTCCCACTCCTCGAAGAGGCCGATGGCCGACTCGCGCCCGGCTTGATGCACGCTCACCTGAGCGCGCTTCGCCGTGCCCCGAATCACCTCGTAGATGAACTCGTCGTCGAAGCCGACGCGCGCGGCGTCCTCCTTCGTGCATCCGAAGGTGAGCGTGCGGAGCTTCGCCCAGTGAATCGCGGCGAAGCACATGGGGCACGGCTCGCAGGAGGAATAGATCTCGCAATCGGAGAGATCGAAACGTCCGAGCAGCGCAGAGGCCCTGCGGATGGCGTTCACCTCCGAGTGGGCGGTCGGGTCGTTCGTCGCGAGGACCTCGTTGTGGGCGCGCGAGACGATCTCGCCCGAGCGCACGATGACCGCGCCGAACGGGCCTCCCTCCCCTGAGAGCATCCCCCGCCTCGCTTCCTCGATCGCGGCGGCCATGAAGTCGTTCATCGAGTCTCCTGCGCCGGGCATGGGCGCTTCCCCAGTATAGCCCGCCGGCGGCTCGGCGGGAAAGGCGCGCGTTCGCCGGTCGAATCGGAAAAGAGGCGGCACGCCGCCCGATTGCCTCCACGAATACGGCGAAGCTCGCATCGATCATTGGACGGCGCGGTTGAGCGGGCGGCCATTTCGCGAAGTTCGTCGGGTAATTTTCACCGGGGCCATGGTTTTCTGCGAAATGAGGGCGCTCTCGCGCGACGTAGCAGTAAGAGGAGGCGGCGGGATGAGGCTCGAGCCGCCGGGCCCCTTACGGGATCACGCCGGCCCGCGCCCGCGAGGGACTCGGTGGAGCGCACGCAGGGGCGCCCATGGTCAGAGCATATCGGCAAGAACGGCAACGAGAAGGCTACGTCGAAAAAAGGGCGGGAAAGCGAGCGAAACGACATGCTGTGACGTAGTCCAGGCTCGAGAATCCAGGTCGATCGAGTCGGTTCCCCCGGCCACGGCAAGCATCTCTTGGCGGATTTCAACCGGAAGGAGGCTACCTGTCCGAACGGGACGGGCTCCTTCCGAGCCGAACTTTCCAGGCAGGGAGCCGCCCCGAGAACGGTCGAGTCCGTTCGGACGTGCGGCGTCTTCCTCCTTGGCGGGGCTCTCATATCACGTGTCGAGCGCCGTATTCTGGATCCCGGCGCGGAAGGTCGGAGCGAAACCCCGGAAGAGCTCCCGGTCAGCTTGAGGATCCGTTCTCCTGGTCTTCCTCGATCGGGCCCGACTTCAAGAGCTCCGCGGCCTGGTCGGCGGTAATCTCGCCCTTCTCGAGACGGTCGATGATCTCCCCGCGTTTCTTAGGATCGACGCCCCGGCGGACGGGGTACCCCATCTTCTCGATCACGGCGTCGAGCATGCCTCGCACGGTGGGGTAGGAGACGCCCAATGCCTTCTCCATCTCCTTGATGTTTCCGCGGACCCGGACGAAGATCTCCACGAACTCGAGGTCCTTCTTCGGGAGATAGAAAATCTTCGACGGAGGCGGCTCGAAATTGCCCTCGATTCGCGTGTGACAGGACGGGCACTGAAGCACCTGAACCTTGAGCGAGCTGCCGCAAACAGGACAATCCTGCAGCAGTCTCTTTTCCATGGCGAACGCTCCTCCTCGTGCCGCCGACGCGGCTTCCTTACTTCAGATAATATACTGAAATGAATTGAGATTATCAAGCGTCGAATTGATATATTCAAAGTGTCCGCGAATTAAATTGAATATTCGTTGTGATCG
>JASHNV010000184.1 GCA_030041455.1 Spirochaetia bacterium
TTCTTAGCCGATCGGACCTCGGCTTGGGCCACCCTTCGAGAATGAGTCTCGCGCCGTCCCCGGCGACCCTCAGGCGGCCGCGCCGTAGACCGTCGGACTTCCGCCTTCAAAAGACGTTGACTCGAAGTGCCCGAAGCGCGCGAGGTATCGGGAACGTCCTCTCCGTCTCGCACGAAACCCGTTCGGAGAGGAATAGCATCGGATGAAAGACCGAGAATCGGCGGAGATCGCCGACGCCCGAAAGGGATCCGCACGAACGGCGAGCGATTCTCCGCTCCCGGCCATTCTCCGGGCTCAGTATCGAGATTTGCGGGAAGTCGGGCTATTGGGTTGAAAAACCGGTTCGGTCAGTAATCTCGCCATCCGATTCGACAAGCGGCTTGCCCGTTCTGGCTTGGACATGGAGACCGGTCAACGGCGTCGAACCTTTGCCGGCAACCAAAACGGCGTCGGAACCCTCGCCTTCGGCGAGCACCTTGCCCTTAATGTCGATCGCGAGGACCTTGCCGCCTTCGACAGCGTACGTCGTGACCTTCGCCCCAAGGGTGACGAGGTTGCCGGCGACGGTTAGTTTCTCGACGACACCTCCGGGCTTCACGCTGAAGGCCTCGGCCGGTAGACGCATAATCACGCCCTTGACGAGCGTGTTGCCGATCGATCCGTGCGTCGTCACACTCCCGTCGACCTTGATCGAGCCCACCGGCTTGCTTACCTGGATGCCGATGGAGCCGTCCCCGAACGTCTCGATGGACTTGAACCGGATGCTGCGGACAGTGCCGTCGTATTGGTTGAATCCGCGCGCCCCCAAACCGTACGTGACGATCTCAGCTTCGGCGGTGAATTCGTCGACGGTTCCGAAGTTGACGAAGCCGATCCCGCTCGGTCCATACGACACCACCGGCGCATGCGCGACCCATCTATCCACGGCGCCCCAGGTATCAAGCACCATGTCGTTTACGCCATAGGTGACGGTGCTTCCGAAGTGTTCGACGCGCTTGGCGTGGACGCCATAGACGACGAAAACGCCCGCCGTGATTAGGTCCGCGGTGCCGTAGGGCAACATACCGGTGGAATGGACCTCGCCGGTTGTGAGCGTATCGAGCTCTACCTGTCCGCCGTGGTCGCCGAAGCCGCTTACGAAGATGCCCGACCCCAGGACCGGGGCGTTCTTCGCGCCGACGCTGATGTTGCTCAGCGACGCCTTGATTCGGGAACTCTCGTCGCCGTTGAAATTGTAGACGCTCAGCGCCCCCTGGTAGACATTAACGCCGTACTTCTGCGGCTGCTCACTGTAGCGGCGCGAGTCGCAGGCGGCGATATGGAGATCTTCCACCACCAGGTTCAACCGGTCCGTGCCGGTACGGATGATGATCGAAACCTGTCCGGTGACCGCGAGGTTGTCCAGGGTGAGCGTCCCCATATCGGCGATTCCGGCCTGCGTATAGATCGCGCGAGCAGCGGGCGAGGCGATCACGGTGAGGCTCGAGACACGGTTGTTCGCGGTCAAACCGACACCGTCGCCGTTGACGAAGCTGAGCACGGCACGGTTCTTGTCAGTTCCGATCAGCGAAAACCCCGGCGGCAACGTGATCGAATGCGGACATGCTACTGAAGTCGTAAGTTCAACAATGCTGGGGCCGCCCCTGGATAGAGCCGATATCAATTCGGTGAGCGAAGCGACGGCAATACTCGGTATGCTGCCCATGGAGACTCCCTGTTGACATTTCGTAGAATGTCAACATCGCAAAACTATCGGTGCGCGTGACCTGAACAAACTCAATCTAGCAAGGGATTTGCGGGGCGTCAAGCACATCGTCTAAGAGAGAGGATTTGGACAAGAGCGTCGCAGCTTACGTCACACGGTTCCGTGACGTAGGGTCCGGTGCGCGGCAATTCGAGGTCCGATTCGCGAACGGGGGGAAATGAGTATCGTGAGGGGAAAAGTACACCTTTTGCGGCGGCTAGGTATCGTGGATGATTTGGGTCCGAACGCTACCGAGCTTGGACGATAAGAGCTTGTCTGGGAATAATTGAATCAATTGGAGTCTTACGCCTTTTTGGATGTATCGTGTAGTTCCAGTCCCCGTGAAAAGGGTCGCGCTCGATGTTGAGCTCGCTCATGTGCTGATCGGTACTTTCCGTTCCCCTCGGATAGATTGCCTCGTCGATTTCACTCCCCTCCGGCTCGACGTACGTGCCCGGCGCCGGCACTCTCGCCTGACCCTGGTTTCGTTCAGTCCTCGGACGATCGTCGAGGAGGAGATGCCGGTCGCGCGTGCCACGAGGGCGATACCGCCTCGGCTCAGCTCCCGGACTTCTGTCGCCGTCCATACCCGACGGCTCCGTGCGATCAGTGAGGATTCTAGCGATTGATATTTCGCCTTGATGCTCTCGAAGCTCACCCAGAGTGCATCCGGCTACCCAAAGTATTTATCCGGCCATTTTCCGGCATCTCCTAAGGCGAGCTATCCATTTTCGACGGTCACTCTCCTCCCTCCACTCGATAATCGATATACTTAGACGAGTCAGGAGGTTGTAATGGCGCAAACCGTAACGGTCGACGGGGAGATAATCGACGAATACACCATCCGGGTCAGTCGGGCGCTCAAGGGAGTTACCGGAAAGGTCAAGGTGTCCGTCCAGACATCAGACGAGGAGAGTCCGACGAGCGGGGACGAGTTCGACCGATATTTCATGGCTCTGAACTTCGATTTCTCAGACTATACGTTCGACCGAAATCAGGCGAATGAGCGATAGGGCATTTCTCGAAACAAATGTCCTCGTATACCTCGTTGGCGACGACCTGGAGAAGAAACGCCAGGCACTGGAGCTTTGTAAGGAAGGCGGGGACCTTTCGACGAATGTCTTGAACGAATACAGCAATGTATGTCGGAGAAAACTCAAGCGAATGCCTTCAGAGATTCGGAACGACGTTGAGCTTCTGCTGTCGAAACTGAAACTCGTGGTCCCCGGGTTGGATGTCTTCTATATGTGCTCTCGACCTCAGCGAGAAATCTGGATTCTCCCACTATGACAGCCTGATCCTCGCGGCCGTCCTTGACGCCTAGTGTTCTGTTCTTTTTTCGGAAGATCTTCAGCACAATCAACTCATTGAAGGGGAATTGACGATTGTCGATCCGTTTCGTCCTCCAGCGGCATAGGTGCTCACGCTCCATGCTGACTGGTATGGAGAGCGCTGCCTGAGGAGTTGTTGCAGGGCCGGAATACGAGCGACCAGAGACACGACCGCGTGAGCGGTGGCATCGTCTTGCTCGTTCACGAATCAATCGCCTGATCGAGATATCTGCTCATAACCGCGGTTGTTTGCCGCTCGGAAGTTCCCCCGCCGCCTTTGGGGGATACAGCTCGATACGACAACTGTCGTGAAACAGGGGGATGGGTCATCACGAGAAAGCTTACGACGTCGTCGATGTGAAGTCCATCGCCGTTCACCTCATAGAGGGCAAAACCGTCACACAAAACGACAGAATCGATCTCGTTGACAAGCCCCTTGTGAGGGGCCCGCCTCTAAACGATGGCTACGTAAGAGGACCTATATAGAATCGATCCTCGATTTCACTTGTCTTCAAATCCTTGACTCGCGAACTTCAAGGTCCGGCCGTCGTCGATTATCGCTCGCACGACACTCGCAGGCGCACCCGCCGGAATCCCCGCCTCTCGATTTCAAGCGAACGAGTCCTGGAAAGCAGGGAGCTTGTTGCGGCCGAGCAACTCCTTCGCCCTCGGATGATCGGCATTCTCGGCGCAGGCGCAACGCCAACATTGTCGGAACTCAGCGCTCGCCCGCTCAAGGACCCCTTCGTGTTCTCCTATTGGACGGGACCCTTGATGGTCCGAGAGGGGCGCTTGCGCTCCTTGTCCTAAGCTTCCTCGGCCGGGAAGAGATCGAGATGAGCCGATGGATCGCCGACCATCTGCGCGAGGATCACCGCGCGCCCTGCAAACGGTTTCCTCGACCTCCACAGACGCGGATTATGATCCGATACCTGGATGCTTCTCGTGTGCGCAAGCCGTATTGGTCGCTTCAAGGAACAGGGCGACCTCGATGAGCTTTTCTTTGGGGTTCACAGCACTTTCCACCATGGAACGGCGAGCACGTCGGGCGCGAGCCACTCGATCACGCTACCTGTGTGTACGAGGAGCCCCGCGCGAGCCTTTTTCCCATACTCCTTACGGAACGTCCGCAAATGCTTCGCGTCGGCAAGACGCGGGCGGTTCGCAGCCTTTACTTCAATCGGCATAAGCCGGCCGCCCGTCTCTATCACGAAGTCCACCTCTTCTCCAATAGCCGTTCGCCAG
>JASHNV010000185.1 GCA_030041455.1 Spirochaetia bacterium
CCGCTCAGGCGGGAGGGGCGACGAGCCAGGCGGCGCCCGCGAGCCCCTCGGAGGGAAGCGGCGCTCCCGACGCCTCCGCGCCTTGGGAGGAGACGAACACCGCCTCCCAAGGCGGCGAGAAGACGAAGGTCGACCTCAGGGTTCCCGGTCTGCGCGACGACATCGACCTGCCCGCCGTCGCCTCGAGTTCCACCTACGAGCAGTCGCTCACCTACACGCTGCTGCCGAACTTCTCGATCCAGAACCAGACGATCTCGACCAACTGGTACCAGCAGTCCGACATCAACCTCTCCGACGCCTACGCCATCATGACCGCGGGCGGCACCGGCACCCTCCAGTACACCGGCGCGTATCTCGGCAACCTCGCCACGATCTCCGACGCGCTCACCTTCTCCGCCAACTATCAGACCCACTTCAACGAGAACGAGCAGGTCGCCGCGGATTGGAGCTCGTTCGTCCTCCAGGACGAGGCCTCGACCTTCTTCGATATCTCAAACGCCGCGACCCTCACGTCGATGCCGCTCATGGCCGTCGATATGCTGAAGACCTCGCTCATTCGCTACCAGCTGACGACCGACCTCTACCACTACGGCTTCGCGTCAAGCGCGCCGACGCCCTCCTTCGAGACCTCCTACCTCGCGTGGGACCCCGACCACATTACCGTGCACTCCGTCACGCTGAACCTCAACGCGACGCCGTGGAACAACCAGATCCAGGAGTTCAACGTCAACGAGGTTCTCCCTCCCCTGGCGCCGGAGATCGACCCGCAGTTGGTCCTGCAGACCGGTCCCCTGACCTCGACGTGGACCGGCTCGATCTATCAGCCCTCGCCCACGATGGGGTGGCAGCCGAAGCCGCTGACCGCCGAGGAGAAGCTCGTGCTCGGAGGTTGGCTCACGATCGACGAGCAGGCCGACTACGATTTCCTTCAGGGCGGCTGGACGACCAGCACCTCCTCGGCGACGATTAGCACGATCGACAAGAACATCTCCCTCCAGCAGAGCCTCACCTACGACCTCCTCGGAGAGCTTCCGATCGACAGCACGACCAAGCTGAACCTCTGGTTTTTCAACGCCGAGTTCGACGCGCAGCAGACGACGCCGTACGAGTTCATTCCGGGGTTGGGATGGGAGGCGCAGACCGCCACGTCGTTCGTGCCCTCGAATCTCTCGGCGGGCATCAACTACACCTACAAGAGCCAGCCCTTGTGGAAGAACCGGATCAACTTCTCCGCGAGCTTCGTCGCCAATTGGAACGTGGATCTCCTCCAGGTCACGCAGAACATGCTCGACGTGCAGTTCAACACGACGCTCAGCATCTACAAGTTCCTCGATCTCAACTTCAGCGTCGAGTCCACCAACCAGGAGACCTACCGGTACTTCCCCGTTTTCGCGAACGAGGTGGGTCAGAGCACGATCGATCCGCTTACCGATCTTTTGGACTCGTTCGATTTCTTCGACACCGAGGAGCGCGAGGAGTCCAACTTCAAGATGAAGTCGATCGCGCTCAACCTCGTGCACCACATGGGAGACTGGGATCTCAGCCTGCAGTACTCGGGGTCCCCGCAGCTCACCACGACGGCCACCGGAGCCGAGGACTACCAGTGGACCCCCACCTTAACGATCCTCGTGCAGTGGAAGCCGGTTCCCGAGATCAAGACGAACATCCAGAGCCAATACGGCACGCTCACCTACTGAAAGTCCGCCCGCTCGCGCCTGAGGGCGCCCTTGACTTATTCGGAGCGAGGTAGATAGACTAGAAGCAAAGGTGGTAATATATTCGCACCCAAAAGGGAGACAGGTTGGGAAAAAGCTTAACCATCGTTCTTGAGGACCGGAGAGTGTTGAGCGATCTCTGCGGAGTGAACGACCTCAACCTGAGGGCGATCGAAGACGTGCTCGATGCGAGGGTCTTCACTCGAGGCAACGAGATCCTTCTGGAATCGGAGGACCTGCGGAAACGAGCCGCCTTCAAGCAAATCGTCGAGAGACTCTCAAGCTGCTCGGAGGAGGGATACGTTCCCGGTCCGGATCTCATCCACGCCGTCTACCTCGCCTCGCTCCAGCCGCGCGACGGGCAGGGGGGAGCGAGAGAGACCGCGCAAATCGTCATTCACGGCAACGGGAGGGTCTTCCCGAGGACAACGAACCAGGTGAGCTACGTGAGCGGGATGAACTCCGCCGACATCGTGGTCGGCATCGGCCCCGCGGGCACCGGAAAGACGTTTCTCGCGGTCGCGCACGCGATCTCCGAGATTCTTGCGAAGCGGAAGCGAAAGCTCATCCTCACGCGGCCGGTGGTCGAAGCGGGGGAGAGCCTCGGTTTCCTGCCGGGCGATCTTGCCCAGAAGCTCGGACCCTATCTGCGCCCCCTCTACGACGCCATGGACGCGCTGATTCCGGTCGAGGCGATCACCCGGCTCGAGGAAAGCCGGGTGATCGAGATCGCGCCGCTCGCCTACATGCGCGGCAGGAGCCTCTCCGATTGCTATGTCATCCTCGACGAGGCGCAGAACACGACGAGGGAGCAGATGAAGATGTTTCTCACGCGCCTCGGGGAGCGGACGAAGGCCGTGATCACCGGCGACGTCACCCAGATCGACTTGCGGCAGAAGGATCATTCCGGCCTCACGCACATCGCGAAGATCCTCAGGTCGATTCCGGAGGTTCATTTCACGTTTTTCGACGCGAGCGACGTCGTCCGCAACCCGCTCATCAAGAAAATCATCCACGCGTATGAAACCGACGTTTGATCCCCATTCCCTCCTCGAACGCCTGGCCACCAAGTCGCAGGACCGGCTGCGCGCGCTTACCGTCGCGCTCTCGCTCCTCATCGTGTGCGCTCTCGTCATCCTCGCGAACCAGCTCGACTCGCTGTTCGCCGCCGGGAGCCCGGGAAGCTACGAGGTCGGCAAGATCGCCGATCGCGACCTCTTCAGCAACTTCACGTTCAGCTACGTCGACGCGCAGGCGACGCGCGACGCCGAGGACGACGCCGCGGCGAGGATCCCGCCGGTCTTCCAGGTGAGAGCGGACGTCGCCGAGCGCAGCCTCCAGGAGTTCAACCGCTTCGCCGACATGCTGTCGGGATTCGCCGCAAGCCGCGTCTCCGACAAAGAGGCGTTCAAGCAGGTCGAGGCGAGGTTCCCGGGCGTCTTCAGGAGCGACGAGATCTCGTCGCTCCTGAAGAATCTCGACCTCGTCACGATCCTCCCCATCGCCAGCCACGCGCTTGAGGACGCGATGAGCCGCGGCATTCTCGCGCTGTCGAACAACGAGTTCGACACGATGCCGGACTCCATCACGCTCGTGCGCACGGAGGCCGATAAGCCGGTCTTCGAGCAGGTCCGTCTCGAGGCGGCCGTCACGCTGAAATCCCTTCCCACGCACCTGCGCGCGATCCTGTCCAACCGCGACTTGAGCGACCGGGACATCCAGGCGGTCGTGCTCCTCGTGAGCGCTTTCGCGAAGGAGAACGCCTTTTACGACTTCGCCGCGACGCAGCACGCGCGCGAGCGCGGCCGCTCGCTCGTCGCGCCGCTGAGCAGGGAGATCGTGAAGGGCATGCAGATCATCAAAAAGGGCTCGGTCATCTCCCCGGAAGCCTTCGCGGAGGTCCAGGCGCTCGAGAGCTACGCGCGCGTCGTGAACATCCGGAACATCGTCGGGACCATCCTCTTCGTCTTCACCATCTACCTTCTCGCCCTGACGCTCCTCAGCCCCGCGGTCATCTCGAGGCGGATCGAGGGGAAGTACGTCTACCTCCTCACCGGGCTCTATCTCTTCTACATCGCGGTGATGGCCTCCCTCTCGCGAAGCGCGCTGCTTCCCGAGTGGCTTCCGTTTACGGTCATCCTTCCGACGGCGCTCGTTGCGATGATCGTGTCCATCCTCGTCGACACCCGGGTCGGGGTCATCTTCACCCTGATCCTCTCCTTGAGCCTCGTGCTCCTCGGCAGGCTGAGCCCGTACTCCTTCCTCTTCGCCTTCCTTTCCGGGGTGGTGGCGACCTTCGTGGTGTCGGGGGCCGAGAAACGGCTCGATCTCATCCGCGCGAGCGTCGAGGTTGCGGCGGCGAACGCGCTCATCCTGCTCGTGTTCGGATTTCTGCAGAACTACGAGCTTTCCTGGTTTCTCATCGCGCTCGTCTGCGGCGCCCTGAACGGCTTCCTCTGCGGCATCCTCAACCTCGGGCTCCTGCCGATCTTCGAGCACCTCCTGAACGCGCCGACCCCCTTCCGTCTCATGGAGCTCTCCGATATGAACTCCCCGCTCTTGAAACGGATGCTCACGCTCGCCCCGGGAACCTACGGCCACTCGGTGAGCGTCGCGAACATGGCGGAGAGCGCCTGCAGGGCGATCGGCGCGAACGCGCTTCTCGCGCGGGTCGGCGCCTACTACCACGACATCGGGAAGATCGACCAGTCGGAGTATTTCATCGAGAATCAGACGTCGGGCAACGTCCACGACGAGCTCAAGCCGAGCCTTTCGGCCGCCGTCATCCGATCCCACGTCAAGATCGGGATCGAGCGCGCGAAGGAGCTCGGCCTTCCCCAGGAGGTGATCGACATCATCGCCCAGCATCACGGGAGCAGCCTCATCAGCTATTTCTACGATAGGGCGCTGAAGAGCGGAAGCGACTCGAAGGTGAACCCGGAGGACTTCTCCTACTCGGGCTCGCCGCCGGCTTCGCGCGAGGCGGCGGTGGTCATGCTCGCCGACACGCTCGAGGCGTCCTCGAGAACCCTGAAAAAGCCGACGGTCGCGAAGCTCGAGAAGTTCATTTGGGCCGGCATCATGGAAAAGTTCACCTCGGGCCAGATGAACGACAGCGATCTGACGTTTCGGGATCTCGAGACGATCAAGAAGACCTTCGTCCAGATCCTCGCGGGCTCCTTCCACTCCCGGATCGAGTACCCGGACCGCGGCGAGAACGCCAAATGAACCGTGTCGCGGCCCGCGCGGCGGGAATCGAAGAGCCTCCGTGGCTTCCGCGCCTCGCGCGCGTCGCGAGGAGGGTCATGCGGCGGCTTGAGATCGAGAATCAGGAGCTTTCGCTCCTCGTGTGCGGCAACGCCATGATGCGCTCGCTCAACCGGGACTTTCGGGGAAAGGACAGGCCGACCGACGTGCTCTCCTTCCCGCAGGAAAGCCCGCCCGCCGGGGCGCGAAAGCTCCGCCCGTCGGGAGACATCGTCATCTCGATACCGATGGCGAGAACGAACGCGCGCGCGTTCAACGTCGAGGTGGGCGAGGAGCTGAAGCGCCTCCTCATCCACGGTATTCTCCATCTCAAGGGCATGGACCATCGGACGAACTCGCCGCGCGAGCCGATGCTTCGACTCCAGGAGGAGATCCTGAAGTCGCTCGCCTCGGAGAGACTCCTATGAGGCGCGCGCGCTTTTTTGACCGGCTCTTTCACCGGAAGAGCTCCGAGGAGAAGGAGCGAAGTCTCGAGGGCCTGAACGTCGAGGAAAAGGACATGATTCGGGGCGTGGTCGAGCTTTCCGCGACGAGCGTGAAGGAGGTCATCGTGCCCCGCATCGACGTGGTCTTCGTCGCGATCAACACGCCGATCGAGGAGCTCCTGACCATCGTCACCGAGCGGGGGCATTCCCGCTACCCGGTCTATCAGGATACGATCGACAACGTGGTGGGGATCCTCTACGTGAAGGACCTCCTGCGTTACGTCATGAAAGACCGCAACTTCAACGTCGCCGCGATCATCCGCAAGCCCTATTTCGTGCCGGAAAGCAAGCGCCTCGACTCGCTGCTCCGGGAGTTCAAGCGCAGGAAGGTTCATATCGCGGTGGCGGTCGACGAGTACGGCGGCGTCTCCGGCATCGTCTGCCTCGAGGACATCATCGAAGAGATCGTGGGCGAGATCCAGGACGAGTTCGACAACGAAACGGAGGACATTCTCGAGATCGGCGACGGGGTGTACATCTGCGACGCGCGGGTTTCGGTCGACGACCTCAACGAGGCGACCGGACTCGGCCTGCCGGAGGAGGACTTCGACACGCTCGGCGGCTTTGTCTTCGACCTGTTCGGCAAGATTCCCGCGAAGCACGAGTCGGTCTCCTACGGAAGCGGGGAGTTCGTCATCCAGGAAATGGACGGCCACAAGATCATGAAGGTGAAGGTCGTGCGCCGCCTCGACCCGACCGGGAGCCCCGCGAAGGAGCCGGGGGAGCAGGAGGGCGCCGGACGGTGATCCGGCGAACCATGAAGCTGAGAGGCCTCCTGCTCCTGTGCGCGCTGCTTCCCGGGCCCCGGTCGCTCGCCCAGAGCGCTTCTCCGACCGACCTCTACGAGCAGGGGCGAGCCGCGCAGCTCTCGGAGAGCTACTACAGCGCGATCGAGCTCTACAAGACGGCGCTCGAGGCGAATCCGAGCTACCTCCAGCCGATGATCGGCCTCGCGGAGACCTATTTCGCCATGGGCGAATACGAGGAGGCGCTCCGCTACGAGCTTCAGGCGGAGCCCCTCGACCGCTTCAACCTCGACCTGAGAAACCTCGAAGGACGGACGCGCATCGGGCTCGGCGAGTTCGCCTCCGCGCGCGCGATCTTCGAGCGCGTCCTCGACCGCGAGCCGAACAGCATGGAGGCGAAGTTCGGCCTCGCGGAGCTCGATATCGCGACCGGGGAGCCGAGGACCGGCGCGATGCGATTCGAGGAGGCGCTGAGGTCGGCGCCCGAGAATCTGCACGCGCTCCTCGCCCTCGTGATCGTCCGGGACTCCCTCGGGGAGTTTCGGTCCGCCGACCGTTACGCGCGCATCGCGCTCGATGCCCACCCGGACAATCCCCAGGTCCGCGACGTCGTGGCGCGCCACTACCTCCTCGAGGGCGACTACGCGCGGGCGCAGCGGGAGGTCGAGACGGCGCTCGCCTTGAAGCAGGGCGACCTCGACTCGACGCTCCTCCTGAGCGATATCTTCCTGAGAACCCGCCAGTACGCGAACGTCGTGCCCTTGATCGAGCCCATCCTCGCGGCCAACTCCGACGCCTACCTTCTGTGGTACGCCCTCGGCCTTGCGCAGGCGAAGCTCGGCGCCGTCCAGGACAGCATCGAGAGCCTCGCTCGAGGATTGACGATCCGCCCCGACGACGAGATCTCGCGCATCGCGATGGAGGACGAGATCATCGAGAATCTCGGGATGAAGGATCCCCTTCGCGCGCGCTACGCGCGGTACCACTTTCAACGAGGCCGGGACTTCGCGGCGCGGTATTTCTACGACCGCGCGCTCATCGAGTACCGGCGGGGCCTCCAGATCGATCCGGACAACAAGGCGGGCAGACTCCTGTTCGCCGACGTCTTCAAGACGGAAGGCTACGCGGCAAAGTATCTCTCGGAGCTTTCGGTGCTGCGCGACCTGAAGCTCGCCGACCAAGACGTGAACGACGAGATCGACATTCTCACGAACTTGCTCGCCGACAGCGTGAGCAACTCCTGGGGCGTCTCTCAGTTCACCTTGGATCGCTCCGCCTACGCCATCCGGCTTTTCTACTCGACGAAGGGGGCGATGATCCACTACCTCGGTCAGGAGCCTCTCGCCGAGTATCTCCGCGCCCTCCTCGCGAGCAACGAGAACATCGTCGTGAAGTCGCCTCCGCAGGAGGCCGATTCCTTCGCGGCCGCGTTTCGCGTCGCGCGCACCTCCGGATCCGACTACTTCATGATCCTCGACGCGACGGAGTCCGAGCGCTATTTCTCGGTCGACTGCGACCTCTACGCCTCCGCGACCGGATCGAGGCTTCGCTCCTTCAGCGTCTATCGAACCGGCGTCGATCGCGTCACCGACGCGCTCGCCCGCGTCGCCGACTCGGTTCACTCGGCTCTTCCGCTTGAAGGCCACATCCTCAATCGGCGCTTCGACCAAGGGATCGTGGACCTCGGAGCTCTCGACGGGGTCAAGCCGCGCGACTCGCTCGTGATCGTCAAGAACGGATCCTTGAGCCTCGCGAAGGATCGGCTCGGATTCGACTACCCGAAGGATGCGGTCATCGGAAGGTTCGTGGTCTCGCGAACCGACGCCCTCGTCTCGCAGGGCGCCATCGTCAAGAACCAGTTCTTCGACCTCGTGAGCCCCGGCGACTCCGTGATCTACCAGCCGCCGAAGTCCGAGGAGCCGACCATGGAGTCCGCGCCCGCGAGCGATCTCTATCAAACGATCCTGAAAATCCCCGACAATTGACACAAGAATGGCTTTCCCGTAGAATGTTCCCGCGCGGTCGGCCGGGTACGCAAGGTCGGCGCGACTCGAGACCTCAGGACGGTTCGCTGTCGGAGGAGAAGGGGACACCATGGCGCTGAAGACCCTGAAGGATCTTCACCTCGAAAACAAGCGCGTTCTCGTTCGCGTGGATTTCAACGTTCCGCTGAAGGACGGTGCGATCACCGACGACACCCGCATCAGGGCCGCGCTTCCGACGCTTCAGTACATTCTGAAGAAGAAGGGAAGCAGGCTCATCATCATGAGCCATCTCGGTCGGCCGAAAGACGGAAAGACCCCCGAGCTCAGCCTCAAGCCCACGGCCGTTCGTCTCGGGGAGCTTTTGGGCCGCCCCGTCATCATGGCCGACGATTGCGTCGGCGCGGACGTGCAGGCGCGGGCGAAGTCGCTCGGAGCCGGCGAGATTCTCGTCCTAGAGAACCTGCGCTTCCACAAAGAAGAGGAAAAGAACGATCCCGCTTTTGCGCGGCAGCTTGCGAGCCTCGCCGACGTCTACGTCAACGACGCCTTCGGAACGGCGCACCGCGCCCACGCCTCGACCGAGGGCGTCGCGCACGACCTTCCTTCGGCGGCCGGGTTTCTCATCGAGAAAGAGGTCAAGTTCCTCGGGGGATTGCTTGAGCACCCGCGCAAGCCCTACGTCGCGATCATCGGCGGCGCGAAGGTCTCCACAAAAATAGCGGTGCTCGAATCGCTGCTCCCGAAATGCACGACCCTCGTCATCGGGGGCGGAATGTCCTATACCTTTCTGAAGGCGCTCGGCCACTCGATCGGGAAGTCGCTCGTCGAAGAGGAGCTTGAGGCGACCGCGAAGAGCATGCTCGCGAAGGCGAAGGAGCTCGGCGTGGAGGTGCTGCTGCCCGTCGATCACGTCGTCGCCGCGCAGTTCAGCGAGTCGTCGCCGCCTGAGCTTGTCGACTCCGTCGACATTCCCGCCGATCGGATCGGAATGGACATCGGGCCGCGGACGCTTCAGGCGATGAAGGAGCGCGTCCTCAAAGCCAAGTCGCTCATTTGGAACGGCCCGATGGGAGTCTTCGAGTTCGAGGCCTTCGCGAAGGGCACGCTCGAGACGGCGCGGCTCGTCGCCCAGTGCAGGGGGACGACCGTCGTCGGAGGCGGAGACAGCGTCGCGGCGGTCAACCAATTCGGCTTCGCGGGGAAGATCGACCACGTCTCGACGGGCGGCGGCGCGTCGCTTGAGTTCCTCGAGGGCAAGGCGCTTCCCGGCATCAAGGCGCTCGAGAAATGAGAGGCTACTACATCGCGGGCAATTGGAAGATGCACAAGACGGTCGGGGAGGCGGTCGATCTCGCCGGCGAGCTCGTGAAGCGGCTTGCGAGGAGCGGCCACCGCGTCATGATCGCGCCGCCCTTTACGAGCCTCCAGGCGGTCGGCGAGAAAGTGCGCGGCACGAATATTCTCCTCGGAGCGCAGAACATGGCCTCCGCCGAGCTCGGCGCGCACACCGGTCAGATCTCCTGCCTCATGCTCAAGGACGTCGGGGTCTCCGTCGTGATCCTCGGCCACTCCGAGTGCCGCCTCCTCGACGGCGAGACGAACGCCCTCATCAACGCGAAAGTCAAGCTCGCGCTGCTCCACGGCCTCGAGGTCATCCTCTGCGTCGGCGAGACGCTCGCGGAGCGGGAAGCGGGTCTCGTCGAGAAGATCGTCGTCGAGCAGGTCGAGGAGGGGCTTCGCGGCGTGGCGCCCGATCGCGTCGGGACGGTGACGATCGCCTACGAGCCCGTTTGGGCGATCGGGACCGGCAAGAACGCGACTCCGCAGGACGCCGAGGCGGTCCACGCGGTTATCCGCTCCACGGTCGCGAGACTCTACGGCGCGAAGGCCGGCGAAGAGATGCTCATCCAGTACGGTGGATCGGTGAAACCGGACAATGCGGCCGGGCTCATGGCCATGAAAAACATCGACGGCGCGCTCGTCGGCGGCGCGGCGCTCAGCGCGGACTCGTTCTGCGCCATCGTCGAGTTCGACGCATACCAGCGCGCGGCAGGATGAAATCATGGGAATCGTAAGCGTTCTCCTTATCGTAATCTTCGTCACGGCCGCGGTGTTCCTCACCGTGGTCATCCTCCTGCAGGACGAGCAGGGCGAGGGACTCGGAGGCATTTTCGGAGGCGGAAGCTCGACCCCCTTCGGCTCTCGAAGCGGAAACGTGCTCACGCGGTTTACCTCCGTCCTCGGCGCCATCTTCCTGTTCTGCGCCTTCGGCATCGCGTGGCTGAACCGCAGCCAGGAGTCGGGGGACGTCGTCGGCGCCGCAAAGCGGGCCGCGAACGCCCAGACGAGCGAGTGGTGGCTGACGCCGGTCAACGGCGACGCGAAGCTTCCGACGGCCCCATCCGCGTCGACGTCGACGGCCGCCGCGCCGGTGGGGACGCCGCCTGCGACGGCGCCCGCGAGCACGGGGACGCTACCGGTGACTCCGCCCCCGGCGCCTTCGTCCGCGGGACTCGCCGATTAGCGCGTTGCGCCTCGGGGGATTCGGTTTCCGGCATGAAGCCGCCTGCGAAGGAGAGCTTTGGTGCGAGTAGCTGTAGTATTCTTTGCGGGCCGAAAACGCAACGAGCTTCTCGATATAACCCGAAGCCTTGCGAAGGGGATCGAGTCGCAGGGACACCAGGTGGATATTGTCGACGGCGAGCGCGACGTCAACGCAAAGCTCACGATGTACAACTACCTGGCCGTCGGAGCCTCCGCGGTCTCCTCCTGGGGAGGCGGGATTCCGGATCGCCTGTCGACCTTTCTCTCGAACGCGGGAATCGTGGTCGGCAAGCGATCGTTTGCCTACATACTAAAGACGGGATTTCGAACGGGGAAGACGCTGAATCGGCTGATGCGCGGAATGGAGCAAGAGGGAATGTACCTCAAGAACTCCGAGATCCTCTCCTCCCCGGTCGAAGCTGAGGAGATCGGCAAAAGGCTCAAGCTCGTGTAACCACCCGTTCTCCCCTGCCTTTTTCCCCGTGAAAATTGGAGCGAGGATCTATGAAGCGGATTTTTTTCCTATTGACGTCTCTTGCCATCTCGGAAGCGCTTCAAGCGCAGGTCATCGACAAGCCGGCGGCCACGGTCAATTTGACCAAGCCTGATTACGTGTCGGTCGACCAGCTCAACACCCGCGTCGAGCAGTTCGAGACCCTTCGGAGGCAAAACGGTCTCGCGATTCCGGCGAACGACAAGTCGCAGGTGCTCGACTCGATGATCGATGAAATTCTCCTGACCCAGGCCGCCGCGCGCGACGGCGTCACCGTTTCGCAGTCCGACCTCGACAACACCGTCGCGCAGATCAAGCGAAGCTTCGAGGGCCAAGTCGGACCTCTTACCGACGATCAATTCCACAGCTTCATGGAGCAGCGGACCGGCATGAGCTGGGACCAATACCTGTCCCAGGTCGACAGCCAGATCATTCAGCAGCGGTATGTCATGCTCAAGAAAGGAAGCGAGATCAACGGCGTTCCGACGCCCACCGAGCAGCAGATCGAGGACCGCTACGGTCAGATCGCGAACCAGCTCACCAATCCCGAGATCGTCCGCTTCAGCCAGGTCTTTATCGACACGCGGAACCTCAAGCCCGCCGAGAAGGAAAAGGCGCGCGAGCGGGCCGACGAGGCCTACCGCGAATACTTGAACGGAGAGGAGACCTTCGATCAGCTCGTCGCCGAGTACAGCGACGATCCCCGCAATCGCTACACCGGCGGGGATTTCGGCTATCTTCTCCGCGACGACCAGCGCGCGGTGCGGATCTTCGGCCAGTCCTTCGTCGATCAGGTCTTCGCGCTGCACGTCGGCGACGTCAAAGGCGTCATCGAGTCGGACATCGGATTTCACATCGTCAAGATTACCGAGCATTATCCGCCGCGGCTGCTCGGGCTCGGCGACTACACCTTCCCGAACAGCAAGGTCACGGTCCACGACTACATCAGCAACATGATCCTCCAGGAGGAGAAGAACCAGGCGTTCCAGCAGGCGGAGGCCGACCTGGTCGACAGTCTGAAGAAGCAGGCCGACATCACGATATTTCAGCAGAATCTCAACTAGGCGCGTCATGGGCTCCCGGCGAAAGGGCAGGATCATAGCATTTCAGGCTCTTTTCGGCTGGGACATGAATCGCGTCCCGATCGAGGAGCTCGTTCAATTTCCGTGGCTCGACGAGGAGCGGCGAGCGCGCGTCGACGAGCAGACTCTCGCCTTCGCCCGGCTCATCGTCTCGGGCACCATCGAGCACCTCAACGCGATCGACGAGGCGATCAGGCAGCAGCTGGAGAACTGGGACTTCACCCGGCTCTCCCGCGTCGACCTCGCCATGCTCCGAATGAGCGTCTATTCGCTCGCCTACCAGAAGGACATCCCGCCGACCGTGACCATCGACGAGGCGGTCGACATCGTCAAGGAGTTCGGAAGCGACGATTCCTACCGATTCGTGAACGGCGTGCTCGACGGAATCCGGAAGTTCCAAGAGACCCTTCCATGAGGGCGCCCCGGGGCCGCCCCACGGCCGTCATCGTCGGGGTGGCGGCTCTCCTCGCGCTTGCCGGGGCGTTTGTGGGGCTTGGCGCCTATCTGCGCGGCGTTTCCGAGCGGAACTCCTCGCGCACCGTGTCCGTTCTTCTCGCCGAAGCGGACCGCGACATCGCCTCGGGCTTCTTCGACCACGGGGAGCGGGAGGTCCGCCAAGCCGCCGACGCCGCGGAGACCCTCGATAGCTGGGCCTCCGTCGCGAAACGGGCCTACGCGATCGGCGAGGGCGTAGGCGATTTCACGTTCCTCGACACGATCGCGCGACGCGCCGTCGCGGCCCACCCGGACGCCGAGGCGCTCTGGGCCCTGAAGGCTCTCGCCGAGGTCCGAACCGGCCGATACGCCGCCGCGGTCGCCGATTGCAATCGCCACCTCGGCGGAACCCGCTACGCGGGGTTGAAGACGGAAGCCGTCCTTCGCGCCTATCCGGCGATCGATCCGACTACGGCCGGCCTCGACGAGCGGGGAGCGCTCTTCCTGAAGGTCCTGCGTTCGAGGAGCCCCGACGATTTCGAGGAGCTCGCCGAGGAGACCGGGAACGACGATTTTCTCCTCGACGCCCTGCTCCTGAGCGCGAGCGAGGGCGACCTCGCGGCCGCCTACCGGACGCTCGGCTCCCTCCGCGACAACGTCCCTGCGGAGCTCGGGATGCTCATAGGCTACGACTCAGGCGAGCTCGACGGCGCGCTCGCCTATTACCGCGGCGCGTCAAGCGCCGAGCGGACGCCCGGCATGCGCCTCCTCGCCGCCGACATTGAGATGCTCCAAATGAGGTACCAGGACGCGTCGGAGGACTACGGTCGCTTTATCGCGCTGCACCCCGACTACTCCTGGACGCCCTACGTGAACTTCGCGTGGATCTCCGAGCGGAGCGGCG
>JASHNV010000186.1 GCA_030041455.1 Spirochaetia bacterium
ACAGGTCGACGTCGCCGCTGTGGGCCGCCATTTTTGTCTCGATGACCTGAAACATCTGGTCGAACGGGTAGCCCTCGAAGTTCACCGACACCCCCGGGTGCTGTTCCTGGTAGGCGGCGGCGACCGGCTTGAGGTTGTCGACAATGTCGCTGAGCGTCAGGAACGTGACCGTAATCGGGGCGGACGAGCCGGCCGCCGAGCTTTCGTTTTGGCCCTTCGCGAAGGCGGGGAATCCCCCGGCCAGCGAGAAGGCAACCAGGAGATACGCGATCCTTTGAATCCTCATTTTTTCCTTTCCTCTCTTCCTCTCTTGATACGTGGGTGATACGTGAGTCTGCAGTGCCCGAGACGAGCGGCCCGTCGATGATGCGCCCTGGATCCCCGGCCGCGCGCCTTCCGTTTCGCTTCACCCTCCTTTGTTCCCGCTACGAGCTGTTGCGCTCGATCAGCTCGAACGGAAACTCGCGGCATTCGGGGTCCTTCACGGAGTCGTGCCGGATGCGGTCCACGATCATCGAGACGGCCTCTCGCCCCATGAGCTCGACATCGTTTCCGATCGTCGTCAGCGGCGGCTCCACGTACTCGGCCTCCGGGATGTTGTCGATGCCGCAGACCGCGATGTCGTCCGGTATCCGATACCCTCTTCGGCGGACCGCTTTCATCGCCTCGATCGCCATCACGTCGTTGGCCGCGAATATCGCGTCGGGAAGCTCGCCCGGGGCGAAGGACGCGAGGAACGAGTCGACCCGCTCCGCGATGCCCTCGCGACGGAACTTTCCCTCGACGACGAGCCGCTCGTTCGGCTCAAGGCCGTGGACCCGGAGCGCCAGCCGATACCCTTCGAGGCGCAGCTGGCCGTTCAGCGTCGTAAGGTCTCCGGCGATGTGCGCGATCCTCCGTCGGCCTCGGCTCACGAGGTGGTCGATGACCGCCCGGACCGCCTGCAGCTGGTCGGTCTGCACCACGTCGACGCCGCTGCCCCACAGGCGCGGTCCGACCCCGACCGTCGGAATTCCGCTCGCGAGAAGGTGCTTGATATCGCGCTGCTCGAGGTAAAACGACGAAAGGATCAGGCCGTCGGCGATGTGGTGGAGAGCCGCTTCGAGAAAGTCCCTTTCTCCCTCCGGCGTGGAAAAACTGTCGAACACGATGAGCCGGTGGTCGGCCTCGTACGCAGCCTTTTGCGCCCCGCGGATGAGCACCGGATAGAACGGATTGCTGAGGTCGGGCACCAGCACGGCAAGCAGATGGGTCCGTTTCGTCTTCAGTCCGCGCGCGGTCACGTTGACCCGATATTCGAGTTTCTCCACGGCCTGCAGGATACGGTTACGGGTGTCGTCGCTGATCCGGATGTTGCCGTCCTGGCGCTTGCTGAGCACGTAGGAGACGGTCGCCCGAGATACGCCCGCCATCTCGGCGACGTCCTTTTGCGTCGACCGCAGCTTCACCGAGCCTCTCTCCCTCCTTTGGGCCAAGAAACCTGATTACACGATCTACATTACTCGTGTAATCAGCAGTATCTCCCTATTTTGCCCTTCCGTCAACAATTTTCTTTCGGAGAAGGCGACCCCGTCGTCCCCCGATTGCGGGCGGCGCCGGCCAGCCGTCTTGGCGGGGATCGAAAGGCATGGGAAACGGGCGGGCGCGGTACTGGCCGCCCGCCCGTCCGGCGAGCCCTCCGTCACAGGCGAGAGCTCGAAGCGCGCTCGGCGGCGGCCGGACCGGGAACCGGCACTCGACCCTCCCGCGCGATCGAGTTTCCGGAAGGTACCCCGAAGCGCGGGGAGCCCGACTGGCGGAGCCGCGGGGACGAACGCGAGCTCGATAGGCCGCGGTCCGACCGGATCTCGCGCGCCGACGCCGATTTTTCGTCCGCGGCTCCGCCCCTCGACCGAAGTTCGCGGTTCCCCCCCGAAGCGCCCCGCAAGCGGAGGCTTCACCCCGCGCCGTTCGACGCGCGGCGGGGGATCCGCGCGCGAGGGCCGAAAATCCGAAGCGGCGGATCTTGCCGGGTCCGGAATCGTGCAATACACTGTAACGGTCGTCCCGGCCCAATCCTGTAGCGTCTCGACGGGTGGCGTCATTCGGAGGTTGTGTTTGGCACGCGCGATCGTTACCGGCTTTCGAAACGCTTCCATCCAAACAAAGCTGATCGTCACCTTCGCCGTCTTCTTCATGATTCCGCTCTTGGTGAGCAGCGCGGTGCTCTACCTTACGACCACGAATCAGGCAACCCAGCGCGAATACGATCGTTCGCGCGAGACCCTTCTCCTCCTCGAGAACAGCGTCGAATCCCAGATACGGGCGTACGCCGACCGGACGGTCGAGATCTATTACGACCAGCGGATCTTCAATCCGTTTCAGCTGAGCGTTCCGCGGTCCCTGAACGGCCTGCAGCTCCTCAAGCTCAGCCAGGCCCTTCAAAGCTTCCGAGCCGGTCAACCGTACCTCGACTCCATCTACCTCTTCCTGGCCAATGGCCAGTACACCTTCGCCGATACCGCGACGAACGGAAAGTTCGCGGGCAGCTACCTCGCCCATCCCGAATGGGCGGAAGCGATCGACAAGGCCGACGGCCGGGCATGCTGGATCGCCAGCGTCGCGATCCAAAAGGAGCCCGGGCAAACCGTCTACAGCGTGCCGTTCGGGCGGTTGATCCGCAACATCTTCAGTGGGACTTTCTTCAAGATCGGGATTCTTGTCGTGAATCTGAACGCGAGGCTCTTCGACAAGATCGGGCTTTCGAACGAGCTCGGCAGGTCCGGGCTCGTCTTCATCACCGACGCGCAGAACGAGCTCATCTGGTCCGCGAATCGGACGTGGTACGACCGCGCCATCCGCGGGCGGGGAATACTCGACCAGATAGAAGCTCGCGAGACAAGCGGACCGCAAAGAGTCCGGATCGGCGGCCGCGGCTATTTTGCGGTCTACCGCGACTCGGCGTACAACGGTTGGCGCTACTTCGCGCTCATAGCGCAGGCCGCCATCGTCAACCAGGTCATGACGCTCCGGATTTACTTCATCGGCATCCTGCTGTTATGTCTGGCGTTCTTCGGCCTCGGAGCGGCGGTCATCAGCAG
>JASHNV010000031.1 GCA_030041455.1 Spirochaetia bacterium
CCCCGTCGGCAAAGAGCCGCTTGCCGCTTCCCAGCACGATGGGGTGGATCACGAGTCGGTAGACGTCGATCAGATTGTTCGCCATGAGACTCTGCGCGAGACCGGCGCTCCCGTGAATCTGAACCTCGCCCTGGTGGCGGGCGCGGAGCGCCGCCGCCTCCGTCACCGCGTCGGCCGTGATGCGGGCGTTTTGCCAATCGACCGTTTTCAGCGTCCGCGACGCGACGTACTTCGGAAGGCGATTCAAGGGTCCGGCGACCCCGTGCCCGGGGTCCGTGACCTTCGGCCAGTAGGCGGAAAAGGCCTCGTAGGTCCGGCGCCCCAACAGGAAGGCTTCGGCCTTGCCGAATACCTCGGCCATGAAGCGGCCCACCTCATCGTCCGTGCGCTCGGAACACCAGCCGCCGTAGGCGAATCCGTCGGAGCGGTCTTCGTCGGGACCGCCGGGAGCCTGGATGACGCCGTCCAACGTCACGAACTGGGTAATCGAGAGTGTTGCCATGTCCTCCTCCTTGGTATCCTACGAAATTCGCGCTGCCGCCTCAGGCGGATAAGCGTAATCAATTCAGGCAGGTTTGCGAAGATTCAGGAATACCGCTCCGGCACGCTCCAGTGTCCCCCAGATTGTTGAGAAAAATCCCGAAATCCGGATGGAATACGGTGAAATGCTCCACTCCCCAACCGCGTCATCGGAGACACGTGCCGCTCATCCGACGCCTCGCAGGCTCGATCGCTCTCGGGCGAAAGCGAGGCGGAAGCTCACGAGGGGTACGCAACGTCTCCAACGGACACTATAATGTTCACTCCTCTATTCATTTTTTTAATTATTTTGATAAATATATTGACGAATAGCATTTCGCTATTTATTTTCTATTGCAACGCGGCACGGCCGGGGGTCCCCTGGCGGCGGCGCACAGCAGAGGCCTCCCGCGAGGCCAAGCATGCGAAACCGGACGCCGACCGGTCAGGAGGGACCCCGTGCCGAGGAAAGACGGCGGAACGAGGAGCTTGGACGGCGAGCCCGTCGGGCAGCGGAGCGGAGGGTACAAAAAGTCATGATGGATCACACGAGCCCCGGAACGGGGAGGGCGGCACATCGCGCCGCGACGGCGTCCCTGGCGGTCGAAGCCCACGGACTGGTCAAGGTCTTCGGCGCCAACCGCGCGGTCGACGGCGTCGATCTGTTCGTTCCTGCCGGCGCTATTTACGGCTTTCTCGGGCCGAACGGAGCGGGGAAAACGACGACGCTCAACATGCTCGCGACGCTGCTCAGGCCGGACGGCGGACGCGCGCTCGTGTTCGGCCATGACGTGCAGCGGGAAGCGCAGATCGTTCGGCAGCTGATCGGCGTGACCGGACAGTACGCGTCGGTCGACGAGACTCTGACGGCGACCGAGAACCTGGTCATTTTCGCCCGACTGCTCGGGCTGCCGCGGCGCTCGGCCCGCCGGATCGCGGGCGACCTGCTCGAGCGATTCGATCTGACCGAGGCCGGCAACCGGCCGCTGTCCAAGTTCTCCGGGGGCATGCGCCGCCGTCTCGACCTCGCGGCGAGCCTGATCGCCCAGCCGCCCCTGATCTTCCTCGACGAGCCCACGACCGGGCTCGACCCGCGCACGCGCGCTCAGATGTGGGAAACGATCCGGTCTCTCGCCACGACCGGGTCCACCATCCTCCTGACCACGCAATATCTCGACGAGGCGGACCAGCTTGCCGACCGCGTCGCGGTCATCGACCACGGGCGCATGGTGGCCGAAGGCACGCCCGACCAGCTGAAATCGACGGTGGGCGTCGCCTCGCTCCAGCTGCGCCTTCAGGCGGCCGACGACGCCGCCGAGGCGCTGCGCATCGTCGAGAGCGTCTTAGGCGTGGCGGCCCAGCTGCCCGAGGCGACGCTCGTGACCGCGCCGATGGCCGATCCGGAGCGCGTGACGGAGCTGCTTCTCTCGATTCGAAACGCGGGCATTCACCTGACCGAAGTAAGCGTCCAAAAACCGACGCTCGACGACGTGTTCCTCGCGCTCACCGGCAAGACCGCGGCGGAGGAAAAAGGAGCCAAGACGTGACAGCAAGCCAGATCGTTCCCGGAGCGGAACGCCACCTCAAGAACCATACGAGTCTTCTCGCCTCGTGCGGCAATTCCCTCACGATGGCCTATCGCGGCCTGCTGAAGATCCGCCGGACGCCGGAGCAGCTCTTCGACGTGACGCTCCAGCCGATCCTGTTCACCCTGATGTTCACCTACCTCTTCGGCGGCGCGATCGCGGGCAGCGTGCACAACTACCTCCCCATGCTCATCCCGGGGATCCTGATCCAGACGGTCATCACGACGTCGGTGGTCACCGGCGTGCAGCTCCGCGAGGACATGGACAAGGGCGTGTTCAACCGCTTCCGCTCCCTGCCGATCGCGCGAATCGCCCCCCTGGCGGGAGCCCTGATCGCGGACACCGTCCGCTACGGGATCGCGACGCTCCTGACCTTCGCGATGGGCTACCTCATGGGATATCGTCCGGCCGCGGGGCTGGGCGGCGTGCTCGTGGGGAGTCTCATCGTGATCCTGTTCGCCTGGTGCATCAGCTGGATCTTCGCCCTGTTCGGGGTCGTGGCCCGCACCGCCTCGAGCGTGCAGGGCATTTCTCTGCTCATCCTGTTTCCCCTCACGTTCCTCTCGAACGCCTTCGTCCCGGTCGACACCCTGCCGCCGTGGCTTCGCTGGTTCGTCACCGTCAATCCGCTGTCGCACCTCATCACCGCGGTCCGGCAGCTCGCCAATCAAGGCTCGATCGGAGCGGACTTTTGGCTGTCGTTCGGCGGCGCCGCGGGGGTCGTCGCGGTGTTTGCGCCGCTCACCGTCCGAGCCTACATGAGGAGGGCATAGTCGCTCCGGCCCGCTTCCCATCTCGGGCGCGCGAGGACGGACTCGGGCGGCGCTCGGGGGCTCTGTCCCTCCGTCGAGCCAGCCTCCGCGAAGGCCGGGCGCGTCCGCCTGAGCGGGAGCGCTCGGTCCGAAAGGAGCGGCGAGATCGTCCGTCGCTACCGATGGAGCGGCAGCAGGCTCGCGATGCCCGTGACGAATATCAAGGCCAGACAGATCCAGTAGACCGCGCGATTCGCCCCCCGCAGCGATCGGGAGCCCATCAAACGAACGTTGGAGGCGAGGAGTCCCAGGATGACCGCCGGCGCCGCCAATACGAGAATCTGAAGCACCATCAAGCCGAGCGCGAGGTTGATGAGATTGAACGAGAGCAACGGAATCACGACGGCCGGCGCCGATTTGGCGAGGTAGACCTTGAACCAGTTTTTTCTTCCCCATCCGAGAGCTTCGACGACGCCCCACGAGCTGCCGAGAGAAATGACGATGAGCGCGATGAACGAGGCGGCGATCAGGCCGACGGCGAAGAAAGCCGGGGCGAAGGAGCCCGCGACGGAGACCAAGCCCCCCGACAGCGCCTTCGGGGAGGCGAAGTTGAGCGTATCGGATCTGATCCCCGTCGTCGCGATCACGACCGCGACCATGACGAGCTCCGAGATCGTCGCGCCGACCAGCGTCTCGAGCCTCACCGCCCACAGACTCTTGGGCGTAATCCCCTTCTCCGCGGTCGCCGACGCCTGGTAGAAGAGCATGAAGGGCATGATGACCGCCCCGACGTTCGCGGCGAGGAGGAAGATGAAGTCGGAGGACGCCGAGAAGTAGAACGGCGTGAAGCGGATTCCCCTTCGAGCGGTCAAGAACGCGGACGCGGTCCACGCGATCGCGAATACGATCGAGACGAGGAGAAGCGGCCTCTCCGCCTGCGCGTACTTTCGCTTGTAGACGACGGCGATGTGCACGCCGAAGGCGATCGGCACCGATACGTAGGGAGGAACGCCGAGGATCTGGAAGCCGATCGCGATCCCGGTGTATTCGACGATGTAGCTGACGATGTCCACGAGGGCCATCGGAACCGCGGCCGCGGCGGCGAGGGGTTTGTTGAAGTTCTCCTTGATGAGCTCCCCGAGCCCCGATCGGGTCACCGCTCCGACCCGTCCGGCGACCTCCTGGATGACGTAGAGGGGAACGATGAGGACCACAAGGAACCAGACGAGCCTGGTCCCGTAGCTCGCCCCGCTTTCCGCGGCGGTAATCACGCTCGCGGCGTCCACGTCCGCGATCATGACGAGCCACGCGGGTCCCCAGACGGCGGCGAGCTCTCCGATTCTTCGACGGCGAAACGGGGTTCGACTGATACTTCGCATGATGCACACTCCCGTAGGCCCACAATTCACCATACCTGCGCGATTTCGTCAAGAGTTAATTGGCATTAACTTTTTTCCGACACCTCCCGCCTGCGGCGGACAGGCGGGAGAACGCCCGCAGGGACATGGCGCGCCGGAAAACTCAGGCGAAGGCACCGCGTCCGGGGCGCGCCCGAGAGCCTTCCGCGCGCCTTTCGGTCCGGCCGGGCTCCCGCGCGCGATCCGACGGGACCTTCGCGACGGACGGGGGATCGCGATGGCCGGTCCCCGGGGGAGGTTCGATCACACCCGGGAGGCAGACCGCCCGGAAAGCCGGCGATCGGCGGAGACCGCGCGTTCCGCCTGAGGAGCCGGCTCGCGGGGCGAGCCGTCGCGAACGACCATCCCTTTACAGGTAGGACCCATAGCATGTACGGTAGGCGCTAGGGTTAGAAGTGGGGTGTGACATGAACTCGCAGAAGCCGCGCTTGACGAAAATCGCCCGCGACCTTGAGCTTTCGATAACGACCGTATCGCGGGTCCTCCGCAACCGCCCGGACGTCAATCCGGAAACCCGGAAAAGGGTCTTGGAATACGTCCAGACGATCGGTTATCAGACCAAGACGAAGCTCTCCGAGCTTCCGCTCATCGGCGTGGTCGACACGTTCAGGCGCCATCTGCTGTCGAGCTACTACGACGCGCTCATCCTCGAGGGTGTCGACGAGAAACTGTACGAGTCCGGCTTCCTCACCACGATCATTCACACCGAGCTCATCGAGCGCGAACAGGGCATGTACGACAACGTGCGGGTTCTGAACCAGCTCTCGGGAATCATCTGGCTCGAGCCTCTCTTCAACCCCCACTACCTCCAGATCGTGTCGAACCACGGAATTCCGTGCGTCGTGATCAACAGCTGCGAGCAGGGGGTGCAGGTGGACTTGGTCGAATGCAACTCCTTCAAGGCCGCGAAAATGGCGACCGAGTACCTCCTCGGCCTCGGCCATCGCGCGATCGCCTTCATCGGAGGCCAGCTCAGCTATCCGAATATCCTCGACCGCCTGAAGGGCTATACCTCGGCGCTCGCCGAGGCGGGAGTGGAGCTCGACCAGAGCCTCGTCGTCGACGACATCTCGCTGTGGAACGACGAAGGCGGCGTCGAGGGAGTCTATCGCCTGTTCAGCCGCAAGCGGACGCCGACCGCTATTCTCCTGTCGAGCGATTTCCTCGTGAACGGAGTCTACCGGGCGATCAAGGAGCTCGGGTACTCGATTCCCCGCGACATCTCCGTGATCTCCTTCGACGACTCGCCCTTCGCCTCCTACCTCGATCCGCCGGTGACGAGCTGCCAGCAGCCGCTGAAGCACATGGGCTCGACGGCCGCCGAGCGTCTCGTGCGCATGATCGAGGCGCGGCCGGAGGACCGAAGCCCCCAGACGATCTCGGTCAATATGCATTTCATCGTCCGCCGCTCGACCGGACCGGCTCCGAGTCGGTCCGACGGCGGAAGGGACGCTCGGGCCGACCGGCCCGAGCGCTCGGCGTGAGGCGGAGGGGAGGAGCGCGGCTTTTTCGCGAGCCTACGCGGGGCCGCCCTCGAGAGCCTGGTAGAGGCCGAGAAGAAAGCGGCGGTTGTCCGCGCACACGTAGCGCATGCTGCCACCCATGCGGCTGAAGGTCTTGCAATAGCGCAGGTAGTACGCCGGGTTGTCGGGGGGAGGCTCCCCCGCCGACTGCCAGTCCCACCGCGACTCGGCGAGGTCGACCACGAAGATCGCGTGCCGGTCGATGTGCCGTCCCTCCTGGATCGCGATGTTCTGCGCCATCGAGAGGGATTTCTCGAAGATCATCGGGCTCATGACCGCCGAGCCGACCGAGAGGTAGACGCCGCCGTCGATTCGGCTGATGCTCTCGGCGAAGGACAGGAAGTCCCGCTCGGCCGCCCGGCCGATCGCGGCGCCGCAGCTCGCCGGATGGGTGTAGATGATGTCGTGGCCGAACATCGGGTGGCCGGTGAAGGGGACTCCCAGCCTGAAGGCCGCGGCCTGAACCCCGTACTGCTTGAACGCGTGCGGCACGGCGAGGAAGCCGGAACCGAGCGCGAGGTCGCGAGTGAGCCCGAGAAGGTCCAGGGCAGCCGCCGCCTTGGAAAGCGGCTCGCGCCCGGCGCCCGGCCGCGCTTCCAGGCAGTCGATGAGCTCCCGTTCGTCGGGAACGGCGAGACCGTCGTGCGCCACGAGCGACCCGATCGAGTCGCCGTAGCCGAGGCCTTCGTACGCTCCGACCGCGATCGCAAGGTTGATGATGAGCCCGGTCTCCTGCCAGATGCCGAACTCGCCGGCCTGGACGTTCGTCCGGACGTCCTCGCTGCTTTCGCCGAGGTAGGCGAACTCCCAATCGTGGATGATCCCCGCCCCGTTCGTCGCAAGGTGGGTGATCCATCCGCGTTCGATGAGCCCGATGAGGACCGGGCCGAGCCCGTTCTTGATCGTATGCGCGCCGAAGGCGAGGACCACCGGACGGCCCAGGGTCCGAGAGCCCGCGATCGCCCGCGCGGCGCTCTCGACCGCCTCGCGGACCTCTCCGGAAAGGCTCACGGGGCTCGCCGGATCGATCCGATCCCGGGCGATCCTGACCTTGTTCGCCCGCTCCGCGAGGGGCCGAATCCTCAGACGTCCGCGATCGAAAAACTCACGCTTCATGGCGCCTCCCCGCGCTCTCGATCGAGCGCCAGAGCCTCGAGAAGACGGCCCGCCTGCGTGAAATCGGGGGCGAGGAGGTCCGCTCCGGCGAGAACGAGCCGCGCCCGCTTGGCGGGGCTCGGGCCCCAGCGCCGTACCTCGTCGCTCGCGATGCCGACCGCGTACCCGCCGGCCCTGCGGGTCTCGCGCATCTCCACGGGGCCGTCGCCGAAGGTGACCAACCCGGCGCCGTCCCCGATCTCGGCGAGGATGGTCTTCAGGACCTCCCGCTTCGGGTCGCGCGCGACCTCCCCGATCGAGCCGTATATGCGGTCTTCGAAGAGCCTCGCATATCCGAGGGCGGTCGCCTCGGCGAGGACGTCCTCTCGGTCGGTACCGCTCGCGAGGTAGAGCCGGACCCCCCTCCGAGCAAGGCCTTCGAGGAAGGCTTCCGCGCCCTTCACCAGGAAGTCGGTCCGGTCGAGCTCACCGGAGGCGAGACGCGCGAGGCGCCTCCCCACGACCTTCATGAGCCGGTCCAGATAGAGGCGCTTGTAGCCGCCTGGGGTGAGGACGTCCTGCGGCGCGACGACGCCGTGCCGCAGGACGAGCTCGACAAGCTCCTGCATCTGCACGATCGTCTGGGACCCGGTCGTGCGCTCGATGAGCTCCTTCACCTCCCGCCCGACGCGCTCGCGCCCGGCGGCGGAGCGCTCCCCGCCGAGCACCGCCTCGATCATCATCGGTTCCATGATCGATTCCCACCCCTCGCGGAGGGTCGAGATCGTCCCGTCGTTGTCGAAGACCGCGAAACGGGGCGGCGCACCGGTTCGGACCGCCGTGACGACCTCGATGTCGCTCCCGGGGAGAAACCGCGCGGCGAGGGGCGAAGCGGCGAGCTCGGGCCGGTAGCGGTAGTCCGCCTCCGCGGCGAGGGCGAGGACCTCGTCGGGGCTCGCCGTGCCGGTGCGGAAGAGCTTCGTGACGGTAACCGCCGCCGCGAGGTTGCCGAGACTCGCCGCCTCGCGCGGGGAGGCGCCGGCCGCGAGCGAAGCGGCGATGCCGGCGAGGAGCGCGTCGCCCGCGCCGACCGGGTCGGTCGGACCCCTGACCGCGACGCCGGGAACGTCGAAGACCTCCCCGCCGTCGCCGACGAGGCAGCCGTCCTCGCCGCGCGAAATGAAAACCGGCCGGCCCCAGCGCGCCGATAGCTCCTTCGCGGCCCGCACCGCCGCCTCTCTGCCGACGGGCTCGCCCGGTTGCGGCTCAACGCCGCAGCTGCGCGCCGCCTCGCGGCCGTTGAGCTTGTGGCAGGCGAGCGGAAAGTCGTCGCTGTAGCTCCGGCTGTCGACGACGAAAACTGTGCCCGGGAAACGGGCTACGAGGCCGGCGAGCCCTTTTCGGAGCTCCGCGGAGTGAATCCCCGCGCGAACCTGCTGGTTGATGACCACGGCGTCGAGGGAGGGGAGCCTCGCCTCGAGGCCCCGCAGCAGCGCGAGCGTCGACTCGCCGCTCGGCGCGTTGAAGTTGCCGTAGTCGACGCGCTCGTGCTCCCGCTCGCCCTCGTAGAGCTTCGTGTAGACGTTCGTATGCCAGTCGCGCCTCTGCACGAGGAGGCCCGAGGTGTCGGCGCCCGCCGAGGCAAGGAGATCCACGAGCGTGGCGCCGAACGGATCCCCGCCGACGATTCCGAAGGCCGCGACCGCGCCGACGCCGAGGGCGGCCAGGTTCGCGACGACGTTTCCCGCGCCGCCCGCCGAGAAGCGAGCCTCGCGGACGGCTCGGGTCATGAGCCCGGTCTCGATCGAGACCTCGGAGCCCTCCGGATCGATCGTGAGGTAGTAATCGAGGCAGAAATCCCCTATCACGCCCACCGTGAGCGAGGGAAATGCGGTGAGCAGGGGTCGGAGCAAAGTATCGGT
>JASHNV010000187.1 GCA_030041455.1 Spirochaetia bacterium
GCGGCGACTCCCTTCCCCGAGACGTCGCCGATGCACACGAGCTGGCGGGACCCTCCGTAGCGGACCGCGGTGTAGAAGTCCCCTCCCACCCCCTTCGCCATGAAGGAGGAGCACAGCACGTCGAAGCGGTCTCCTGAAAAGTGCTCGAACTCCTTGACGATCCGCATCTGGATGGTGCGGGCGAGCTCGATGTCGCGTCTCGTGACGCCCGACAGGTATTCGAGCAGATCCCGGGAGGTGAAGACGCCGCAGAACTCCTCGTCGCTTCCCACGAGGGCGAAGTTCTGGTTTCCGCTTTCCTCCCGAATCCGGTCGATCTCCTCCGCCGCGGCGAACAGGTTCGTATCGAAGTAGAACACCCGGGCTTCCTGGCAGACCGTCTTGATCGCCTGGTGGCGGAGAACGTCCCTGCCGTAGGGCCTGCCGAGAAGTCCGAAGAGCTCCCTGCGCGCGACGAGCCCGACGACGCGCGTCGAAGCGTCGACCACGCCGAGCGCGTAGATGTCGACGCTTTGGTTCAGGTCGTCGGCGACGTCGAGGACGTTCGTCCGCTCGTCGACGCACCATACCGAGGACGCCACCTTGCCGATCACCTCGCCGCGGGCCTGCGGAGTCGAGACGCTGCGAAGCACGCGGAACGGCCGTTGGGGCTCCGCGGCTTCCGGATCCTGGGAGCTCACGCCCCCTCCTCCCCGACCTCACGGTGGTTGGAGGCGAAGCGCTTCATGACCGCCACGCAGTTCCGCGAGCCGCTGAAGACCACGCCGCCGTTCCAGTACTCGAGCGCCGCGAACATGGCGTTGCCCCCGTCGGAGTCGTCGCTCGCCTCCGAGCGGAAGGAGACGTAGCTCGCGAGCTCGTCGAACCTGCTCTCCGTCAGACAGGCCGTCCGCTTTCGGTTGAATTCGTTCCAGCGGTCGATCTCGAGGAACCCCGGTCCTTCGTCCTGGACGATGAGCCGGGCCACGCTCCGCGAAAAGGAGTACCAGACCCGGACTTTCTTCTCGATTTGACACCGGTTTCCGTGCTTCACGGCGTTCTTGATGATCTCGCTCACCTGCTGCTCGAGCAGGTTCAGCTCGCGCGTCTCAGGCGGCGCCGCCTGGACGAGGAGCAGCGCGAAGTAGCGGATCTGGCGGAAGTCGCTCGGAAGCTCCTTGTAGAGCATGCCCTCCCGATCGAGAAGCGGGCTTCCGTCGTCGACGACGATCTCGTTGCTCATGATACCGACCCCTGGTTCGTGCCTTCCATGCCGCGGACCGCCTCCTCCACGCTCGCGGCGATGGGCAGGTAGCCGCTCAACCTCGTGAGATCGAGAACCTTCCGGACCGGGCTCTGGACGCCCGCGATCCTGAGCGGCCACCGGTTCTGTTTCGTCGAGGAGAATATCGTGATGAGCACGCCGACGCCGCTCGAGTCGATGTAGGTGACCTTCTCGAGATTGACGACGAAGGCCTTGACCTTCCGCTCGACGAGCTTGGCGAAGACCGCGCGGAGCCTGTCGGCGTTGTAGAGGTCCATCTCTCCTTCCACGTCGATCACCTGAATGTTCCCATGGGTCCGAAGGCGAATGTCCATTGCGAGCCTCACACGATCTTCGCGACGACCACCGACATGTCGTCGCTCTGCTCCGATCCGCCCGCGAAAGCCTCTACGTCGCTTCGGATCCTCGAGACAAGGTCGGGAGCGGAGAGCTGGCTGCTTGCGAGCACCAAGTCCTTGAGACTCCCCGTTCCGTACTGGCGCTTCTTCCGGTTGACCGCCTCGACGAGCCCGTCGGTGCAGAGCACCACGATGTCGCCGACGCCTACCGGGAGCCGTCGGGCCGCGAAGCGGGAGCGCCGGTCGATTCCGAGCGGCGGGTCGACGATCTCGACCTGTTCGACGCTGATTCGCCGTTGATCGAAGCGCAGGATCGAGACGGTCCCGCCTCCGGCGACTTCCACGGTCATGCTCCCGGGATCGAAGCGCCCGACCGCGACCGAGGCGAGAAGCTCGAGCTCGGGCCGGCGCGCGAGGACGAAATTGAGCCACTCGACGATCGTCTCGGCTCCGACGCCGAGGCCGCAGGCGAGGCACAGGACCGCCCTGATCGTGGGGAGGGTCATCGCCGAGGCGGGACGTTTCCCGGCGACGTCCGCGACGGCAAAGACGACCGTCCCGTCCTTGGACCCCATGCCGTCGAGGTAGTCGCGGCTCGCTCCGGGAGCCGACACGCACGAGCCGGCCACGACGATGTGCGGCGCGGTCGGAAGGCTCCTCGGAAGGATGAGCCGCTGCGCCTCGGCGGCGGCCTTCAGGCCGTGATCGAGACCGACGCGCTCGACCGTCTCGGAGTAGCCCCTGATTCCGTTGACGATCGCGCTGAAGTGGTCGGCGAGCTCGCCGAACCGCCTGAAGCGCTCGTCGAGCCTTTCGCCCGAGAGACCGACGCCGATCGCCGCGACCGCTCCGTAGAGCTTCCGGCCGGACCGGATCGGCGCGGTCACCACGGTCGCGCCCTCGCCTGAGGCGAGGGGAACCGTCTGTTTCTGCACCCTGCCTCCCCACATGAGATCGCGGATCGGACTCCCCGGGCCGACTCGCACGAGTCGGTCCTCTCCGCCGTCGACGCGCGCGCCGATCGAGTCGAGCGAGAACTCGCCCGAGGAGCCGAGAACCCTCAACGTGTCGTCGATGTCGCTCTCGACGACGAGGACCCCGGCGCCGTCGGCCCCGAGGAGCTCCCGGACGAACGCGGCGGTCTTGCCGGCGATCTCCCCGCTCGGGCGATCTTCCCGCTCGGCGAGCGGCGCGAAAGAGTCGATGGTCCGCTCGAGCAGATCGACGAGCGCGACGAGGCTCGCCTCGCGAGCGAGCCGCGCTCGATCGCGGTCTCGGTCGATCACGAGCGCCGCGGCGAGCCCGTAGACGTAGACGAGCGGCTGGACGAGGAAGAGAACGATCCAGCTTCCGTAGCCGAGCAGGTACACCGCCGCGCCCCATCCCGCGCAGAGAAGCAACGTGGCGAGCCTTCTCGGAAGAAGGCGGGCGCGGTCCCAGCGCGTCAGGAACGCCCACGCGAGATACGCCGCCGCGCCGACAAGATCTCCCGCCAAGAGAAGCGGCGCGAGATGAAAGGCGCCGAAGAACGCGTCTCGAAGCGCGAAGACTCCGGCCGCCGCGGCGAGGAACAGGACGGCCCGGCTCCCGTTCCGAGAAACGCAGACGAGCGCGATCGCCGCCGCGACGAGCGAGCGCATGGAGAAGACCGCTTCGGGCGTCATGGGCTCCTTCCTCGGGCCCCGGAGCGCGAGCCCGAATCGAGCTTCGCCGAGCGATGTGAGCGTTCGGTTATCATGGTGTTAGCTGTCCTTCAAAAACACCTCGCGGTCGAGACGAATAAACTAGAAGAGAAAGGTAAGATTCAGCACGCACTCCTTTTCGTCGGTCGACTGGCTGACGAAAGAGTCGAAGAGAATGTCGGCCTTGGCGCAGGCCGCCTTCAGGAAGGACAGGTAGTAGAGACCCAAGGTCGCGGTCTCCCGTGCCCTCGTCGTTCCGTCATAGAACTCGAGCAGGCTCTTTTCCTTGACGGGGAGATTCGTCCGGCCGTAGATCTCGCGGCCGACCTCCTGCTTGAGGCTTCCCTTGCTCGAGATCGCGATCCAGAGCTTCGCCCGGTCTCCCTCGATGAGCCTTCGCTCGCGGATTCTCCAGCCGAGCTCAAGCGGGGACAGGCGAGGAGCGTCCCGTTTCTGCCTATCGAGGAACATCAGGAGCTCTATGACGAGCATCGCGACGTAGTCGGCGATGGCGAATCGGCCGAGGTAACGCTGCTCGACCTCCACGAGGCGCCGCACCGTCTCCGCCTTCGCCGCCGAGGTCATGGAAACGCTGAGCGCGTAGAGCGTCCTCGGAGTCAGCAAGCTGACGGAGCTCTCGAAGAGCGCAAGGAGCTTCTGACGCTCGCCGCCCTGGAGATCCTTCCGGACGCTCAAGGACGCCGCAAGCGGAGGAAGAAGCGCTTCTTTCGCCGCGAGGAGCGGATCGATCTTCTTGCCGATCAGCTCGGAGAGATTTTTCTGCGTGACCAACGTCCGGGAGTCGATCGGAGCGCGCGGATTGCGCCGATTCCAGCGCTGGACCGGCTCCCCCTTCGCAAGGCAGGCAAATACGTGGATGTCGAACTGGCGAAAGAGCATGGCGTGGGTAAGGGCGTTCGAGACGGCAATCACGTTATTCCGCTGGCTCGAAAGCTGCTTGACCGCCATGTGAGCTTCGGTGACGTAGTCCTGGGCGACGAGGCGCTGGAGCGTCTGCGGGAGAAAGGCGGTCAGATAGAGGCTCTGGTCGCCGGTTCCGAAGGTCCGAAGACTCGCCGCGAGCCGATCGCGGAGCGCCTTGGAGTCCGCGGCGCGGCCCTGGGAGATGACGATCCGCAGCGTCTCATGGATCACCTCGTCGACGTCTGAAGGCTGCGTCTCGTTCGCCGGCATGTTCATAGCACCTCCGATCGAAGTCTCGAGCTCAATGTAGACCTCGACCGTTAGCGCGCTGTAAGGAGGTTGTTGCGAATTGATGAGACAGCCGGCTTCGCCGCGACGCCGCGGACGTCGTCGTCCCGGGCCACGGATTTCCCGGGCCCGTTTTTCGCCGGATCGGGCCCAGACCGAGAGGAGAACGTTCGAAGCGGGCCGCGCGGGCCCATTCGTGTCTCGAAAACGGGTGCGTCGGTCGGGACTCGTTCGAATGCGGTTTTGTCCCGAACCTCAGGCGCTGTGTCCTATGGCTCGTCGAGGGGATCGAGCCTGACCGCGAACTTCGTCCCGTTCGCGACGAAGCGCAGGCCGCCTGATTCCACGAGAAGGTAGGTCGAATCCGGGTCGGCGGACTCCTCCGCGTACCTGATCCCGACGCCGGGAGCTCCCCGCTCGCCCCGTTTACCGGCTTCGCCTTGAGCCCCTTGGGGACCCTGGGGGCCGACCGGTCCTTGCGGACCCTGAGCGCCCGGCTCGCCGCGCGGCCCGATTTCCCCGCGGGACCCGGAAGGCCCCGCCTCGCCCCGCTCTCCGCGAAGCGGTGTCGGCACGCCGAGGCTGAGGATCCCGGTTTCTTCCTCGAAGCCGGCGACGGGCTCGGCGTCAGGCTCGAGAAGGGAGAGCGTCACGCCGGCGATGCGGGCTCCCTTCGTCTTTTTTGCCTTCTCAGCGCTGTCCGACGTTTTCGCTTCGCCTTTCTTCTTTTTGCCTTTTTCCTTTGCCACGTTTCCCACCCTCTGTCTCGGTTTTCTCGGCGACGCCGAGCTCGCCTTGAAGGAATTGCGCAAGCGCCTCATTGACGACATCGGTGTACTTCAACTTCGGGGTGCTCCGTTCCGGGCGTCCGTTGTAGGTCTGGATGTGGGCGTCCAATTCGCGCTGAACCGCCGGCGCAATCTCGACGTTGATCTTCCGAGCCTCGACTTTTGCTTTTTTCTTTGCCATCGCGCCCACCCTCTACGCCTTTACCGACTTGAGGTATCCGAAAAGCGCAAGATTTATGACATCAGCCCGCTTGAACCGCGGGGTGATCCGCTCAGGGTCGCTGTTGTAACGGTCGAGGTATTCCTTCATCCGCTGCCAGTTTGCGTGAGTTATCTCCACGTGTAGCTTCTTTGCCATTGGCCGACTCCGCCTCCGTTTCCTGTCTCAGTGCTGCCTCAAGTCTATCATATATAGGCACAAAATTCAAGCATAAAATGCATTATTTTGATGCATTTTATAGCCCATGTCCGGCTCTCGCGATCCCGGCCCTTTGGACTCCGGCCGGCGCCTCGTGAGCCGTGCCGCTCGGCGCGATCACACGGGCTCCTTCGCTCGAAACACGAGGAGACGGGAAGCCGCACCGCGCGAGCTCGCGCGATTCGCCGCTTCCCGGCTCGATCCAGGGCGTTCGGGCTCGATCCAGGCCGAGCATCCGTAGAATCTCAGCGTCTCGAGAAGCGATATCGCGGCTTGAACCGGAAGCGCCTGAAATCTCCGAATCGCGCCGGTCTTCCCGACCGCTACCACCCGCGCGCGCTGACCCCTGTCCACGTGTTCTCCTCCGCCGAGGGCTTCCGCCCTGCCTGCGGGGGTAAGGTAAACCACGCTTGCGAGGATTCCGTTGATCTTCGATGAGACAATCGCGAAAACGTGCTTGCGGCCCCGGCCATGACCCGGAGGGCTTGATTATTATATATACGTATATTATAGTTATGCATAGTATTTACCGGGAGCCAAGGAGGAAGCCCATGGGAAAACCGGGGAAGAATGGAAGCCGCGTCCCTTCGAAGGACCCGGACGTCCGGGAAGCCCGCTATTGGATCGGCGTGGTATCGCTTTCCCACGTGAAGCTAGGCCGCGCGGGCGGCTACGCGCAGCTCGGCCACGGAAAGGCGGCGCCCCTGCGGCGGATGAGTAAGGGCGACTGGCTCGTCTCCTATTCGCCGAAGACCGACATGACCGACGGCGAGCCGCTCCAGATGTTTACCGCGATCGGGAAGATCCGGGACGACCGGATTTACGAGCACGCCATGGGCCCGGACTTCGTGCCGTTCCGCAGGGACTTGGCCTACCTTGCCTGCCGGCCCGCTTCGATTCAGCCTCTTCTCGCGAAGCTCTCCTTCATCAAGGATCCCGAGCGGTGGGGATATCCTTTCCGCACCGGCCACTTCGAGATCGGAAAAGCCGACTTTCTCCTCATCGCGGAGGCGATGGGGGTCCGGCCCGATGCGTAGGCGCACCAAGCCCTCCTTTCGGGCCAGCTCGGCCGAAGAGAGCACCGGATTTCTCCTGTGGCAGGTGACGACGCTCTGGCAGCGGGACATTCGCGCGGCGCTGAAGGGGCTCGATCTCACGCACGTGCAGTTCGTGCTCCTCGCAAGCCTCGCGTGGCTCGAGCGGGACGGAGAGCCCACCAGCCAGGTGCGGCTTGCCCGGCACGCGAAGCTCGACGTCACGATGACCTCGCAGGTGCTCAGGACCCTGGAGAAGAAGAACCTCGTCGTCCGAGGCGTCCACCCGCGGGACCCGCGCGCGAAGGTGATCGCGCTCACCCCTGTCGGAAGGGCGCTCGCCACCAAAGCGGTCCCCGCGGTCGACGAGGCCGACGGCCGTTTTTTCTCGTCGTCCTCCCGCGACGGAGCGGAGATCAACGGAATCCTCGTCGATCTCATCAGGCTGAACGCCGAGCCTGAGGGCTGACCGCGCGGCGCGGCTCGAGCGGGCTCCTCCCCCTGAGCGGGACGGAAGTCCGGACGGCCGGCTCTGACATCGATGCGGCGAGGCGGGAGCTTCCCGTCGCGTCCTCGCGAAGAAAGGGCACGCGGCCGCTCCCGGGCGCCTCGAGAGCAGCTCTTTCGAGCCGTATCGGAGATCCGGCTCGAAACGGACACCGAAGCTCCCTCGAATCGGGAGAGGAGGATGAGCGGTTTTCACGTGCTCGGGTTGCCGCTTCCGCGCGCCATTCCTTCTGATCTCGGCAAGCGCGTGGCGATCCTCAGGAAGAGAGGGTCGGGATCGAGCCGCGCGGCGTACCCCGAAACCGGGCAGGCATGCGCGCGAGCGATCGCCTGCCGAGCGCGGACTCCTCGACGAGATCGGGCGCTTCGACAGGAAAACCGGTGGGGTCGGGTCTCAGGATCGAGGACCCAGTGCTTCCAAGCCGGCCTGCTCGTAGGCTGGTACGCTTCGCGCTTTGCGGACCGGGGAGAGAGCACTTCGACCAGGAGGGAGGCGCCTGCGCCGCGAAGGCGGGTCCGAGCCGAGGAAGCCGCTCGATCGTGAAGCATGCAAGACCTGGGAGGAAGGCGTTCCGGGCGCTCAGGCGGAGGCCGCGACCTCCCGGGCGAGCCTCCCGAAGTTGCCCCGCTCGATGAAGAGCGCAACGTCCTAGCGAAGGAAATTTACAAAGTCCCCGGCCGAAGCCAGACCGGCGAGCGCATGCACGTCTCTCGCGGACGAGATCGGCGAAGAGACCCGGTTTCGCCGGTGGAGGACCTCCGCCGGCACGCGAGCTCTCGCTCGCGTGCCCTGCTCACGGAGACATGCGAGGGCGCTTCATTCCGCTCCGATCCGCGAGAGGCGACCTTCGCGCCGGGGATCCGATCTCGTCCCGGAAGCAACTCGGCTAATTCTGGAAGGTGTTCGAAGGCGGCCCGGTGTAGGTGTCTTCCGTGTCGGTCACGTTCACCGTGACTTCCAACGTGAAGGGCCCGGCCCCGCTATTCCCGCTTATTTGCTGCGAACCGGTCGACACACCCTGGAGGAGATAGGACGCCCCGGCCGTCAAATTGCCGCCGTTGACCGACTGGCTCCCAAACGTCAAGAGCGTATAGTTGCCATCGCCGCCGGGGTTCACGAAGTTGATCGAAATCCCGCCGGGCACGACGCAGGTGGGCATGATCACGGCGAGTATCACAACGCTCGCAAAGAGCATAATCTTGGCCGCCGAGAAGCGTGTGCCTTTTTTTTGCTGTCGATTGCCTGTCTCGGTCATTTCCGGCCTCCTTATCTTTCTAAAAAGCTTAAAAAAGATCGACATCACCCGCCACCGTGATCACTCTACCTCGCAAACTCGGTAACATCCAGAGGCCTTTTGTACGCCCCTCGGCCTCCCCTCGCCGAATTCACGTTTGAATGCTTTGACGAAGAAACTCCTCAATTGGTTCCCTTCGGAGCCGAATCCCCCCTTGTACGAGTCGGCTTTATCCTATAATATCCTCCACCAAGATATTTTCGGGTCAAATTTGAAGAAGTTTGTCGAATTTGGACAGATTCCGAAGGAATTTGCGGTGAGCCCATCGTGACGACGAAGAGGACGGGATGATCGGCATCTTACGGCGCGTCGAACGTCGGCCGAAATTCGTCGCGACCGTCCTCTCCTGCGCCGTGCTCGCCGCGATCGGCTACTGCGATTCCCTCGTCGGCACCCGCATTACCGTCTCCTACATCTACCTCGCGCCGGTGGCCCTGGCGACCTGGTACGCGGGACGCTGGAGCGGCTTGGCGATCTCGCTCGTCGCGGCGGCAGTCTGGGCCCTCGCCAACCCGCAGGTCCCCGCCTGGGGCGGTCGGTCCATGCTCGACCTCTGGAACGCCGCTTCGCTGCTCGTGTTCTACGTGACGGTGTCGCTGCTCCTCTCCGCGCTCCGCTCCTCCCTCGACCGCCTGAAAGGTCTTGCGAAGGTGGATTCGCTCACCGGGCTCGCCAATCGCCGCGCTTTCCTCGAGGTCGCGGAGATCGAGCGCCGCCGCTCCATTCGGAGCGGCAACGCCTTCGCGGTCGCGTTCGTCGACCTCGACAACTTCAAGGCGGTCAACGACGGCTTCGGCCACGACGTCGGCGACGCCGTGCTCCAGGAGGTCGGCCGGATCATGCTCGGCTCGCTGCGCGCGACCGACTGCGCGTGCCGATTCGGCGGCGACGAGTTCGCGGTGCTGCTGCCCGCGACCGACCGAGAGAAGGCGAAAACGGTGCTGGAAAAGCTCCATGACGCGATCAAGTCGTCGATGGAGCTTCATCGCTGGCCGGTGACGCTGAGCATCGGGATCGCGGTCTGCGAAGATCCGACTCGCGGGATCGACGAGCTCCTGTCGAAGGCGGATTCCCTCATGTACGAGGCGAAGACGTCGGGCAAGAACAGCCTGAAGGCCGCGGTGCTCTCAGCCCGGCTTGTTTGATCTTTATGCCCGATTCGTATTAGGGTTGCGGAAATGCGCCATCTTCAGGGAAGGACCGCCCTCGTGACCGGAGGTGCCAAGCGGATCGGCCGCGCGGTCTCCCTCGCTCTTGCCGGCGCGGGAGTCTCGGTCGTCGTGCACTTCAACGGCTCCGCCGAGGAGGCCGAGCGCACGGTGGAGGAGATCCGCTCGACGGGAGTGCGGTCCGCCGGGCTCAAGGCGGACCTTTCCGACCCCGCGGCCGCCGAGAAGCTCGTCGAGCGCGCGATGGAGCTCTCAGGCTCCCTCGACGTGCTCGTCAACTCGGCCTCGATCTACGAGGAGAGCAGCCTCGACGCGATGGAACGCGACGAGGTTCGGCGGAACGTCGAGGTGAACGCACTCGCGCCCCTCGAGCTCTCGCGCGCCTTTTCGGCGCACGTGCGCGCGCGGCGCGCCGAGTCGCGCGGACCCGCGGGGGCGATCGTCAACTTTCTCGACGCTCGCATCGTCGACTACGACTCCCGGCACGTCGCGTACGCCCTCGCCAAGCGCATGCTCTTCTCCCTGACGAGGATGGCGGCCGCGGAGTACGCGCCCGACGTCAGGGTGAACGCGGTCGCGCCGGGGCTCGTGCTCCCGCCGGCCGGCAAGGACGAGAGCTACCTCGAGTCGCTGAAGACCACCAATCCGCTCGGGGCGATCGGCACCCTGGATCAGGTCGCCGACGCCGTGCTCTTCCTGGTCGGGAACGATTTCGTGACGGGCCAAGTCGTGTACGTCGACGGCGGACGGCACCTGAGGGGGAGCTTCTATGGCGCGTGAGCGGCTCGACCGGATCATCATCAAGGACCTGCTCCTTCGCTGCATCGTGGGAATTAACCCGGAGGAGCGGGTTCACAAGCAGGACGTCGTCGTCACCGTGGTTCTCTACGCGGATCTTTCGAAGTCCGCCGCGAGCGACGACATCGACGACACGGTGAACTACAAGACGATCAAGGACGAGATCGTCGCGCTCGTCGAAGGGTCCTCCTTCCTCCTCGTGGAGAAGCTCGCCCAGCGGATCGCCGACGTCTGCCTGAAAAACCGGCTCGTCGAGGGGGCGCGGGTGCGGGTCGAGAAGCCCGGCGCGCTGAGATTCGCGCGGAGCGTCGGCGTCGAGCTGTTCCGTCGCAGGATGAGCGGATCCTCCTGAAATCGGGGGAGGGAGGAGGGATAGCGCGTGCCGACCGCCTACATCGGGGTGGGATCCAACGTCGCGCCCGAGGAGAACGTTCCGAGGGCGCTCGATCTCCTGAAGGGCTTCGCGCGCGTGACCGCCTCCTCACGGTTCTACGCCACCGAGCCGATCGGCCGGCCCGACCAAGCCCCCTACGCGAACGGCGTCCTGCGCATCGAGACCGACATCGAGCCTTTCGAGATCAAGGAGAGGCTCCGCGCGATCGAGTCGATCCTCGGGCGGAGGCGCACTCCGGACCGCTTCGCGCCGCGGACGATCGACCTGGATCTCCTCCTCTACGGCTCGCGCGTTATCGCGGAAACGGGCCTGGTCGTTCCGAGCCCGGAGATCCTCTCGAGGGGTTTCGTCGGCTATCCGCTTCTCGAGATCGAGCCCGGCCTCGTCCTTCCGGGCACGGGAAGACCCCTGCGGGAGCACCTCCCGCCGGGCGGGGGTCCGTCCAGAGTGAACGAAAGCCTCACCCGCGAGGTTGCAAGGAGGATCGAGACATGAACGCACAGCGTGTCGAATCGCTGATCCGCGAGCTCCTCGTAGAGATCGGAGAGGATCCGAACCGCGAGGGGCTTCAGCGCACGCCGCTTCGCGTGGCGAAGGCGTACGAGTTTCTCACGAGCGGCTACCGCCGGAGCCCCGAAGAGGTGATCAACGGCGCGGTCTTCGCCTCCGAGGCGAACAACATGGTGATCGCGCGCGACATCGAGGTCTACAGCCTCTGCGAGCACCACCTGCTCCCCTTTTTCGGCCGCTGCCACGTCGGGTACATCGCCCAGAAGCACGTGATCGGCGTAAGCAAGCTCGCCCGGATCGTGGACTTGCTCGCGCGGAGGCTTCAGATCCAGGAGCGCCTTACCGCGCAGATTGCCCGCCATGTCATGGACGCCGTCGACGCCGAGGGAGTCGGCGTCGTCATGGAGTGCCGGCACCTCTGCATGATGATGCGTGGCGTGGAGAAACAGAATTCGGTCATGACGACTTCCTCGGTCCTCGGAAGCTTCCACCGCGACCCGGCGACGCGGACCGAGTTCATGGCACTCATCGACCGAACGGTCGCGAAATAGCGTCCGGGCAGAGCGTTCGATCGGAGGATCGCCTCCGGGCGGGCGGACCGGAGCGGCGGAGACCGTACGGACCGTTCCCCAAGCCGCTGATCATCCCGGAGGCGCGAAGATGCTGCCGTGAGCGTCCCGGTCGAGCATCGGCTGTACCTTGTTCCACGCGACGCGAAAGCCGTTCTTGACCGGGTAGAGGGTGAACAGCACGTCGCCGCGCCTCAGCGGGAGATCGGGCATCTGCGGACCGGCTTGAGCGGGATCGTAGCGATCGAAGACGACGTCCACCGAACCGTCCGCGTGGACCTCCTTCGTCGTGTCGATGGTGAGCTCGGTTTGGAAGCCATCGACGGAAAGCGTCCCGAGACCCGGGGAAGCGGCCGAAGGGTCCGCGACGGTCAGGGTCCAGACCCAGGTCTGGTTGGGCGGGGCGAACTCGTTCAAGGTGTAGGGCCCTCGGACGAGACCGGACGCGGGCGCCTCGCCGGACGGACTCGGATTCGCGACCTGCTGAGCGCGGGCGGGAAGCGCCGGCGAGGCGAGCGCGAGTCCGAGCACGACCGCCGCCCTCAAGCGGAGCCCGGTCACGCGCGCCGCTCGAGGGCGACCGCGGGGCGGGAAGGAACGATCCGTTGGACTGTTCATGATTCCGCTACCTCCCGGGCACAGTGTATCACGGAAGGTCACGGTTCTCGCTCAAGCGCCGCCGATTTCCTCAGGCGGCGCTTGAGGGAGGCATCGAGAGGGCGACCGTGCGTCGTTTCCCCGAGCGAATGGCGCATCGGACGGGATCCTCGAGGCGCCGGGCGTTCTCGGGGCTCTTCGCCCCCGCGGACGACTCGATCGCGAGAGGACCCTGAGAGACGCGAGAAGGGTCTCCGGAGCGAGATCAGCTATCGGGCCGTGCGGAAGCCTGCTGGAGCTGGATGAAGTAGTAGATCTTCTTGTACGCCGCGACGAGCTGCGCCTGGATCTTGCCGTCCGAGGCGGCCTCGATCTCCTTCCAGTTCGTAATCAGCTCGCGCGACGATTTTGCGTAGTCGTCGAGGACAATCTTGAAGTTCTTCGCCATCACGACGAGGCTCTGTCCGGATCGCTGGATGAGCGCGAGCGCCGTCTCGTTGGAGGTCTTCACCTCTTCGCGCAGCTGCCTCGCGGCGGCCTTGTCGCGTTCGGATCTTCTCAGCATGTTCCGGATCTTCACGCCGCGGTCGGAGTCCGGGGACAGGCTCTCGTCGAACGTGAGGAGGTCGTCGGAAACCTGCAGGAGGTTGTGGTAGGACTCGGAGAGCTGCTGCGAGCGCGCCGGGGTAAGCCATCGCCCCTTCACGAGGAGGAGGTCGACGATCTCGCGGATATCCTTCTTGAAGAAATTGAGCAGGAAGGCCTTCAGGTAGGCGAGAGGCGCGACGTAGGTGTACCCGCCGAGCATCCGCTGCGTGAAGAGCGTGCTCACCGCCGCGGAGTAGTTCTTGGGGCCGTTCGGCGCCGCGTTCCCGAAGACGGTTTTCGCGAGAACGTCGATCTTGCGCGTCTGCTTCTCGCGCGCGATCATCCGAACCAGGATCTCGGCCTGCGACCTCAGCTTCGCAAGGTAGTCGTCGACGACCGCTTCGGACCGAGAGGCGACGCTCACCTTGAAGAAAGGGTCGTGGTCTGAGTGCCTGACGATGAGCTCGAGGACCCGGGATTTGCGTACCTCGACGATCGTCCGGAGGACTTTCTGCCAGTCCGGACGCGAGACGATCTCGGCGTTGCGGTATTCGGCGAGGACGTTGAACAGCGCGTCCCAGTCGGCCGCGGGCTCGATCGGATAGATGAGGGAGAGGAACTCCTTGAGATCGTCCGTCACAAGCGAGGAATTGACCGGCGCGAAGCGCGGAACATACCGAAAATCGAGCTCGGGATAGCCCGCGTCGAACTTCCTCAGCAGAAAGAAATAGTCGAAACGCACGAGATCGAGGAAAACCGAGAGGAGCCCGTGAAGCGCCTCGATCTTTTTCGCCTTCGCGGAGTCGAAGATCGAGGAGAAGGAGACCAGCTTGTCCTTGAGATCCGCCTCGAGATCTCCGCTCTCCATGCGCTCCGCGCGCTCGCGGATCTGCTTCTCGCTGAAGTAGTCGCGAGAGGCGCGCTGCTCGGGCGTCAGGGCGCTCTCGATGAGAATCAGCTTCAGGGCCCCGGAGCTCTCGGCGTTCTCGACGAGCACGCTCGACGGTCCGAGCGCTGAATAGATCTCCTGGAAAAACTTGGCGAGGGCGGGCAGCGCCTCCTCGGTCTTCGGCCGATAGAAGCGATAGCTGCCGCCTTTGAGCTGCCTGCCGATATCCTTCAGGAGGCGCCGGCGATCCCGCTCGGGGTCGTTCCCGCCCGCGAACAGCGAAATCACCCGCTGCAGGAAGCCTTCCTGCGCCGGCCGGCTCGCTTCTCCTCTCGGAGCCCGTTTCGGCGCGCGGAGGTTTTCCGTCTCCATGGTCGTTCCATGGTATGAGAAAAGATACCTGCTGTCAATTCGAGCCGTTTCGCGTCGAATTGACACTCCCCCGGAGCGCCGCTATTCTCGTGCCATGAACAGGCTCGCAGCGGAGTTGAACAAGATCCTCGAGGGAACGACGGCGTTCTCGCTCCTTTCAAGCTTCGGACGGCGCTTCTATTACCCGATGGGCATACCGGCGCAGGACGGCGAAGCGAAAAAGTACGCGAAAACCTATAACGCCACCGTCGGCATGGCGTTCCTCAATCACGAGCCCGTCGTTCTCTCGCCGGTGCGGAGCGCCATGCCGGGCATCACGCCCTTCGAGGCGGTCTCCTACGCCCCCACCGCGGGCGAGCCGGAGCTTCGAAAGCGCTGGAAAGCGGAGATCGTCCGGAAGAACCCGGACCTGGCGGGAGTGCCGACCTCCGAGCCGATGGTCGTTCCGGGTTTGACGAACGGAATCTCCCAGATCGCGGATCTGTTCGTCGAGCCCGGCGATCCGGTCGTGATCCCCGACATGTTTTGGGAGAACTACAGCCTGATATTCGAGGAGCGCCGCGAGGCGAAGGTCGTCGCCTTCCCTTTCTTCGCGGCGGCGTCGCCGGGCTCCCCGGAGGGGCTCAATGTCGCCGGCCTCAAGGAGACGCTCCGAAGGTCGGCGAGAGACGGCAAGGTCGTTCTCGTCGTCAATTTCCCGAACAACCCCACGGGCTACTCGCCGACGAAGAGCGAGGCCGCCGCGCTTACCGAAGGGATCCGGGAGCTCGCGGAGGAGGGCTTGAGGATTCTCGTCATCATAGATGACGCCTATTTCGGCCTGTTCTACGAGCACGACACGTTCAAGCAGTCCCTCTTCGCCCCGCTCTCCCGGGTGCACCCAACGTGCTTGCCGTGAAGGTCGACGGCGCGACGAAGGAGGATTTCGTCTGGGGCTTCCGGCTCGCGTTCGTGACGCTCGCCGCGAAGGGGCTCACCGTCGAGCACTACGACGCCCTCTCCAAGAAGCTCATGGGAGCGATCAGGTCCTCCATTTCCAACTCGTCGCGGCCCGCGCAATCGATTCTGCTCAAAGCGCTCGCGAGCCCCGGTTACGAGGAGGAGAAGGCGCGCCATTTCGAATCGCTGAAGGCGCGCTACCTCAAGGTGAGGGAGATCATCGCGACGAGGACGACCGGGAGGAGGTTGGTCGCGCTGCCGTTCAACTCGGGCTACTTCATGTGCTTCCGCTTCGACGGCGATGCCGAGAAGCTTCGCAGGCATCTGCTCATGGAAAAGGGTATCGGCGTCGTGTCGCTTGAAGACCGATATGTCCGCGTGTGCTACTCGGTCATGGAGCTTGCGGAGCTCGAGCCGCTCTATCGCGCGATCTTCGCCGCCGCCGACGAGCTGCCCGTCTAAAGGCTTGCGGCGGGCTCAGACGAGCAGCCGGCCGACCTGCTTGAGCTCGGGCATCTTCGACAGCACGGTCGTCTTTCCCGCGTTCTCCCGCTTATCGAGCTCCACCGTCCGGGTATAGAGATCGTTCACCATGTCGCTGAGGACTCCGAGGTTCGACACGAAGTTGTTCACCGCCATCTCGCGGAGAACTCTGTCGGTGGCCGACTCCGCGCCTCTTCCCGTGCCGACGCCGCCCGAGAGCTTCGTGCGGATGTTCGGCGCGAGTTGATTCTTCGCGTGGTTGATGAGCGTCGCGATCGCGAGGATCTCCTCGTAGAGCTCCTCGAAATTATATCCTTGGATCCTGTCGACGCTTGACGCCTCGGTCAGCCGGTCGATCTTCTCCCACGTCGTGTTGTTGATGTCGAGCTTCAAGAGGGCGGGCCGCAGGATTCGATTGTTGATGTTCGACCGATAGTGTTCTCCGAGCCGCTCGACGAGCTTGATGATGTCGGTCTCTTTGATTTGCATTCCCCTGTCCCCCGGTACGGCATTATTGACCGATCGGCCGCGATTGACAACCCTGCGCAAAGCCGCATAGATTCAGGGCCCATGAGACGAGCGGCCGTATGTGCGCTTCTTGGCTTGGCGCTTGCCTTCGACGGCTGCACCTTGATCAGCGGAGACGTCGGGATTCTCTGGACGAATCGTCCGGAGTTCGCCGCCTACACGGAGCTGTTCAACGCGAGTCAGAACCGCTACAAGATCGTCGTCGTCTACAAAGCGCAGCCCGCGGAGAGCCTTGCCGAAGGCGGCAAGCCTCCGGACGTCGTCATCGGGGACCAAATCTCAAGCATGCCGGTCGTGCGCCG
>JASHNV010000188.1 GCA_030041455.1 Spirochaetia bacterium
GCGCTATCCCGGTTCCGCGACTTGCCTTGACACTCTCTCAAGCGGCTGCGTACGATGGCGACACATGAAAGGAAGCGCACCGTACGGCGTCGCGCTCGTCGGCTGCGGGACGGTCGGGAGCGCTACCGCCGTGCTTCTGACCCGCGACCGCGAGCTCGTCGAGCAAAAAACAGGCGTCGACCTCAAGCTTACGTACATCGTCGACCGCGACTTCACCCGCGCGAAGGCGGCGGGCGTCGACCCCGCCCTGTTCGAGACGAGCCTGGACCGGGCGCTCGGTGACCCCGAGGTCAAGGTCGTGATCGAGCTCGTCGGCGGCACCACGATCGCGCGCGAGATCGTGGAAAAGGCGCTTGCCCGAGGCAAGCACGTGGTCACCGCGAACAAGGCGCTTCTTGCGCACGCGGGTCCCGGCCTCATGGCGATCGCGCGGAAGAACGGCGTCGCGCTTTCCTTCGAGGCGAGCTGCGCCGGGGGCATCCCGGTCGTGCGCACGCTCTACGACGGCCTCCTCGCGAACCGCATCGACGCGCTGTACGGAATCGTCAACGGCACCTGCAACTACATCCTTACCGCGATGACGCAGAAGGGACAGAGCTACGCCGACGCGCTCTCGGGCGCGCAACGGCACGGGCTCGCCGAGGCGGATCCGCGCCTCGACGTCTCGGGGATCGACTCGGCGCACAAGCTCACGATCCTCGCCTCCCTCGCTTTCGCGCGGCGCGTCGATCTCGAGACGATCCCGGTCGAGGGGATCGATACCCTCGAGCTCACCGACGTCGTCTTCGGCCAGGAGCTCGGCTACGTGATCAAGCTCCTCGCCGTCGCGCAGCGCACCGAGCAGGGCTTGAGCCTGAGGGTGCGCCCCTCCTTCATCTCGCGCGCCCATCCGCTCGCGTGGGTCTCGGGACCGTTCAACGCCGTGAGCCTCTACGGCCACGCCGTGGGCCACACGATGTACTACGGCCGCGGCGCGGGCGGTCCTCCTACCTCGTCGGCCATCCTCTCGGACCTCGTGGCGATCGCGCTCGGGACGGCGCAGACCCTGTTTCGCGAGCTGCCGATCTGGCCGGACCGAAGCGACGCGGCGGTGCTCCTGCCGAACGACCAGGCGAAGAGCCGCTTTTACGCCCGCGTCATGGTCGAGGACGAGCCCGGCGTCTTCGCGAAGCTCGCCGCGCTTCTCGCAAGCCACTCGATCAGCATCTCTTCGGTGCTCCAGAAGGAGCCCGAGCCGGGCGAGTCGAGGAGCGTTCCCGTCGTGATCACCACCCACACCGCGAAGGAAGGGGACATGCGGCGCGCCCTTCGGGAGATCGACGCGCTCCCGACGGTCAAGGGAAAGAGCGTCTGCATCGGGATCATCGATGAGCACGAAGAGTCCATCGACACCTGAAGGCCGGGCGGCCGACGTCCGGCTTTCCGCCTTCGACGGGCCCGACGCAGACTCGGTCGGCCTCGGCTTCGCGGCCCACCTCGAGTACACCCTCGGCGTCGACAGCCACAGCGCCTCTATGCACGACCGCTACATGGCGCTCGCCTTCGCCGTGCGCGACCGCCTGACAGGCCAATGGATGCATACGCAGCGCACCCACCACGACTTAGGCGCGAAGCGGGTCTACTACCTGTCGCTCGAGTTCCTCATGGGCCGGGCGACGGGCAACAACGTCATCAACCTCGGCCTCGAGGGGGCCGTGCGCAAGGCGCTCTCCTCGCTCGGGTACGACTGGGAGGAGCTCCGCGAGCAGGAGGTCGACGCCGGGCTCGGCAACGGCGGCCTCGGCCGCCTTGCCGCCTGTTTCCTCGATTCCCTCGCGACCCTCCAGATTCCGGCCTACGGCTACGGCCTTCGCTACGACTACGGGATTTTCCGGCAGGTGATCGAGAACGGCTACCAGGTCGAGCAGCCGGACTACTGGCTTCGAAGGGGGAACCCGTGGGAGGTCGAGCGGCACGACGTCACGATTCCCGTGCACTTCGGCGGGAGGGTGATCTCGGGGCAGCGGAGCGGCCGCTCCCGCTCGATCTGGGTGGATACCCAGCCGGTGATGGGCGTCGCCTACGATACCCCGATCGTCGGCTACGGCGGGGCGACCGTGAACACCTTGAGACTCTGGAGCGCGCGTGCCGCCGAGGAGTTCGACTTCAAGGACTTCAACGAGGGCGACTACGTGGAAGCGGTGCGCTCGAAGGTGAGCGCGGAGAACCTCACGAAGGTTCTCTATCCGAACGACATGCTCTATCTCGGACGCGAGCTCAGGCTGAAGCAGCAATACCTCTTCGTCGCCTGCTCGCTTCACGACATCCTCAGGCGCTTCCGCAAAGCCGGAAGAAGGTGGGAGGAGTTCCCGGACCTCGTGGCGATCCAGCTGAACGACACCCACCCCTCCCTCGCGATTCCCGAGCTCATGCGGCTGCTCGTCGACCGCGAGGGGGTCGACTGGGATCTCGCCTGGGACATCACGGTCCGCTCGATCGGCTACACGAACCACACCCTGATGCCCGAAGCGCTCGAAAAGTGGCCGGTCGCGATGCTCGAGACGCTCCTCCCGAGGCATCTTCAGATCATCTATCTCATCAACCATTATTTCCTGCAGCGCGTCGCCATTTTCTTCCCCGGCGACTCGGGGAAGCAACAGAGCATGAGCCTCGTCGAAGAGGGGAGCTCGAAGCAGATCCGCATGGCCTACCTGAGCATTGTGGGGTCCCACTCCACGAACGGCGTCGCGGCGCTCCACACGGAGCTCCTCAAGGCGCGCCTCGTTCCCGATTTCGCGCGCCTGATGCCCGAGCGCTTCAACAACAAGACGAACGGGATCACCCAGCGAAGATGGCTGCTCGCGGCGAACCCCCCGCTCGCCGCGCTGATAACCGGCGCCATCGGGGACCGCTGGATCACCGACTTCAGCCAGATCGCGAGACTGAAGCCGTTCGCTGAGGATCCCGCCTTCAGGGCCGCTTTCCGCGGGGTGAAGCGCGCGGGCAAGGCGGCGCTCGCCTCCTACGTCAAGCGGGAGCACGGCTGGGTCCTCGACCCCGACACGCTGTTCGACGTGCAGGTCAAGCGCATCCACGAATACAAGCGCCAGCTGCTCGCGGCGCTCCATCTCGTGATGCTCTACAACCGCGTGCGACGGGGCAACCCGTCGGACTTCGTCCCGAGGACCTTCCTCTTCGCCGGCAAGGCGGCGCCGGGCTACCGGATGGCGAAGCTCATCATCAAGCTCATCTGCAACGTGGCCTACGTGGTCAACAACAACGAGGCGACGAGCCGCGTCCTGAAGGTGCTCTTTCTGCCGAACTATCGGGTCTCGCTCGCCGAGAGGATATTCCCGGCGGCCGATCTGTCCGAGCAGATCTCGACCGCGGGGACGGAAGCCTCCGGAACCGGCAACATGAAGTTCATGTGCAACGGCGCGATCACGATAGGAACCCTCGACGGGGCGAACATCGAGATCGCCGAGGAGGTCGGCAAGGAGAACGTCTTCATCTTCGGGCTCACCGCCGAGCAGGTCGAGGAGCTTCGCCCCGGCTACCGGCCCGACGACTACTACCGGCGGAACGCCGAGATCAAGGAAGCGATCGATCTGCTCTTTTCGGGGCACTTCAATTTCTCGGAGCCCGGCATCTTCGAGCCGATCCGGCGAGAGCTCCTCGAAGAGGGCGACCGTTACATGCACCTCGCCGACCTGGAGCCCTACGCCTCCACCCAGGCCGCGGTCGACGCGCTCTACCAGGATCAGGAGGAATGGTCGCGCCGGGCGATTCTCAACGTCGCGGCCTCGGGGAAGTTCTCGACCGATCGCACGATCACGGAGTACGCCCGCGAGGTGTGGGGCGTCGCGCCCTGTCCGATCGACGTCGTGGTCGATCCCGGCGAGACGCTCGAGGAGGCGCGCCTCCGTCGAGACGGCGGCTGACGTTCCTC
>JASHNV010000032.1 GCA_030041455.1 Spirochaetia bacterium
CGGCCGGGCTGCTACATCCGCGAGCTTCCCGTCGCGGTCCACACGAAGTTCGTCGAGGAGCACCAGGAGATCCTCCGAAAGCTCCTCGATCGGCTCCTGCCTCCCGAGGCGATCCGGCCGGAGGCCGCCGATTTCGCTTCGCGCTACTACCTCCGCAGCGCCGAGCAGCTCCTCCGCGTCCGCCTGCTCGATCCCTCCCTCTCCCTCTGCGGCCTCTCGGAGATCGGGGTCACCTGGGACGGCCTCGCGGGCTTGAGCCCTCCCTGGGAGCCGATCTTCGTCGTCGAGAACCTCACGAACTACGTCGCCTTTCCGGAGGTTCGCGGCGCGGCCTGCATATGGGGAAGCGGCTTTGCGGTGAGCCGCCTCGCCGAGCTCCCGTGGATCGGCTCTCGCCGGGTCGTCTACTGGGGAGACATCGACGCGGCGGGCTTCGCCATCCTCGCGTCCCTTCGCGCCCGCCTTCCCCGCGTCGAGGCGCTCCTCATGGACGGCGCGACCTACGAAGTCTTTCGCGGCTTCGCGACCTCCGACGCGGCGAGCGTCTCGCTCCGCGCCACCGTCCGCGCTTCCCAGCTCACCGACGCGGAGACCGCGCTGTTCGAGGACCTCCAGCGCCACCCCGATCGCAGCCGCCTCGAGCAGGAGCGCATTTCGCAGGAATTCCTCCTCGCGAAGCTCCGCGAGCGCGGCTTTCGCGGCTGAGCTCACGGGGGCCGGCGGGACGATGTGGCCCGATTCGATCGACAAGAAAGCACGCGACGGAGATCGGCGTTCGCGCATTCACCTCCGAACGGGAGCGCGCCCGACCGAGCTCGAGGGGAGCGGCGAATCGCCGCTCCCGGCCGGGTTCCCCGCTACGCCACCTTGATCGCGAGGAGGAGGCCGTCGCGAAGCGGGAGCAGACTCGCCGACCAGTCGGGGTCGTCATACACGAGACGGGTCGCCTCGCGCACCCCCGAAGTGCTCGCCGACCGGTCGTCGGCGTCGAAGACGCGCCCGTACCAGAGCATGTTGTCGACGATGAGCGCTCCCCCCACGCGAAGCTTTTCCTTGATGGTCGGAAGCGAGGCGGGGTATCCGTCCTTTTCGATGTCGTTGAAGATGAGATCGAAGGGACCGGCGCTCTCTTTGAGCGCGGCGACCGCCTCGGATACCGTAAAGCGCACGACGCCGCTCAAACCGGCTTCGGCGATGTAGGCCCGGGCCTCCTTCGAGAGGCTCTCGTCCCACACGGTATGAAAGACTTCGCCGCCGCCGTTCTCGGCGACGGCCCGAGCGAACCAGAGGGTCGAGTAGCCGTATCCGGATCCGAGCTCGAAGATTCGGCGAGCCCCGAGCATCCTCGCCGCCTGGTAGCAAAAGCGTCCCGCGACCGGCCCGATGATCGGAAAGTCGTCGGCCCGCGCCCGCTCCTCCATCCGCTCGAGAAGGGGATCCCCGTGGCGGGAAAGTTCGTCGAGATACCGGTCGACTCGGGAATCAAGCGGCTCCACTGGGTGCCTCGCTCACCCGGAAAGGCTATGGGCGGGGAGATCGGCTGTCAAGCGGGCTCTTGAGGAGGCCGAGACGCGCGGGAGTCCCCGGATCCCGGCCGGTCCGACGCGCTCGCGTGGCAAAACGGGCTTCGAGACGTTTTGGGTTCGCTTGACCGTGCCCTCGGCGCGCTATATGATGAAGGCAATCATCAATTTGAAGTCCACGGCCCGTGTACCGTGACGGAGCGTTCAGATGGGAACAGTTCGTCGGAGCTTTGTCCTTCCGGAGCCGCTCGACAAGGAACTTGATGCGGTTGTGGAGCTCCTGAAAGAGAACAAAAGCACCCTCGTAACGCGAGCCCTCGCCTTTTACCTGGATCACCTCGACCTCGCGGTCGCGAAGGAGCGCGCGCGGCGCTTCGAAAACGGCGGTCGCAAGAGCCGCAACGCGGCCGAGATCAAAGAGTCGCTGGAGCTCTAGGATGTTCAACCTTCTGTTCGACGAGGAGGTAGCGGCCGATCTGAGGGGCCCGTCGAAGGACGACCAGCGGCTCATCCTCGGCAGCCTCGAGAAGCTCGCCGCCTACTACTCGGACGCCTACGAGGGAGAGCTCAGAAAAGCGGGCATCGTAAAGAAGCTCTCCGGCGAATGGGAGGGCTTCTACCGCCTGCGCCTGCGAACCTTTCGCGCCATCTTCAAGCGATACGACGATACCCTTGTCGTGTACGTGGTGAAGCTTCGCCAACGATCGGACGTCGCGGCGTAACGGTCAGTCGAGCTTCCACGCCGGATTCAAAAAACGCAAGACGTCGCGCGCGACGAGCCAGTCCCCGTCCGCGGTCGGGTGAATGCCGTCGCGCTGCCACAGATGTGCCCGGGATATCACGCTGTGGAGGAAAGCCGGCATGAGCGGGATCCCGTACCGCTCGGCCACCTCCCCGTACATGGCATCGAACGCTTCGCGGTACTGCGGCGTCGATTCGACTTCCATGGGAAGCCACATCTCGGCGAGAACGACCCTGATCCCCCGCTCCTGAACGCGGGCCACGACCTCCGAGAGGTCTCGCCGCACGTCGCCCACCGCCCTGCGGCCGAAACCGTCGTTGGGCCCGATCTCGAGAAAGACGAGGCAGGTGCGCTCGCTCAGGGCCTGGTCGAGACGGTGAACGAGGTCCGAGGTCGTGTTCCCCCCGACTCCCTCGTTGATCGCCTTGAGGGAAACGCCGTTGCGAGCCCAATAGCGTCCGATCACCGCGGGATAGGCCTGCGAAGCGCGAAGCCCGGCGCCCTGGGTGAGCGAGTCGCCGAGGAAGACGACCTCGTTGCACGGCCCCGGAAGCCCTTCGGCAGGCAGAATCGCGCCCTGGCCTTCGACGCGACAGAGCGACGCGAAGCCGAAGAGCGCGACCAACCAGCCGCGCACTACCGCGCGACGCATTTCTTTCCAGGGACGAAAACGACGCTCACGGCTCTAGCCTGTACCACGGACGGGGCGCTCGGCGCAAGGCCGGCCGTCGCTCGAGCACGACGATCAAGATCGGGCGCTTGAGCGCCGGCGGCAGTCCAAACCGGTCATTCGTCTCGTTCGATCTCCCGGGTTCCGCCGCGCCTCGGCCGCTCGATCCCTTCCCGAATCGCCTTTCCTCCCGCGGCCGCGCGGCGTGAAGCGCCTTTGGTCGCCCTTTCCGCCGTGAGTCGTTCCGCCCTCGGCAGTCGCGCCTGAGGCCGGACGGTCGCACTCGTCGACCTTTCCGTGAAAAGCAGGTAGAATCGGGCGACCGGGCGGATGATGTGCAACTTCCGGGATTGCTCTGCGAGTGAGGCTTCAGTCGGTGGTGGCAAAATCGCTCCTGCTCGTCGAAGACGAGGTCATTATTCGCATGTTGCTCCGCAGCGACCTGATCGCTTCCGGAGTTCCGGTGATCTTCGAGGCTAGCTCCGGCGAGGATGCGGTCGAGATCGCGCGCCGGGAGAGACCCGACATCGTCTGCATGGATATCAAGCTCCGCGGGGCGATCGACGGCATCGAGGCCGCCCGGCGGATCAACGCCTTCGCGGGCATTCCCGTGATCTTCATGACCGCCTATAACGACGCGTTGGCGCTCGCGGGCGGGCTTCCCGGCGTCAACGTCGCCGGGATCATCGACAAGCCGGTCACGCTCGGCGACCTCATCCGCGCGATCGCCTCGGCCTCCCCCGCCGATTCAGGCGACGAGCGCTGACCGTCCGGGCCTCGCGTTCTCCGCTGCGAGATCGGACTTCGTTCCGGGCACGCGCCAGTGCAAGAATGGCGCAGGGGCGCAACGGAGAATCGCTTTCCGACTGCGCCTTCGGCCTGCTTCAAAGCTATCGCGGCTCGGGAGGAGCCTTTCGACGCCCGCGCGTGAGGGATGCCCGAGGGCATCGGCCGGATCTCGTCATGTGGAGTGGGAATTTGAAAAGCAGGTAACGTGTCGATGAAGTGGCCCTCGAACTCCGTATGATCGTGTTCGGTGATCGATTCGCCCGTCGGAATCGGTACGCTCGGTCGTGGCGGTAGCGGGTGATGTCGGATGGTTTCGCGGGCTTTATTCCGAACACAATACCATTCCGCTCCAGGGGATGCCTGGACCAAATTCATTCGCGTCGAGCTTCGAGTATTCGTAGAATGTGTCGTGCCACGTGTTCGCTGATTTCCACGACGGCGTGGGATCGGCTGAGGGGTTCGTGGACCGATCACGACGACTGCCATGACGAACGAAAACGCAGCCCATTCCCTCGCGCTTGCGAACGAGGTCGTCGCGTTTCATCAGCTCAGAACGAGCTCGTCGATTTTCTTGTGATATACGGGATCTCTCCGGAAATCAAGTCTCTGTAGAGGTCGATGAGGTTCTCACGGAGCTCGTCTTCGCTCGTTCCTTGCGTCAAGTAATCGGGATAGTCTTCGAAATACCCAAGGTAAACGTCGTCGTCTTTCCAGCGGACATATCGTAGCCTCACCATGACAAGACCTCTTTAGGGAATCATATGCTATTTCGGGGCGTCGCGCTTCCTTCCAGAAGATGGGGGTTGGAATTTGAAAAGTAGTTAACTTGTTCATGAAGAGCCCCTCGACCTCCTCTATGAAGTGGTTATCAGACTACGGATATCGGAAATGGGGCGCAGGAAGATGGAAACAACGTTAGCGCACATTGTGGCGTACTTCAAGAACACCCACGATACGTCGGTCGGGACGGAGCGGCGCTTTTTGGTGTGGAGCACCGGGCGCCGCAGTTTGTGATGGGCATCGCGTCGGGGGTCATGGACTGGATTGTCTCGGAAATCGATCCCGGCTATGAAGGACCGTCGATCGATCACGAAGGCCAAGCGATGAAGTTTGTCGGCTATCGAACGACGTACCCGCATGGACTGCTCGGGCTCGTGCCGTACCGACGCGCCTCCTATCACCACGGCGGGGAGGGAGGCTACGGGTACGTTCCGCTCGACGAGCGGCTGGGTATCGAGAGGCGTAATACGCCCTGCTGCCGGTACTTCTTATCGTGGTGTACCGACGGGAGGCGTACCGCAAGAGCCTGGCACGATTTCACGGGGAGCAGTATATTCTCATGCTATCGGGTGAAGTTCTCCGCTTTTGAGGGACGCGTGATTTCCGTCACAAGGCGCCGCGATGGGAAGCGGCCCAAGGCTGCCGCCGGCAAGACTGCGCCAGTCACAGGGTGTAGATTTACCTAACAAAGTGATCGAATAATGGAATATGTGCTGACCGAACATGCACGAGACGTACTGGAGAAACAGGGATTGCCCTTGCCTGGGTAGAGCGGGCGATAATGGCGCCAGACGTCGTGGAGGCCGATACCGTGGATGAGGAGCTAGAACATCGTCTGTTGCATATCCCGAGTTCGGTAATTGTGTTTTGCGGGTAATTGTCAATCGCAGACAAACGCCACTGGTATTGTGACGGTCTTTTTCGGTCGAAGAAAAAGGTAATCATGAAGCTAAAAATTGACCAACAAGCCGACGCACTGTACTTGACGTTGACTGAAGCCTTCTCGAGCCGGTCCGAAGAGGTATCGCCCGGCATTCTCGTAGATTATGACCTCGAGGACCGAGTCATCGGGATCGAGATGCTGTACCTTTCGAAGCGTGCGCCCGGAATGGATATTCAACGCCTCCTCTTTGAGTCTGTTCCTCAGGAAAAGTAGGTAAGCCAGACCGACCGCAATCGACGAACGTCTCCAGGAGTGCAGCCGGAGGGCGGTACCTGTCGCTTCATTGCAGAAGAAAATCCTTGTTTCATGATACCATGCCATCATGAACCCATAGCACTGCATCATTTTCAAGTCGAAGTCACGAGTAATGTCTACCGCGCCTTCAAGATCGAATGCACCAAGGAAGATCTTATACTGCGATAAGACGATATTGTTAACGAGATGTCATAAAGCAAGTTGCCCGCTGTTACGGTCGAGGGCGTAATGCAAATCACGGCGTCCCTTTATGCGTCGACTCCCAGAAGGACCTTGGAGACATGCTCGGAAGGGGAGAAGCGCTGGCTATCGAAAGAAGATCGTCGTCCCCGGTGACAAGAACCTCGGCTTCCTCTGCTAAGGCCGAGGCGATAATGAGACGATCGGACGGATCGCGCACCTGCAAAGTACTTGGTTCCTTCGGATCGGGCACCTCTGGTACACCAGCGAAGACGGTCATAGCAGCTCTCAATTGCTCGTCCGGCAACTTTAGCTTTCGGCGAAGAGATTGCTCGAACTCGGTCATGATCACCTTTCCGGTCACGAGTTCGTGCTCCGCGAGAACCATTCGCAGGATGTCGGCACAGAGTCCCCGCGTCGCGAAGGCAGCTACGAGGACATTGGTATCGAGGCAAACCCTCACGAAATCGGCCGGAACACGTCCTCGTCCGTGAGGAGTCCCTGTGTCTCGGCAAGCGGCATGATTTGTCGCCGAGCTGACTCAAACTGAAGCACCGCGAGTTGCCTTCTCAGCGCTTCCCTTGCGATGTCGCTCCGCGATCGTCCGGACTCTTTGGCAAGTTGATCGAGCTGGCGATCGAGTTCTACATCGAGTCGGATCGTTATCGAAGCGGTTTTCATGTATGACAATGTAATACAATCCGAGCCGATATGGGAAGGATCATGCCCCGTCATGGGGAAAGACTGTACAACGGCCGACAATGTTATAATACTATTGGCGGTCTGGAGAAGGACGGCAGGCGATGGCGGAACGGACACCGCGGCGGTACGACCCCGGCGAGCTCGGGCGAACCAGGCAGAATCTCGGCGATCTCTCGCCGGAAGAGGCGCGAGCCATGGCGAAGCGCCTCGGCGGCCAGGTTGGCGTCGAGAAAGAAGACGCGGCAGTCGAGCAAAAATACGCGCAGATCGCCGACTTGAACCGCCGCCGCGGCGATCGCTTCCTTCCCCCGGAGAAAATCGCCGACGGCGACTCGCGCAAGAGCCCACGGCGCTCCGCGCCGCCGCCCGCGCGGCGGAACGCTTCCGCCGATCAAGGCGTCCGCGCGGGCTACCTTGACCGGATGCGGATGAACTTCGCGGCGGCGCGCGTCGAGCACCAGCTGAAGAGCTCCTTGAATGCGATGGCGTCGCTCTTCGGCCGCGTTCCCGACCGCGTGAACCCCGCGTTCCTCCGAGGCGGCGACCGCGTCTTCTTTACGCCGATCGAGAATCTCGTTCTTGCGGTGAGGAGACAGCTCGCGCGGAACGCGAAGAACACGCCGGTCCACGCGCTGCGGCTTCCCTATTTCGAGCGCATTCTCGACGTCATCAAGAACTGGGACATCGAGGGGATCAGCCGCGAGCTCACGAGGTTCCAGAAGAATCCGCGGAATGTCCTGTTTCCCGAGCTCCGCGAGATGTGCATTCTCCTGTACAAGCCGATGATCCTCCTCATGGATCTCGATCCCCTGTACCACATCGCGATGGCCATCAAGCGCGTGCACGACCTCAATCTGCTCGCCCTCTCCCGCGGATCTCCGGACGCGCCCACGCTGAAGCTCCAGTACCAGCTCGCGCGGGACATGCTCCTCGTCGTCTTTCGCGACATCCGCGCGCGCTGCTATCCGATGCTCATGAAGCTGTGCTCGGTTCGCTACGCTCCCTATCCGGCGTTCCTCCAGGATCAGAAGGCGATGATCCTCGATTTCCTCGGCTTGAGCCCGGGGGATCTTCTTAAGCCGCAGGATCTCTCGGGTCTCGAGCGACAGGCCCAGGCGGAGGAGCCTGAGAGCGCGGCGGACGGAAAGGCCGAGGAGCCTGGCGCCGCGCCGATCCCCGACGGGATCCGGGAGGGGCTCGATTTTCTCGACGCGCTCTTTCCCCAGGCGGGCTTCCGCAACCTCGAGGAGTATCCGGATCTCTATCCGTACTTCCAGCCGCTCTTCGGTTTTCCGCGCGGGGTGGAGCTCATCCCCCCGGAGGATCCGCTGCAGCAGGTGGTGGTCCTGGTCGCGATTCTCCAGGAGCTCTTCTACGGCTTTCGCGCAATGCGGCTGAAAGGCTTCATCGACGACGAGGGACGGAAAGTCGCGCTCGACGAGCGGATCGAGGCGCTCACCGGCAACTGGCATCAGTTTCTCGACGAGGTGGTCGGCAAGCAGTATGCGTCCAACCTCGACGAGCTTTGCCGTCAGATGGAGCGGAACCGGGATTTTCGAGCCACCGACTACGGCAACAGGCTCGAGTTCGAGCTCGTCTGGACGAAGCGCCGCTTCCTGCTCCCGCACCTGAAGGCCCGGATCGCGAAGGGCATCCGAGCGGCGTACGCCGTGAATCTGCCCAAGCTCCCGGAGACCGTGAAGGAAATCCGGGAGACCGTCGGGATCCTTCTCGGCGACATCGAGAAAGGACGGCTGCGCGCGATCGACGATCCGGAGGAGGATTTCTCGGTCGCGATCGAGGACTACGTGTCCAAGCGCCTGCGGCTCGTGCTCGGCCGCCGGGGAAGTCCTCGACCCTATCTCAAGAAACCGACGAGCAACGCGAGCCTCGCCTTTCATGCCGCGCTCGTGCTCGATGTCCTGGACTACCTGATAAGCAGCCCGGACAGCTTCTACTATCGCGAAGAGAGCTATCCGCTGTTCCGCTCCGAGATGGGAAGGCCCGGCGTCCCGCAGTACACGGTCGCCCTGGAGGACCCCTACACCCTCATCAAGAACGCCGACGAGAGGCGGGAGGGAGGGGAGGAGGAGGCTCCCAAGCGGGCCGCGGCGGACGGCGACACGGCGGACGCGCCGAGCGCGGCGGAGGAACGGAAAGACCGAACGACCGGATTCGCGCTGCTTTCAAGCCTCACGGCACGGCTCGGCGTGCTCTCAGGCTCGCCCCAGGCGACCGAGCGCAAGCCCTTCACGCTCGTGCCCCTGAGCCTGAGGCGATTCGGCGATCTCGCGAAGCAGTACGGCCCGGCGTTCGCCGATTCGGCTCTGAAGGCGGCCTCCGACATCATCACGTCGGAGATTCGCCTGTACGTCGATCTCCCCTACCGCGTCGGGACCGGCTCCTTCATTCTCCTCCTGCCCGAGACCACGGCGGCGGAGGCCGCCCATCTCGCGAAGCGGCTCGCCGAGCGCTTCCTCGCGACGGACGTGGGGACGGGCCCGGTCGAGGTTTCCGTCGGCATCATCCAGCACCGGGAGGGCTGGGGAGCCGAGAGGCTCCTGAAGGCCGTGGAGACGACCATTCGCGAGGCGGGCAAGCACGAGGCGCCCGCGATCGTGTCCCTCGACCCGGAGAGCGGCTCCTACTCCTTGGTGACCTGACCTCGGATCCTTTTCGGCCGGGCGACGAGACCGATCCACTCCCCGCTCGCGCTCGCCTCGGCGCCGGTGAGATCCCCATAGAGCCCCTCGACCGAAAACCCCGCTTCCTGCAGCACGCCCTGGATGGTCTCCGCGGAGTAGTAGTGCTTCCAGAGATTGAAGACCTTCACCGACCCCCGCCATTCGACGACGACGTACCGGTCGACGTGGACGTCCTCGCCCGGGTAATCGAACTTCTGCTCGCGGAGGAGATGCGGCCGGGAGCTCCAGAAGCCGTCCCGCCCCCGCAGGTACCATCCGCCCCGGCCGTCCTCGATGTAGCGGCGGGTAAAGACATCGAAGATGAACAGGCCGCCCGGTTTGAGCGCCCGTCTGACGGCCCCGAGGATCCCGTCTCGGTCGACGTTCGAGAGAACGCCGAACCCTCCGTAGATCATCGTGACCGCGTCGAAAGCGCCGACGAAGTCGGTCGACCGGTAGTCGGCAAGGCGGTACTCGATCGGCGCGCGCCGCGAGGCCGCGCGCTCCCGGGCGTAGCCGATCGCCTTCGCCGAGTAGTCGACGCCGGTCACGCGGAGCCCGAGGTCGGCGAACGCCTCGCAGTAGAGCCCCGGGCCGCAGCCGAGGTCGAGGAGCCGCGCTCCGGAGGGCAGAAGGCTCCGGATCCATCGGGCGGAGCGCTCGATCGTGACCCTTCGCCTGCTCGCGTCGTCGGTCGCCGGGTCGAGGTGGGCGCGGAGGATGTGGTCGGACATGTAGGGGTCGCGCCAGAAGGACTCGCCGGTCGGGTCGAAGAGCCGGGGCCTTTCGAAGACCTTTCGCAGGGCGGCGATACCGCCGCGGAACCGGGCGAACATCGCTCCGCTAGGAGAGGACCTTCTCGCCGCGCAGCTTCGCCTCGAAGCGCTCGCGAGCCTTGCCGCTCAGAGCGATCTCCTTTCCGGACAGGCGCGCCTGGAGCGCCTCGAGCTCCCGGCGCGAGAGCGATATGGACGCGAGCTGGTACTCGTCGAAGGCGTCGACCGCGATCGGAGACACCCGCCTCGCGACGTCGTGGACGACGAGCGCGTAGTCGCGAGTCTCCTTTTGGGCGTGCGGATCCAGCCGGAGCTTGAGAAAGTGAAAGAGGTTGCGCAGATCGATCTGCCAATAGAGCTCGGTGTAGATGCTCAAGGGGAGGTTGATGCGCGCGATCTCGCGCGCGATGCCTTCGGCGAGCAGGGCCTCGTACTCTTCGTAGGCGCGCCGCTGCCCCCGCTTGAGGAGAGCGAGCGCGCGCTCGCGCGCGCTCGCAGCGGCGGGCTCGGACTTTCGTCCCTGCTTGTTCTCGGAGCTCTGTTCGGCGATGTCGCTTTCCGCCGGCAGGTAGAACTCGTCGCTCATGACGCTGTAGCGGCCTGAGATCTCGTTCACCCTAGCCGTTCGGTGGCGGATCCATTGGCGCGCGACGAAAATCGGCATTTTCAGGTGAAACGTGAGAACGACCTGCTCGAAGGGGGAGGTGTGGTCGTTCCGCAGGAGGTAGTTGATGAGCCCTTTGTCTTCGCGGAAGGTTTTCGTCCCCTCGCCGTAGGAGACTCGCGCCGCCTGCACGATGCGCTCGTCGCCGCCGAGGTAATCGACGAGCCGGACGAATCCCCCCTCATGGACCGCGATTTCCGCATCGATGATCGCTTCGGCTTCGGCGACGACGCAATGGGCCATGTGCTCCCTCCCGCCTCACGGCGACATCATCATAGCGGGGCGGCGCCGGGCGGGCAAGATCATCGCGCAGGCGATCGAGCGGAGAGCCAGGCGATGAGCTCGGCCGTCACCTCGTCGCGGTTGAGCTCGTTCAGGCATTCGTGGCGGCAGTCGTCGTAGAGGCGGAGCGAGACGTCCCGCACGCCGGCGCGTCGATACCGGCGGGCGACCTGCCGCACGCCCCGGCCGTACGCGCCGACCGGGTCGAGCCGGCCGGAGAAGAGGTAGACTGGGAGCTCCGGGGGGGTCTTCCGGAAGCTCTCACGATCGCTGATTCGGCGCAGCCCCTCCAAGAGGTCCGCGAAAAAGCTCGTCGTCGGCACCGCTCCGCAGAACGGATCCGCCACGTAGGCGTCGACGACCGCGCCGTCGCGCGAGAGCCAGTCGAACTGGGTACGGTGGGGACGAAAGCGGCGATTGTACCCGCCGAACGCGATACGGTTGAGGAGCGGGCTCTTTACGCGGGGCCCGAGCTTCTTCACCTCGCGCGCCGCAAGGCGCCGGCCGACGGCGCCGAGGAGCCCGGGATCGCCCGAGGTCCCGGAAAGCACGACGCCCGAGAGGTCGCGGCCGTGGAGCGCGATATAGCTCCTCGCGAGGAACGAGCCCATGCTGTGGCCGAGGAGGAACAGCGCGACGCCCGGATTTTCCGACCGAGCGCGCTCGCTCAGGCGGCGGAGATCGTCGACGACGAGGTCCCAGCCTCCCGAGTCGGCGAAAAAACCGAGCGCCTCGACCGAGCCCGCGGTCTCGCCGTGCCCTCGATGGTCCTCGGCGTACACGGCGAATCCGACGGCACAGAGCGCGCGTGCGAGGCGCTCATAGCGCCCGCGGTGCTCGCCGAGGCCGTGGACGATCTGCACGATTCCGAGGGGCCGCCTCTCGGGCAGCCAGCTCGTCGCCGACAGCTCCTTTCCGTCGCGCGCCGTGTAGGTGAAGCTCGTGCTCCTCACGTTGCGGATCCTCCCCTCCCGACGACCTGAAGGAGCCGCGCGTCGGGCGGGTCGTGCCGCGGAGCGACCGCTACTTCCCCGCTCCCACGGGCTCCGGTTTCGGGTAATCCTTGATCGCTTCCAAGTTCTTGGCGAGAACCTCTCTCGAAAGGGCGTGGTCTTGAAGCGTCCCGGCTAGGTAGTCCTGGTAGCCCTTCAGGTCGAGCAAGCCGTGGCCGCTCAGGTTGAACAGGATGACCTTCTCCTTGCCCTCTTCCTTCGCCTTCTTCGCCTCCTGGATCGCGCAGGCGACCGCGTGGCTCGTCTCCGGGGCGACGATGATTCCCTCGCTTCTCGCGAAGAGCACCGCGCCCGCGAAGCACTCGAGCTGCCCGATGGCGCGCGGCTTCAGGAGGCCGTCGTTGATCGCCGCGGAGACGAGCGGCGCCATCCCGTGGTAGCGCAGGCCGCCCGCGTGGATGGGCTCGGGCATGAACGTGTGGCCGAGCGAGTACATGGGCAGGAGCGGGGTCATGCCGGAGGCGTCGCCGATGTCGTAGACGAACGGGCCCATGGTCATGGTCGGGCACGAGGCGGGCTCGACGGGGATGATCTCCATCTTCGCTCCGTGGATCTTGTCGTAGACGAAGGGAAACGCGAGGCCGGCGAAGTTGCTTCCGCCGCCCGCGCACCCGATGACGACGTCGAGGCGCTTCTCCCCCGCCTTCTTCAGCTGCTTTTTCGCTTCCAGTCCGATGACCGTCTGGTGAAGCAGGACATGGTTGAGGACGCTTCCGAGGGCGTACTTGGTGCGGTGCTGGGGGTCGGTGACCGCCGCCTCGACCGCCTCGCTGATCGCGATCGCGAGGTTCCCCGGAGAGCCGGGGTCGCTCGCGAGGATGTCGCGCCCGGCTTTCGTCTCGCCGCTCGGGCTCGCGACGCACTCGGCGCCCCACGTCTCCATCATGATCTTGCGGTAGGGCTTTTGATCGAAGCTGATCCGCACCATGAAGACCTTGCACTCGATTTCGAAGAGCGCGCAGGCGAACGCGAGCGCGCTTCCCCACTGTCCGGCGCCGGTCTCGGTCGACAGGCGCTTCACGCCCTCCTTCTTGTTGTAGTAGGCCTGCGCGACGGCGGTGTTGGGCTTGTGGCTGCCGGCGGGGGATAGGCTCTCGTTCTTGTAGTAGATCCGCGCCGGGGTGCCGAGCGCCTTCTCAAGACCGTGGGCGCGGTGGAGGGGCGAGGGCCGCCAGCGGGCGAGAACGGCGCGCACTTCTTCGGGAATGTCGATCCAGCGCTTCGGGCTCACCTCCTGCTCGATCAGCCCGTGCGGAAAAATCGGCTCGAGCATCGAGGGCGAGACCGGCTTTCCGTCCGGTCCGAGCGGGGGCCGGAGCGGCGTCGGCAGGTCGGCCGCGAGATTGTACCACTGGCGGGGCAGGTCGTCTTCCGACAGCACGATACGGGTTTTCATGGGCTGGTTCCTCCTCCGGCGGCGCGATGAGGGCGGGGTTTCTTATGAAGAAAAACGACTTTCCATGATATTCCCGGGATCATTCGGTTGTCAAGGCGATTCGGGGCGTCGAAAACGCGCGGAGGGGGTCCCGGCGCGACGCATCGCTCTCGAGAGCGGCCCGGGAAGGGCGGCGCCCTGCCCGGGACTACTCCTTCTTGATCTTCGAAAGCATGTCCCAGGCGTTCAGGCAGGCGTTGAAGATGAGGCCGAGAATCGCGAACGGCATGATGTTGAGCGCGTCGGCGTCGCCGCGCACGAGGTAGCAGGCCGCGACCGCTATCGCGAGCTGTCCGAGAATCAGGGAAGCGAAGCGCCGCACGATCAATCTGAGCGGCCAGTGGTGTTGGTGCGCGCGGATCCTCCAGATGTCGCGCGCCGCCTCATAGAGGCCGAGGACGGAGAAGCACAGGAGCGGGATGCCGATTCCGTGCGGCGACGGACCGGGGATCACCATGACGCCGGCGATCATGAGCAGATTGAGAAACACGATGAACGTCCGCTGGGCGAGCGCGCGCACGTCCACGTATTTCTCGACGTGCATGATCTCCGGGTTTATCGACAAGGAGACGAACATGAGGCCGACGAGCGTCGCCGAGGCGCCTCCGAAGAGCAGATAAAAGTTGGTCCATGATTGGATCGCGTGGGCGAAAGCGTTGGTCTCCACAGGTCTCCCCGGGGCCGCGCGGCGAAGCGGTCGGTCCCTTCACTCTTCGGCACAACATCCGCCTCTCCTCGAGGCGCCCCTCTCCCCCGCCGGATGCCGGAGGCGGGCGCGGCTCACAGACTCCGCAGGATTTCGAGGAGCAGCTTCCAGACCCGGGCGCACGACGGTATGCTTACCCTCTCGTCGGGGGTGTGGGCTCCGGCGATGTCGGGACCGAAGGAGATCATTTGAATGCCCGGAACCTTCTCGCCGATGACGCCGCACTCCAAGCCGGCGTGGACGGCCTTGACCACGGGATCCTTTCCGGTCTGCCGCCGGTAGACCGTCCGGCAGATCCGTACGAGCTCCGAGTCCGGGTCGGCCGGCCACGACGAATAGATCCCCGCCTGCTCGACGCGGCCTCCGGCGGCTCGAATGACCGCGCTCACCTTGGCCGCGACGTCCTCGCGGGCGCTTGCCCGCTCGGCGCGCTGGCTGGTGAGCACGTGGAGCTCGCCGCGCTCGAGGTGCGCCGCCGCGAGGTTCGTCGAGGTCTCGACGAGACCGGGCATTTTCCTGCTCATGGCGACGACGCCGTGCGGGAGCCCGTAGAGCGCGTCGACGAGCCGGCGGACGGACTCGGGCGTGAGGGAGCGCTCGGGACGCTCGCCGTTTTCCGTCACCGTGAGGTCGAGACCCGGCTCGATGTCGCCGAGCTCGAGCGCGTAGTCGCGCTTGGAGAGCCTCGCGAGCTCCGAAAGCTCCGCGAAATCCTCCCGGCGGACGATCGCTTTGAGAAAGAGCTCGCGGGGAATCGCGTTGTGAAGGCCTCCGCCCGACACGTCGTAGACGTGGAGCGGGACGCGTTGAAGCGCGCGCCACGCGAAGCGGTTGCCGAGAGCGATCGCGTTGCCGAGTCCGAGGTGGATCTCGGTCCCCGAGTGGCCGCCGCGCAGCCCGGTCATTGCGATGGTCACCGGGACGCCGCTCGGAGCGGCCTCCGTCTCGACGGGAATCCATCCCTCCGTGTTTTGGCCGCCCGCGCAGCCGACGTAGAAGACTCCCTCGTCCTCGGAGTCGAGGTTGAGTAGATAGGCTCCCTGCACGAGCGTCGGGTCCATTCGCGCCGCCCCGACGAGGCCGCTCTCCTCGTCGACGGTGAAGAGCGCCTGGAGGGGACCGTGCTCGATCGACGGATCCTCGAGCACCGCGAGGGCCGCGGCCACCGCGATGCCGTTGTCGGCTCCGAGGGTGGTGCCCCCGGAGCGCAGCCAGTCGCCGTCGCGCACGAGAGCGATCGGGTCGGCCGAGAAGTCGTGACGGCTCCCGCGGTTCTGCTCGCATACCATGTCGAGATGCCCTTGCAGGACGACGCGGGGCCGGCTCTCGCGGCCCGGGTGGGCCTTCTTCTCGACCGCGACGTTCCCCGCCTCGTCGACCCTGCACCGAAGACCGTGCTCGCGCGCGAAGATCACGACGAACTCCCGGATCCGCTCTTCGTGCTTCGAGCAGCGCGGTATCCGCGCGATCTCTCCGAAGTGCCGCCACAGCGCCTCGGGTTCCGCTCCCCTCATAGCCTCATCCGGCATGCTCGTACGCTCCTCGATCACACTATACACGGTTCCATGCCCCGCATGAAGGTGGGCGCGTCGTGGATTGCCACGAGCTCCCCGGCGATCGGCAGGCGGACGTCGGGCGGTCCTGCGCGAGGATTCCGCCCGGGCTTCCGCGCGGGAAAGCCGCGCCCGGCGAGCGGCCGCTCACGTCTCGCGCGGCGCGCGGACGGCGCGCGAGCGCGGATGGCCAAGGTCGCACGGCGGAGACGTCCGACCTCGTCGGGGCGCTCATGGATGTCGTCATCGAGTCGGCGGAGGCACCACACGTCCTTTTCGCCGTGTCGTAGGATCGGCCAGGCTCCACGGCGTCGTGCGCTTCGGACGGAATTCCGTCCGCGGATCGCCTCCGCTCGCTACGGCCGAACGCCCGGGAGCCGCAAAACGGACGGTCGGACTCGCGGTGTTCGTCTCCGTTCGCCTTCGGTTACCTCGGGAAGGGCTTCCCGGTCTCGAGGAGCGTTTTGAGCTCGCTTAAGACCCAGCTCCAGCCGCCGCCTGCTCCCTCGCCCTCCCAAGTGCCTGAGAGAAGCGCGGCGAGCTTCGGCGCGTTCTCGAGCTCGTGGGTTACCGTGAGCTTCGCGACGCCGTCTCGAAGCTCCTCGATCTCATAGGTGAGGCGCGTAAAGCCCTCGGCCGCGAGCGCCGGGTCCATGAGCATGCGAAACGAAAGCGTGAGCTTACGCGGCGGGTCCGCATCGACCACCGTGCCGTCGACGGCGACGTCGGGCACCTGAACGCCTCGCGCGCCGCCCGCCTGTTTCATCTCCTCGCTCGCGAGGCCGCGGTACGCCCCGCCGGGGCGCAGGTCGAGCTCGCTCCGCCCTCCGTAGCCGTATCGCTGAGCGGTCGATCGTATGTACACCCGGTAGACCTGCGCCGCAATCGTGCGATCGTTCATCTCGCCTCCTCCTCGAGCTCGCGCTTGAGCTCCGCGAGGGCTTTCGCCCTCCGCGCGCGATATTTGTCGATCCAGCGGTCGTGGATCAGCCGAATCGGAATCGGATTCAAGAAATGGAGCTTCTTTCGCCCCAATCGACGAGTGACGATGAGATTGGCCTCCTCGAGAACGCGAAGATGCCTCATGACGCCGAAACGCGTCATGGCGAACTCCGACTCGAGCTCGGTAAGCGTTCGGCCGTCGCGATCGAAAAGCCGGTCGAGAAGCTGGCGGCGGGTCCGGTCCGCGAGAGCCTTGAACACGAGATCGTCGTCGATCATCGCGTCATGATATGTGACTAAATCATCACCTGTCAAGCTCCGTTTGCGCGTTTCGCTGGGAGTATCTCAAGGATGCTGGTCACCTCCCGAAGGTCCACGGGGAGGGGCGCGGCATGTCCGTCGCGCGCGAATCCGGGAAGCCTCTGTGGCGCCCGCGATGTCGCCACGGGAGGGGAGGAGTGTGCCGAAGTCGTCGTGGTGAAGGCTTGAAAAGGGCGCCCGTGGAAAATCGGGAGGCCTCAGGCCGGCTGGGAGCTATCGCTCTCGTACCGCCTCGGAGGAAGCCCGGAAGAACCAGCTCGAGCCGGATCGCCGCTTTCGCGCGGCCGTGCCGATCATCTCAGACGGGCTCGACCTCGCGCCGAATCACGGTCCGGGGCTCCGCGTATGACGGGCAGGAGAACGGAAAGCTCCTGGGCTTCCGTCCCGAGCGGGCGGGACCGCGTGTCTCGAAAGGTTCGCCGGGCCCGAGCGCGGCGCGAAGGGAACGCGAAAAAACACCGGGGGACGTTCGGAGTCCCCCTTGCGACCCGTTTCAGCCTTGACTGCCGCAGGCGG
>JASHNV010000033.1 GCA_030041455.1 Spirochaetia bacterium
GGCACCTCAAGACTGCGGCAGAATCTCGTGAGACCGGAGCACACGTTCTCCCCTGCGTCGGACGCCGCTACGACGTTTTCAGCCGCGCCGCCGCCCATGCCCATTGACGTCGCGGCAATGACATTCCAGGCCCTTCTGCGCCCGATCGGGGGGTCCAGGGGTCGTCAGCCTCGAGCGCGCTCTCCCGGTGTACACCCCTCGGTGACCTCGGGCCGCTCCGCTTCACGTGCCCGAATGCGCGAAGATCAAATGCGAAAACCATGAGAATCCAATTCGGGTAAAACCCTCAAAATCTCCGACTAGAACGCGAGAGCTTACACCAATCAGCGTTGACGAGGTGCACTTCGTCTCGTCGCGGCAGCACGGAGAGCCTTTTCGGCGGAGCGCGAGCGCTCCTTGCGAACGATTCGTACCAGCTCACCGACTTTGAACGTGCCGCGAACGCCCGGCACGTCGAGCGGAGACTCGCCCTCGATCATCGGCTGAAGCAGGAACGCGGAGCCGTCCCGCCGACGGATGACGACGCAGCTCTCCCGTCCGGCGTCATCGAGAAGCCGCGCGAGCTTCTGGCGTGCCTGGGAGTAGGTATATGTCTTCATGGGCCTAAATCTCCACAATTTCCGCGAGTGCACCGCGAACCGCCTCGGCGACCTTATGGTCCAGGGTCAGAATAGATAGATGCCGACCTCGAGCGAGAACCAGCATATACCCGTCGTATGCGTACAACCCGACAGAGAAGCTGACCGAGCGGCGGCCGATCGTTCCGTGCCACGACGTGGCGGCCTCCTTCGTCGCGCAGCCTCTGGAATCGCACCACTTGCTCCTCGACCTCTGCTCCCAGGCCTCGGTGCAAGACTTGTTGAGCCCCCTTGCGAGCGAACTCCGCGATCGTTCCGGGGATTCTCCGCCGCCATTCTGCGATACGCTCCTTCTTGGGCCTCCGTCCCTGCGATAACGTTATCTCGTAGTTCCGTCATTCGCGGGGTATGCCCATTCCCAGTGAGCGCCCTCCAAGATCCTGTAACCCCAGTACATGCACCTGTGGGACCGGCTACGGGGCCATCGGCATACAACGCGCCTGTGCTTGTAGGCGGGCTCAAGATCGAGCCGTATTGACATTAGGTACGTATCGAATTACCTTCTGTCGCGGCCTTCGAGTGGGATCCACATAAGAACGAGCTGAACATATCGAAGCACGGAATTGCCTTTGAGGAAGCGAAGGAAGCCTCGCTCGATCCGAGGCGGATTGTCTATCTCGACAAAAAGCACAGCTCGCCAGTCGAACGTCGCTATTTCCTTCTTGGGTTGGTCGCGGGACGGGTGGTTACCGTTAGATTCACTCGCCGGCGTCGGGTAATGAGGATTTTCGGAGCCGGCTATTGGCGCGAGGGGAGAAAGATCTATGAGCAAGAAAATCCTGTCGGATGATGGATACGAGGATGCGCCACGAGATGTCGCCGAAGCGCTCGAAACCGCGGTGCGAATAGCCGACTTCATGCCGTCTCCGGATGAATTGCGGCGAGAGATCAAGCAGCCTGTTACGCTTCGACTCGATCGGGATGTCGTCGCGTGGTTTCAGCGCCCGGGAACCGGATACCAAACACGAATCAACGCCGTCTTGAGAGCCTACATGATCGCAAGTCAAAAACGTCATGGGGAGCCGAAGCCGGCACGAACCGGCGTCACGAGAAGCGGTTGATACCACAAGGGGGAGCGAATAGCCGACCGCTATCGCATAGCTCCGTCGACGCCCCCCATATGGCGCCCCTGGTCAGCTTATAACCAATGCCGCATAGGTATAAGTAATAGTAGCATTTTACCGACAAGGGTTGTCGACAGGGCTACCGCATGTGAAACCCATGGGCCAAACAGGACTCGTTCTATGTTGTCCTGGTCCCGGGAAGCTTGGAGCCGTTTGCCAACATGCTGCGGCTTGGAGGTCTTTTCTCGCTTGAGCGGATTCAGCGTGAACGTGGCGAAGGACCGCGAAGGTCTCAGCGGTGTGAACGGGCGTTTGCGGGATTCGTCTTCCCGGAAGGCGATGTCCGGAACCCAGTGAAGCGAGTTCTCGTTACCCCAGTGAGCCGGGTGGCCTGAGTACGAAAATAGGCAGGGACAGGGGCCTTCTGCCGTCTTCATCGATTCTGGACCGCTACACGAGCGTCCTGAGCTGCTCAAGCAACGGTGGGATTTCGTCGGTTGCCGTTTTCCACACGATGCCGACGTCGACTATCGAAGCATCCATGAATCAGGCGGTTCCGCATGCCACCGATCGCGACCACGGAATAATCGGCGCTTCGGCCCGAATGATGTCAGACACCTTGCTTGCCGCCTCCCCCAATACGCCCACAGCGTGCACATCGCAAAAAGGAGCATCTGGTCGCTTTCAAGATCGGTACGCTGTCGCCCGTAACGAACCGTCTTACGGACTCGCCGCATCAATCATGTGGAGAATGCGGACGTGATCTTCATCGCGCAAACTGCACCTCGGCAGTCCGGAGCACTTCCTGGCGAAAATAGCGGCTCAGCTCCTGGGGCGTACGCGGGTCAACGCGGCGACCGCCCATCAAATCAGAGAGCTCGACCTCCATTGCTGCAAGACCCAGCAGTCCGGGCTCATGCCCAGGTTCAAACTCAATGAGAAAATCAATGTCGCTGTGCGGTCCTGCCGCATCCGTACGCTGGGAACCGAACAGCGAGAGCCTGCGAATATCATGGTGTAGGCAGAAAAGGCCCAAGGCTCTTCGGTCAATTTCAAGAGCAACGTTCATTTTTTCTTCCACCGAAAAGTATAACCGTTTGTCCGATCACGACAATGACTCCGGCTTCTTGACCGGCTTTTTTCTAGGTTACTCGTGTTCGGTAAACGTGACACAACGTACGTCGCGGTAGCCTTACGCACTCGCCGCGTGATCCCGTCGACTGTCTTGGTCCGGACGAAGCTTCGCCGGCCTCGTTCCCCTGACGCGGGAAGTCCGTGATCGCGCGCTTGAAAGCGCCGTACCCGTTCCAACCGCCTCGACGAATGCGTTTCGGCGTGATCTTGGGCAAACCGCGTTCGACGAGGGTGATCCGCGAGGCGCGCGTGGCGTGAAATGAGCGACGAACCGCCCGGCCGTCGCTTCAGGAAGTCCTGGACGTTGCGCCTCGGCGCGAGGAGGCCTGTCGCCAATGAGGTGGAGTACCTTCGCCTTCGGAGTGCTTCGGTCGACTAGCCGAAGAACGTTGCTCTCCTCCCGCCGACGATGTCGTTCTCCGCGGGAAGGGGTGCTCTCTTTCGACCACGAATACTCCACGACGTCCGACACGCTACCAATGTATCCGCCCGGCCGAGGGAGCGGGGGTCACGGGCCGAGGCGGCCGAGTCTCGCCCCGACGCGGACGAAGAGGCTGAGCGAGTCGAGGTTCGCGTTCGCGTACAGCACGCGGATCCAATCCGCCCCCGTCTCGACCGTGATCGTCTTGCCGATGTCGAGCTCGATCGACGACCCCGCCTTGAAATAGAAATCCTCCGAGGTGCCGGACTCGGTCTGTCCGCCCGCGGTCAGGTTGAAGGAACTGTAGGAAAGACCGTAACCGACCCGGAGGATTCCGTTGAGCGGGAAGTTGAAGGGAGTGCGGTAATAGAGATTCGTGCCGAGCTCGCCGAGGTCGAGCGCCGCGTTCGAGCTCGCGCCGACGTCGGTGTACACCGAATAATCGATCTCGATCTCGACGCCGAGGTCGCGAAGGCCCGGGGTCGTGGGGAAGAACTTGACGCCGAGCGGCAGGGCGGCGACGACGTCGCCGCCCGCGACCGACCCCGTGATCACGCTCGCGAAGCTCTGGCTGAGCGCGTAGATGTAGGGGTAGCCGGCCGTGATCTTGATGGTCTGGGGGTGGACGAAGCGCTGGGGCGGCTCCTCCACGACGACGCCTCCGGGAAGGGAGGCGACGACGCGCGCCGCGCTCTCGACGAGAAGCTCGTAGTTGCCCGGAACGAAGCCGCGAAGATCGGCGTCGTATTGGAGCTCTTCGGGGGAGACGTAGCGGGTCGCGAGCTCGTGGATCACGGTTCCGCGTCTGAGCACCACCTTGTACGAGGAGAGGAAGTTCTCGCCCGTGAGAACGACGTTCTTATACTCGATCGTGTTGTACCCTCGCTTCAGCGACGTTCCCTGGATCGTGGTCACGGGCTCCGGATTCACCGTGATGAGTCCGGCGACGACGGTCTGAAGCGCCTGCGAGTTGGCGATGATCAGATCGTACGTGCCGGGGGCGACCGAGCGGAGGTCGATCTGGTAGGAGCGCGTCTGCTCGACGTCCTGCGCGATCGGTGCGCCCCGGGTCTTCGCGCCGTTTCGCTCGAGCGCCGGGACGAGGTTGCCGTTCCGGCCGAAGAAGACCTGCGTGTCGGCGACGAGCGCCTTCGCCCGCAGCGTGAACGTCCCGTCGCTCCGGCCCTCGGTGAAGACCGAGGGCGTCATCGAGACGAATTGCGGCGCCTCGATGTTGTCGACGGCGAGAGCGCGGCTCAATGTCGCGCTCAGCCCGCCTGGGTTCGCGACGACGACGTCGTAGGCGCCCGGTCGCGCCTCGGCGAGGTTGATGTCGAGGTAAGCCTCGAAAGGAGACTGCACGGTCGCGAGGGGGATGTCGATGCGGCCGCCCGCGCCCTGAAGGAAGAAGCTCGTGCCGGGCTCGAAGCCGTCGCCCTCGACGAGGACCCTGCGGTAGACGCGGTCGTTGTAGCCGTGGTGGATCGAGATCGAGCCTATCCCCGGCTGCACGCGCGGCCTCACCTCGACCGCTCCGGGCAGGTTGAGCACGAGGTTCTCGGGATTTGCGACCCGCAGATCGTAGGTGCCCGGAGGAACCGACGTCAGGTCGAAGCGGGTGAGCAGCCGCTTGTCGCCCACCTGGTCGTTCACGGCGAGCGCGACCTGCTTGCCGCCGCGAAGGAGGCTCACCTCCGTCTCATCGATGAACTTCGCGCCGTCGAGCGCGAAGCTGTTCTCGGAGTACCCCGAGTAGAGAACGCTCGGCGCGAACCGGTCGACGACCGGCATGAAGACCTGCACGACGTCGAGCAGCCGCCAGTCCGACTGGCTCGCGGGCTTCTGGAAGAGATTGAAGGAGATGACGCGGACCTGGTAGGTCCCCGGAGCGAGCACCGCCGCGATGCTCGTCGCGTCGGTCGTCCGGTCGATGATGACGTCGCCGCCGAGGGGACGCACGAGCACCCGATAGTGGACCGCTCCCGCGACCTTCGTCCAGGAGACGGTGATGTGGCGCATGAGGACGCCCGAGGAGGCCGGCGAAGAGGGCGTTTCTTGGGCGGGAAGCGGCGTCGGAACGACGGCGAGGAGGAGCATCGAGACGAGGAGCCAGGCGGTCGGGCCCCGGCGCCTCCCTGTCTCAATGGACGAAGAAGCGGTTCGGCGACGTGATTCTCGCGGGTCCAATCTTGTTTCCCAGGACGATCTCGAATCGTGTCGCCAGCGGCCGGCTCGACCGTACGACCTGTCCGGAGCTGTCGGACTGCGTCGCGGTCAGCCGCCAAACGAACTGGCCGACGTTCAGATTTTGAAGGTCCGTGTACCGGAAGGAGGTCGCCTGCACGCCCGACACGGAGAATACCTGCCTCCCCGTCGAGAGCTCCGTGAGAGAGAGCGAATACCCCGTCGCGTCCGGCGCGCGGCTCCAGGAGAAGTCGAGCGAGCTCTTGTTCCACATGTCGACCACGGAGCCTCCAGGCGGCGTCACGAGGTACGGCTGCGCGAGGGGCGGCAGCAGCGCGACCACGAACTCTCCGACCTTCGACGGAGGAGCTTCGAGACCGTCCCTGGTGTGCGCGCGAACCCGCCAATAGTAGGTGCCGGGCAGAAGCTCCGCCACCGAGACGCTCTCGGAGCCGGGATTCACCACGATCTGCTTGAGGGTTTGCGAAAAGTCGGGCTTGGTCGCGAGATCGAGGAGCCCGACGCCTTGTAGGTCCGGGCTGATCCATTTGAAGGTCACCCCGCTGTCGAGCGCCGACGGACCGTCGATGACCTCTCCGAGCCCCGGCGAGACGAGCCGAGGCGGCGGGATGATCCGCAGCTCGCGGATCGTGAAGTCCGCGAGGGTCGGAAGGCTCTCCTGCGCGCTTAAGGAGGCGCCCGCCGGATTGTGCGCCTTGACCTCCCACGTGTAGCCGCCTCCCGGCGCGAGAAGGCTCAGGTCGTCGAAGACGAAGTCGTTGGAGGTGAGGTCCGCGGCCTGGGCGAGGATCCGGTTCCGGCCCCCCGGGCCCCGGCCGTACAGCGCGAAATCGTAGAACTGGCTGCGGGGGTCGCCGTCCCAACGGAACTCGAGCGAGGGCGCGTTGATGAGATCGATGCTCTTCCCGGGAGCCGGGCTCACGGCGAGGGGAGCGACGAGCGGAGGCATGACCGTAAAGGACTCGTCCCCGCTCGGAAGGAGCGTGGAGCCGTCGGAGCCGAGGAGAAGCACGTGCCAGAAGTAGGTTCCCGGCGGCAGGCTGCCGAAGCTCGCGTTGTTAAACGTCGTCTTGATCTGGTTGAACAGGGCGGAGAAATCCGCCTTCGTCGACAGCTGGACCTCGTAGGTCCCGAGCACGTCGCTCGACCAGACCACCGGCACGTTCGAGAAGGTGCTTCCGTCGTAGTCGAAGTTCGGGCTCGGCGATTTCAGGTGAATGGTCGCGCTTTCCCGGTGGACCGAGAAGGCCCTCAGCTCGGAAACCGGCGTCTGCACGCCGTTCCCGTCCGTCCCGCGCACCTGCCAGTAGTAGGTGCCGGGGTCGAGCGGCGCGCCGCGCAGGTAGAAATTGTCGGCCGTGGTCTCTTCGAGGACCTTGGAGGTCATTTCGGGATTTCGCGCCACGGTGAGATGCCAGCTCGCCATGGCGGGATCGGCCTGCCAGTTGAACAGGAGACCCGTCGAATTGATGGCGAGCGTGTTGAGCTCGGCGCCCGGCGCCGGGGCGACGAGCGACGGCGCCTTGAGCCTCGCGTCGCGGACGACGCGAAACGACGCGGCGCGCGAAGCGGGGGCGGACGCGCTTGAGGCGAACGCGTAGGCGGGCTCGACGCGCCAAAAGTAGCTTCCCGCGCCGAGCGTAGCCACCGTCACGGCGTTCGTGGTGGTCTGCTCGCTCTCGACCACGTTGTCGAACTTGGGGTCGGTGGCCACCTGGATCGTGTAGCCGCTTGCGACCCCGGACGGGCTCCACGAGAAATCGATGAGGGGCAGGGCGACGTCGTAGCCGAAGCTCGCGCCCTCGACGGGCGTCTGCGTGACGATAGGGGAATCGGCGAGGACGGTGAGACGAACCGGCGTGCTCTCCTGCCCCGAGGCGAGGATCCTCCAGTAGTAGGCGCCCGGCGCGACGCTCTCGGTGAGGGACGTCCCCGAAGTCGTGAAGGAGCCGCTCGTGCGGCGAAAGCCGGGATCCTCGGAGAGCTGCACGGTGTAGGCCGCCGGACCGAGGCTCGAGCGCCAGCCGAACGGAATCGAGGCGTAGCCGCGCTGCGTGACGACGATGGCGTTGGCGGGCGGAGAGAGCGGCACGAGCGGCGACGTCGTGATGGAGGCCGATCCCGTCGCGGTGTCGAGGTGGGCGATCTCGCTTGCCGACACCGTCTGCACCGCTCCGCCCGAGGAGAGGCTCGCCTCCCCGGAGGCGACGCTCACGTCGACCTTGCCCGCCGCGCCCTGGGAGAGGTTCACGGAGGCGTCGTCGAGCGTGACCTTCGAGCGGCCGCTCGTGATCACGAGCCCCGCAGCCCCTCCGGGACCGGCGGCGGATTGGCCCCCGCCCGATCGGATCGCGGTAATCGAGCCGCCGAGAAAATTGACCGCCTTCGCTTTCGCGCTCCAGTCGAGCGTGATGAGCGTGTTCGGGCTCATCGTGATCTGTGTGCCGTCGATGAGCCGGATAACGACCTCCGAGTCCGCTACGGTTCGAATGCTGTCCAGGTTGTAGAGGGGGGCGCTGCTCTCGACCTGCTCCCAGACGGCGCGGTCGCCGAAGCGCCGCTGCGCCTCGTTGTGGGAGTAGGTGACCGTGCCGATCGGCTTGCGTCCGGCCTCCGACAGCTGGCCGTTCACGTCCTCGTAGTAGAGAAGCGCAAAGCAGCCGGCCACGACGAGGGTCGACAGCGTGACGGCAACGTCATTCATCCAGGATTTCATACTTGATCTCTTCGGTGACGGCCTTCTGCTTCTTCAAGGAGGCGGGATCGACGCCGATCGCGCGCTGCAGCTCGCGCAGCGTGCGCGGGCGGTGAAGATCGTCGTTTCGCCCGAGCACGGCGTAGATCTGCTGCGGCTCGGTCTTACCCTTCACCTTGATCTTCAGTTGCGGCACCACCTCGAAGAGATCCTGCACCTGCTCGTAAGTGTCGTGGGTGATGAGGATGTCGGTACCGAAGGGCTTGTTGAGCGACTCGATGCGCGATGCGAGGTTGACCGGATCCCCGATGACCGTGTACTCCATGCGCTCGGTCGATCCGATCTGGCCCGCGACGACCGGGCCGCTGTTGATGCCGCAGCCGATGCGGATGGTCGGCCGCGCCGCGGTTCCCCGGCCTCGGTTGAACTCGCGCAGCGCCGCGCGCATCATGAGTGCGCCGTTGATGGCGTTCTGCGCGTCGTTGCCGCGCGACACCGGAATGCCCCAGACGGCCATGATCGCGTCGCCGATGAACTTGTCGACCACGCCACCGGTCTCGTTCACGCACTCGACCATCCGCGTCATGTAGTCGTTCAGGAACTCGACCACCTCTTCAGGCTGGAGCTTCTCCGAGATCGCGGTGAACGAGCGGATGTCGGAGAAGAAGATCGTCGCCACCTTGCGCTCGCCTCCGAGGCGCACCTCGTCGTGCAGCGCCTGCTCGGCGACGCTCTTGCTCACGAACTTCCCGAAGGCGTCCTTGATCCGCTCGCGCTCGTGAAGGCCCTTGCCCATCTGGACGAAGGTCTCGGTCAGCAGCCCGATCTCGTCGCGCGTCGTCGGCTTGAGCTCGAGAAGGAAATTGCCGATCTCGACCTGCTGCGCCGCCTGGACGAGGCGCGCGACCGGCCGGGTGAGCGTCTTCGCGAAGAAATAGACGACGAGGATCGCGAGCGCGAGGACGACGACCATCAAGTAGAGGTTGCGTCGCTCGATATCGCGCACCGCCTCGAAGGCCCTGTCGGCGGGAGCCGTCGAGATGACGCCGAGACCGGCAAAGGGGATGCGCTTGAACGAGCCCAGGTAGGTCACGCCGTGATCCCCGGCGTACTGGAGCTCCCCGTTGTCGATCGGGCTCTTGAGCATCGAGCGGACGATCGGGAGCTTCGTGTAATCGATGTCGCCGCCGAGGAGCGTGAGGTCGGCGTCGACGACGAGCTCGCCCTTGGCGTTCACGACGAAGGTCTGCGTGATCCCGCTCGTCTGCACGGCCTGCACGAAGGAGTCGAGCGCGGTCACGATCACGAGCGGCACCTGCGCGCCGGCGCTGCGGTAGGGCACGACGAGCGCGAGCATGGGAGACTTGAGCTCGGGGGAGAGATTGATGACCGAGCTGATCCCCGAGGCCACCGCCTTCAGCGCGTCGCCGTGCGCCGCGATCGCCTGATCGACGTCGCCGTGGTGAAGCTGCCGGCCGTCAAGGAGCGAATCGTTGTAGAAGCCGACCTCGCCGGGAATGCCGACGTAGCCGATCCCGCTGCTTTGGGCGAAGAACGCGGTCTGGAGCGTCTCCGCCGAGTCCGGCACGGTGTCGAACGCGCTCACCATGTTCAAAAAGAGCTGGGTGTTCGACAGGATTCGCTGGAAGTCGTCCTGGATGTCGAGCGCGGTCAGCTGAGCCAGGGTGTGGTTGTTTTCTTCTATTCTGACGGTGACGTCGTCCTTGAAGAAAAGCGACGCGACGACGATCATCGCCGTGAGCGCCACAACGAGGATGATCGACGTGATGATGATGAGCTTGAAGCCGATCGTGGTGCGCCGCTCCCGCGCTGCGCGACGCCGACCCTGGTGCTCGTCGCGTTGCGGCGCGGCGTCCATGGGAGCCGGCAGGGCGCCCTCCACCGGGACGAGCGCGGTCTCGCCCACGATCGCGAGCTCTCTCGACTCCGAGAGGTGGCCCGCGAGCGCCGTTTCGATGAGCTCGGGGGTGATGGCGGGGACGTCCAACCCCGCGCCATTCCCTCCGGGGACAGCGCGCGACGGGTCGTAGAGGGTTGCGAGCTTCACCGCCGGGAGCCGGGAGAAGCTCCCCGTCGGCTCCCAGGGAAGGTCGGTGCGGAAGATGAAGAACGCGGTCCCTTCCTGGAGGGGCTGGCCCCCGAGCGCGGGCCCCCGCCGGCGAGGAGAGCGCTCAAGGAGCCCGCCTGCGAGGAGCGTTCCGCGCTCGGCGAAGCTGCCGAGGATCGGGAGAAGCTCGGGGAGCTTCTCCCCCTGCTGCAGGAGATCCATGCACGCCAAGGTCACGTAGCGGTCGTCCTCCGCGCCCGCGGAGACGAAGGGCTGCAGCACCTCCCGATAGGCCGCGCGCGAGCTCGCGTTGACGACGCTCGTGCTCTTGGGAAGCGCCTCGAGATTGAGCATCCGCGCGAGCTCCTCCTCGAGATCGACGGTTCGCAGGGATCGGGCCCGGATTCCGACGCGCGCGCCGAGACGCGTATGGCTCTCGAGGGTGGAGGCGACCTCCGACAGGCGCGCGAACACGCGCCGCGTGAGGTCCAGGACCGCTCTCCCCCGGGAGATCTCGCCGTACTGGTAGCGCTCGAGGAGCAGCGACAGCGCTCCCGCGATGTCCGCGATCTTCGGGGCGCCGGCGAGCGCGAAAAGCAGACGCAGGGAGAAGAGGCTCACGAGAAGCGGGCGAACGGCGACGAGACCGATCTCGTTGCGCGACACGGTGAGATCTCCCAGGGAGCGCAAAGCGAGCCCCTGGGTTTCCTGCTTGATGAGATCCATGAGCGCGTTGTACGTTAACGCCATCTTTGGTGCCTGGAAAACGGAATAACTCCCTGCCTCGCCGCCCGGGAATCGGATTCGCTTCCCATAGACCGTACCGTGCGGAAACCTGACTGTCAATACAGGATATTGATATTTTCCTGCCGCAGCGCCATATTCGAGGCGCGGAAATGCGGAATCTTGGCAGATCCGACGCGAGCCAATAGACCATGAGGCATGAAATCGGCAACACCGAAATTCGCGGGAGAGACGTTCCTCGACGGCCGGAATCGACGCGATGGCGCGGATCTGTCGGCGAGCGCGCGAGACCGGAAGCCGAGAGCCTGAGGCGCTCCATCCTGAGCGCTTTTTTCCTCGTTCAGCTCCTCGGGTGGGCGTCCGGGATCGAGTCGTGCGCGAGGAGCCTGCCCTCGGTGGGGTCCGTTACCGCGACGCCGAGCGGAAGCTCCCTCATCGTTTCATGGCAGCCCGTTTCGGGGGCGACCGCCTACGACGTCTTCCTCTCCGAGTCCCCGGGCGTCTCCCCCACGAGCTACACGGAAGAGGTCGTCTCGACGACGTCGAGCGCGACGATCAGCGGGCTGACCATCGGCGCGACCTATTACCTCGTCGTCGCGCCCACCGCCGTAAGCGGCTTCTCGCTGGGACCGGCCTCCGACGTCGTCTCGGTCGAGATGACCGGCGCCTCCGCCACCCCGGTTCCCGTGATCACCGCGATCAGCGTCTCGCCCCAGGTCGTTAGTTCCGGGTCGTCCGTGCTGTTCGCCGCCTCGGCCACCGATACCGACGGCGACACCCTGGACTACACGTGGACCGTGAACGGATCCACGGTCGCGGGCCCGACCGCGGATCTGGATCAGTACACCTGGATCGCTCCGGGGACGACCGGGAGCTATACCGTGGGGGTGACGGTGACCGACGGGACGACCACGGCGAGCGCGACGACGACCGTCACGGTCGACTGACCGATACGCGGCACGACCACGAGGCGCACGGCCAGCGGCCGGAACGAGCCCCGCCGTGTCCCGTTGCTTCGGCAAGGCTTGAGGCGACCCCCATCGAGCGAGAGCGCGCGCGGGGCGGGTCGTGCTTGAGACCCGGTCGTCGAGGGCGGCTCTCGTCCTATTCGCCTGCGCGAACCGCTTCCTCGCGAGGCCGAGCGGTTGCTCCGCCCCAGGTCGTCTCGCCTGAAGACGGCAGGTTCGGAACCGACCGACGATCGCCTTGAGCGGGCGACCGGGTGAGCACGATCTCCTACGCCGTCTGCGGCTCGACGCGGTTGTCGCCTCTCCCGCCAATACAGCGGCAGCAGCCCTCGGTCACGGGCTTGAGCGCCGCGGCCACCGCGTCGGGCGACGAGCAAAGGGCCGCGCCGACCAGGACCTACGTAATTCCCTACGATACTAAAACGCTGTCCGTCCGTGTACGCCGTCCCGACGCCTTGACGCGCACACGCGCGAGCTGTTGACCTTCCGTCTCCCCCGTCAGTACCTTAGGTGCCGGAGACAGGGTATTATTATGGAGACCGCCGTTCAGGACGAGCGAGAGCTCTACGAGTCTATGCGCGCGAAGCTCGAGCGCGTCGTCCCGGAGTTCGAGCTCAAGTACAAGGCCTCTCTCGCCCACCAGATCAACCTGCTGAAGCGGGAGCGGAACGCGGTCATCCTCGGCCACAACTACATGGAGCCCGCGCTGTATGCTTCGATTCCCGATTTCACCGGGGACTCCCTCGAGCTCTGCCGCAAGGCCGCCTCGACCGACGCTGACATCATCGTCTTTTGCGGAGTGCGCTTCATGGCGGAGACCGCGAAGATCCTGAATCCGGGCAAGACCGTGCTCATCCCCTCGCCGAAGGCGGGCTGCTCCCTCGCGGAGAGCATCACGGCGCAGGACGTGCGGGAGCTCAAGGCCCGCTTTCCCGGCGTTCCGGTCGTCACCTACGTGAACACCTACGCGGACGTGAAGGCCGAGAGCGACTACTGCTGTACCTCCGGCAACGCGTCGAAGGTGGTGCAGGCGATCGCGGGCGATCGGGTGATCTTCCTTCCCGACGAGTACCTCGCCTCCAACGTCGCGAAGGAGACCGGCAAACGCATCATCTTCCCGACGAGGACGCCGCGCCCCGGGGCCGCCGAGGCTCCGATCGACTACGAGATCATCGGTTGGAAGGGCCGCTGCGAGGTCCACGAGAAGTTCTCCGTCGAGGACATCGCGAACATCCGCAGGCAGTTCCCCGACACGGTGGTCCTCGCGCATCCGGAATGCAGCCCCGAGGTGGTGGCGGCCGCCGACTTCTCCGGAAGCACGACCGCGATGATCCGTTTCGTCGAGCGGAGCCAGGCTCCGCGCTACCTGCTTCTCACCGAGTGCAGCATGGGAGACAACATCGCCGCGGCGAACCCCCGCAAGGAGATGCTCAGGCTGTGCAGCGTGCGCTGCCCGCACATGAACGAGATCACGCTCGAGGACACCCTTGAGGCGCTCAAGCAGACCCGCTACGTCGTCGAGGTTCCCGAGGAGACCCGCCTGCGCGCCCTGCGGGCGGTCAACCGCATGCTCGCGATCGGCTGACGGGCGGGAGCCGCGCACCGAAGGCGCCCATGATCAAGGGAACGGCGCTCCTGAACGCGATCCTCGCGCTCCTCTCGATCCTGAATCCGATCACGGTCGTCCCGATGTACGCGGAGCTCACGAAGGACCTCGACCGCAGGACGCGGGGCCGGCTCTTCAACGTCGCCGTCGCGGCGGGATTCGTCACCCTCGCGGTCCTCACCTTCAGCGGCCGCTGGATCATGGAGTACGTCTTCCAGATCCGCGTGGCGGAGTTCCGCATCGCCGGAGGCATTCTCCTCATCGTGCTCGCCGTCTATGAGATCGTCTTCTACAACCCCGGCGACTTCCGCCCGACGCCGGGCAAGCTCATGGAGATGGGCGTCGTGCCGATGGCGGTGCCGCTTCTCGTCGGCCCCGGCTCGATCATCACCGGCATTCTCATCCTCGACCGCGACGGTTGGCTCATCGCGGTGATCGCGCTCGTGGTGAACTTCGCGATCGCGTACGCCGTGATCCGATCGAGCGTGGTGCTCGCGCGGGTCATGGGCCCGCTCGGAACCCTCGTCCTCGCGCGGGTGCTGTGGATCTTCATCGCCGCGATCGCCGTGCACTTCGTGATCTCCGGCATCTCGGAGCTCTTCGGCCTGCGCCTTCCCGGTCAGTAGGCGACGGTGATGCGCTCGCGCACGTGCCGGGAGTGCTCCAGCTCGTCGATAAGCGCGACGGCGTAGTCCTCGGTGCTGATGGCGCTGTTCCCCTTCGCGTCGGTGAGGAGCTGCTCGAAGCCCACGCGGTAGGCGCCGGTTCGACTGCCGGGCTGGATCAGCGCGGCGGGCGACAGGTAGGACCAGTCCAGGTCGCGGACCGACGTGAGGTATTTGAGAGCGTCGAAATGAGCCGCGGCGAGCGGCCGCCACTCCTTCGGAAACTGCGGAGTGTCCATGAGGAGGGCGCCAGGAGCGACCTCGAGGCTCCCGGCGCCGCCCACCACGACGAGCCGCTTCAGGCCGGCGCGCTTCAGTCCGTCGACGAGCGCTCGGAGGGCGCTCTCAAGGACGCCGACCTCGCCGGGCGTCCGGGGCCCGATCGCGCTGATCACCGCTTCCAGGCCCCTCACGGTCGACGCGATCCCGGCGGGGTCGGTGACCTCCCCCTTCACCTTCCGCAGCCGCGGATGATCGAGGGCGAGGCGCGCCGGATCGCGGAGCACCGCGGTGACCTCGTGTCCTCGGCTGAGAGCCTCCTGCGCGATCCGGGTCCCGATGGTCCCGGTGGCGCCGTAGAGCGCGATCTTCATGAATCTGCCTCCTTCCCGCGCGCGGGAAATGTTGCTATCGTTGACACAAGGTAGGCATCCTGCCTTCGGAAGGCAAGTAGACTCAGGATGGAGACGACGAAACGGCGCCCGCGCGGGCGAACGGGCCGGGCCGGAGGAGGAGCGCGGAGGGAGCCCGGAAGCGGGAACGGAGACCTCGCCGAGGACGGCCTCGGCGGCGCATCCGTCCCGCGGGATCCCGGGAGGCGCCTCCTCGGAAGCTCGGCAGCCCCATGACGATCGAAGCCGCCCGCGAGCGCGCGGGCATCATCCGGGAGATCCGCGAGTTCTTCGACGCCCTCGGCCACCTCGAGGTCGACACGCCGGTGCTGTCTCCGCAGCTCATCCCGGAGTCGAACATCACTCCCTTCCGCTCCGACCTCCTGAGCCCCTACGGTCCCTCCACCGAGCTCTACCTTGCTCCCTCCCCCGAGATCTGGATGAAGCGGCTCGTCGCGCGCGGGAGCGGCTCGATCTACCAGATCGCGAAGTGCTTCCGTAACGGCGAGCAGATCGGCCGTCATCACAACCCGGAGTTCACCATGCTCGAGTGGTACACCCTCGGCGCGGGCTACCTCGAGCAGATCGAGGTCTGCGAGCGGCTCGTCGCGCGGCTTTCCGAAAGCCGCGCGCGGCCGATCGAGGGAGTCTCCGTGCCCTTCGCCCGGCTGACCATGGAGGAGGCCTTTCGCTCCTACGCGGGCGTCGAGCTCTCGGAGCTCCAGGAGCTCGCCGCGCTCGAGCGGGCGGCCGATCGCCTCGGGGTCCTTCCCGCCGAGCGCGCGGGCGAGGAAACCTGGGAATCCCTCTTCAATCGCATGTTCCTCGCCCTCGTGGAACCGTCCCTCCCGAGAGAGCGGCCGCTCGCGCTCCTCGACTACCCCGCGCGCCTGCCGTCCCTCTCGCGGCCCATAGCCGGAACTCCGTGGACCGAGCGCTGGGAGCTCTACATCGGGGGCGTCGAGGTGGCGAACTGCTACACCGAGGAGACCGCCTCGGAGCGCGTCCGCGCCTTCGCGCACGGCGAGGAGCGGCGGATCGCCGAGCGCGGAAAGCCGGTCGCGACCGATCCCGGCTTTCCGGAGCTCTTCCCCGCCGGCTTTCCCCGCTTCTCGGGCGTCGCGCTCGGCGTCGACCGGCTCGTCATGCTCCTTACGGGCGCCGAAGAGATCGGGGGGGTGATCTTCTTCCCCGTTTCTGATAGAGTCCTCCGAAACTCAAGCACGGGCTCGTCGTCACGAGCGCGCATCACGAAGGAATGAGCATGATCAAAGCAGGGTCCATCGACAAGGGGACGTTTCTCCTTTTCAAGGGCGATCCCTACCTCGTCACCGAACGGGAGTTCGTCAACCCCGGAAAGGGCTCGGCCTTCTGCCGGCTCAAGCTGAAGAACCTCAGGACGGGGCAGGTCCTCCGCGAGACGATGAAGACCCAGGACAACGCCGAGGAGATCGCGGTCGAGGAAAAGGACGTTCAGTACCTCTTCACCGACGGCGAGGGCTACCATTTCATGTACACCGACACCTACGAGCAGTTCGAGATCCCGGTCGCCGGCTTCGAGGAGAAGCGCTACTTCATGCGGGAGGGGGAGACGTTCCGCGTCGTGATGTGGGAAAGCCAGCCCCTCGACATCAAGATTCCCTACAAGATGGTCTTCACGGTGACCCAGGCGGAGGACGCGATCAAGGGCGACACGGTGACCGGCGCCACGAAGAACGTCGTGCTCGAAACCGGCCTGACCGTGCGCGTGCCGATCTTCATCAAGCAGGGCGAGAAGATCATGATCAACACCGAGAGCAAGGAATACGTCGAGCGGGTGAACGGCTGACCGAGCCCGGCTCGCCGGAGACCTTCCGGCGGACCTCCTGTCCTTCCCGTGTCCGAGAGCGCGCCGCCTGAGTCCTTGATGAAGCTCAGGCGGTGTAGTAGGCTTTTCGGGCACCTCGTGCGCCTTCATGCCGTCAGAGATACTCAAGTCAAAAAATCCATTATTTGCCATGTGACCGAACGCCATACTCGTGCATCAGCGGACGCGAGCGCGCCCGAGAGGGTCAAAGGAATGAGAGTCACAACGAAAGGCAGGTACGCGGTCCGCGCGGTCCTCACGCTGACCGCGACGGAGCAGTCGAGACCGGTTTCGATCCGCCAGCTCGCCGCGGCGGAATCCCTTTCTCCGGAGTTTCTCGAGCAGATCTTCTACAGGCTTCGAAAGGCCGGCATCATCAAGTCGACCCGCGGGCCGGGCGGCGGATTCATGCTCAACCGAGAGCCCGAAAGCATCTCCGTCAAGGATATCTTCGACGCGGTCGGGGAGGAGATCAGCCTGTCGCCGTGCAGCAGCGACTCGGAGCCCGATTTCGTCTGCGAGCGGGAATCGCAGTGCCTCGCGCACCTCATGTGGTTGGCTGCGGCGGCGCACATCCGCGACTACTTCTCGAAGATCACGATCGCCGAGATCCTGAAGGACATGGCGAAGGGCGTCCCCCTGCCGGTTTGAGGCCCGCTACGCGCCCACGAACGCCTCGAGCTCCCGCGCCTTCGCGCCGTCGATGAGCCCGAGCTCCCGGCAGCGGACGAAGAGCTCTCCGACCTGGGCATACGCGTGAAGTCGGAGACCAGCGGCGCCGAGCTCGTCGCGCCCCGAGGCGCCCCGCTCGAGGAGGACCGCGAGATCCTCCACGACGAGGCCCGCCTCGCGCAGAACGCCCGCCGCCTCGATCTTGCTCTGACCGGTGGTGATGAGGTCGTCGATGAGGACCACCCGCTCCCCCGGCCGGTAGATCCCCTCGACCGTGTTCCCGGTGCCGTGGCCCTTCGCGGACATCCGCGGATAGATGAGCGGGAGGCCGGTCTCGAGCGACACCGCGGCGGCGAGCGGGAGCGCGGCGACGGGAATCCCGGCGATCCGGTCGCACCGGAGGCCGCTCAGGAGCCCCGCGTAGCCGCGGGCGATCTTCCGAAGGAGCGGCGGGTCCGACGTCGCGCGCCTGAGGTCGATGTAGAACGGCGACGTGATCCCCGATTTCAGCACGAACTCGCCGAGCTTGAAGCAGCCCGAGTCGATGAGACCCTTAAGAATCGCCTGACGCTCGAGCTCGGGCGCCGCTCCCCGTGCGCTCGTGCGGAGAGCGCGCTCGCGCGCGGCGTTGATCTCGTCGCGGAAGCTCCTCGCCCGCTCCGACGGCTTGGGATCGTCGGCGATCGCGCGGACCACGACGGGGAGGATGCCGTACCCGTCGCGCCCGATGCCGGCCGCGACCGCCTCCGGGACCGTCCCGCCCTGCGCGCCGATCCCCGGCGCGAGGAGCCACACGTCGGGGAGCGCGGAGCGCACCCGGGCGAGCGCCCCGGGATCGTTTCCGGCGACGACGAGGCCCACCGACGGTCCCCAGAGCGCGCACTCCCGCGCGACGCTCAGGTAGAGCGGCTCCTCGATCGTCCCCGGGGAGCGCACCGCGAGCTCCTGGATCTTGTCGGCGCCGGGGTTGGAGGTACGGCAGAGGAGGAACAGGCCGCGCTCGGCAAAGGCGAGGAAGGGCTCCGCCGACGAGCGGCCCATGTAGGGGCTTAAGGTGACCGCGTCCGCGTTGAAGCGCTCGAAGAGGGCGCGCGCGTAGGCTTCCGCGGTCGTCCCGATGTCGCCCCGCTTGGCGTCGATGAGGATGGGAATGCCTGAGGGCACGAGCTTGAGCGACTCCTCGAGCGCTTCGAGCCCTTGCGGGCCGAAGGCCTCGTAGAAGGCGATATTCGGCTTGAAGCAGGCGGCGTAGTCCGCGGTCTCCGAGATGATCCTGCGGTTCGCTTCGAGGAGGGAGCGGGCGCCCCCGGATGCGTCGGGCCGGGGATCGAGACCGACGCAGAGGAGGCTGTTCTTCTTGGAGCAGACCTCGGTGAGCCGCGCGAAAAAATCCATGGTGGCGGTAGGGTAGCACGCGCCGCCCGCCGGGACAAGCGCGGGCGGCGGTCTCCCGGCTTCGGGAACCGGCGATCGAGCGCCGTTTGCCTCGGCGGGCTTCGCGTCAGTATACTGTCTCCGTGGAACAGGGCGTCATCGATCCCGGCACGCGAATCGGCGGGGTGAGCCTCCTCGTCAACGACCTCGATCGCGAGATCGAGTTCTACCGCCGGAACCTGCGCCTCGCTCTGATCGATCGGACGGGGTCCGCCGCGAGCCTCGGAGCCGGACAAGCTCCCCTCCTCTCCCTCGAGGAGACCCGCGGGCGGCGCGCGACGGCGACCGGGCTCTACCACTTCGCGCTTCTCCTCCCCTCGCGCGCGGAGCTCGCCCGCGCGCTCAAGCGCGCCGTCGAGACGGAGACGAGGATCCAGGGCTTCGCCGATCACCTCGTGAGCGAGGCGGTCTATCTCTACGATCCGGAGGGCAACGAGGTCGAGCTCTACCGCGACCGGCCCCGCGCCGACTGGTTCGACGCGGAGGGGAGGCTCAGGATGGCGACCGATCCCCTCGACGTCGAGGGCCTTCTCGCGGAGCTCCCCGAGCGCGGCGCCACCGGGGAGGAGATCGACCCGGCGTCGAGGATCGGCCACGTTCACCTCAACGTCGCCGGCGTCGAGAGCTCGACCGACTTCTACACTCGCGTGCTCGGTTTCGGCCTCACGATGCTCTTCGGGCCCGCCGCGGGCTTCGTCTCGGCGGGCGGCTACCACCACCACATCGGATACAACACGTGGCGCGGCGCGGGCCTGCCGCCGGCCCGACCGGGCGCTCCGGGCCTGAAGCACTTCTCGATCGCGATACCCGGCCTTCCGGAGATGGAGCGGCTCTTGGCCCGGATGCAGGGCGCGGGCTACCCCTTCGAGCGCCGAGGCGAGAGCCTCGCGGTCCGGGATCCGTCGGGCATCGCGATGACGATCGACTTGGCTCATTCGGGACTCGGTTGAGGCTCGCCTGAGCGCGCGCACATCGGCGCCTTGGAGAGGAGGAGATATAGATGGCGACAACGACATTGCCCCTTTCGAAGGGGACCTATGCGGCGGGACTTTCGTGGGAAGCCTATCTTGAGGCGATGAAGAAGCACCGCGAGCTCTCGGCCGAGCTCTACCGCGAGGCGAAGATCACCGACTCGGAGCGGCGCGAGCTTTCCGATTTCGTCAAGCGCCGAGGCGGCGCGCTCTCGATCTCGGTCATGACCGAGGATTGGTGCGGCGACTCGGCGAACAACCTGCCGATCGTCAAGCGTCTGTCGGAGGCGGCGGACGGGGTCGCGTTCCGCGTCTTCTTCGGAAGCAGGAATCCGGAGCTCAAGGCGGGCTACGAAGCCGCGGGAATCGACCACATCCCGGTCGTTTCGCTCTTCGACGCGGACTTTCGGGAAATCGGCCGCTGGGTGGAGCGTCCGAAGGCGGCCAAGGTCAAAGTCGAGGGCTGGGAAGCCGCGCATCCCGAGCTTTCGAGGCTTCGCGCTTCCAAGGACGTCGCGGACAAGGAAGCGCTTCGCGCGCTCTACGACGGGCTCGTCGTGGAGATGTCGGGATGGTACCGCGGAGGGCTCTGGCGCGAGACCGTCCGCGAGCTCCTCGAAACGCTCAAGGAGGCGCCGCTCCTCCGCTAAGGCGGCCCATCCGACAGGAGCCCCGGCACGTCCGCGATGGAGTCGACGGTCCTCCAGGGGATCACCTTGGCCCGGCCGACCTCCCTCGGGTCGTACTTGCCGGTCCTCACGAGGACTCCCCTGATGCCGAGCGCGGCCGCTCCCGCGATGTCGCTTTCGACGTCGTCGCCGACCGAGAGAATCCCGGACGGATCGAGGCGCAGGCTCCGCACGGCGAGCCGGAAGAACGCGCGCGACGGCTTTCCCGCGACCTCCGCCCGCGCGCCCGCGGCGTACTCGAGGCCGGCGACGAAGGCGCCGATGTCGACGGAAAGGCCGTCCTCGGTGCGCCAATAGCGGTTGCGGTGGAGCGCGATGATCCCCGCGCCGTTCATGACGAGCCTGAAGAGACGGTTCACGAGCTCGTAGTCCCACCGCCGTCCGATATCGCCGATGACGACGTAGTCGGGGCGGTCGCCGCTCGTCTCGAACTCGCCGAAGACGGGCTTGAGCGCCTCCTCGACACAGAGAAAGCACCTGGCGGCGCCCCTCCTCCTCAGGAGCTCGACCGCGGCCTCGGCGGGCGTCAGGATCTCGTCGGGCGAGCCGATCGGGATCCCCATCGAGGCAAGCATCGCGGCGATGCTCGATCGCGGCTGCGTCGTCGTGTTGCTCAGGAACCTCACCCCGGCGCCCGACTGTTTGATCCGCGCGAGCGCCTCCACCGCTCCCGGGAAGGGGACGCCGCGCGAGTGGACGGTGCCGTCGAGATCGAGGAGAACTCCCGTGGCGCGATCAGACCCGCCCATCTCAGGCTCCTCCCGCGCCGAGGAAGACTTCCATCGTCGTGCCTCCAAGCGCGCGCATTGTACCACGAAGGGGCGCGCCGTTCCGGTCCCCCGCCTCCCGAGCTCGACCGAACGCTTGACAGCGGGGGCCGAACGCTGTCCCATTGATCACTCGCGATGGAAACGATCAGCCAGGCGATCGAGCAAGCGGCCTCCCTCATCCGCGGCGCCAAGCGCCTCACGGCCTTCACCGGAGCCGGGATCAGCGTGGAGAGCGGCATCCCCCCATTCCGCGGGGAGGCCGGGATCTGGACCCGGTACGATCCTGAGGTTCTCGACATCGCGTACTTCAACGCGAATCCCGGCCGGTGCTGGCCGACGATCAAGGAGATCTTCTACGATTATTTCGGGAAGGCGGAGCCCAATCCCGCCCACCTCATCCTCGCGCGGATGGAGGCATCGGGGCGCCTTGAGTCCGTGATCACGCAAAACATCGACAACCTTCACCATCGCGCCGGAAGCCGCAACGTCATCGAGTATCACGGCAACTCGAGGCTCCTCGCCTGCCTTGCGTGCGGAAGGAAGTACGACGCGACGACCGTCGATTTGCGGAAGCTGCCTCCCGCCTGCGACTGCGGAGCGGTGCTGAAGCCGGATTTCGTCTTCTTCGGCGAGGGCATCCCTCCCTCCGCCGCGAGCGCCGCGGAGAGGGCGGCGCTTCGCGCCGACGTCATGCTCGTGATCGGGACGACCGGCGAAGTCTACCCCGCCGCGCTCCTTCCCCTGGAGGCGTCCCGCCGCGGAGCGACGATTATCGAGATCAACCCCGAGAAATCCGGCTACAGCGACACCGTTACCGACCTCTTCATCCGTTCGCGGGCGGTAGAGTCCTTGGAGGCCATCGCGAAGCTCCTGTAGCGAACCGCGGATTGAAACGAATCGCGATTTACGCGACTATTGCCCGATCGTTTTCCAGTGGGGGCAGTATGGACGCTTCGAAATCAGGCCGGGGGGCCGCCGAGGATACCGGATGGCTCATTTCCGGGATCCAGCAGGTGGGCGTGGGGGTTCCCGACGTCAAAGCGGCTTTCGCCTGGTTTCGCGGCGCCTTCGGCGTCGACGTTCCCATCTTCGACGACGAGGGAACCGCCGATCTCATGCTTCGCTACACCGAGGGCAGGCCCCAGGCGCGCCACGCGATCCTCGCGGCGAACCTCTCAGGCGGCAGCGCCTTCGAGATCTGGCAGTACACGGCTCGGCCCATGAAATCTCCCTCGTTCACGACGCAGGTCGGGGATCTCGGCATCTTCGCGGCGCGGGTGAAGGCCCCCGACATCCGCGCCGCGCACGACGCGCTCGGCGGGCGCGGCGCGCTCCTCCTCGGCAAGATCGCGAAAGGGCCCGGCGGCGAGCACCTCTTCGTGCGCGACCCGCTCGGCCTGTACTACGACGTGGTTCCCGGAGAGGAATGGTTCGACCGCCCGCGACGGAGCGTCGTGACCGGCGGCGGCTGCGGATGCCTCATCGGCGTCTCGGACGTCGAGCGCGCGCGCGCGTTGTACGGCGATCTCCTCGGCTACGACACCGACATCTACGACGTCACCGGCACCTTCCCCGACTTCGCGCCGCTGCCCGGCGGCGACGGCCGCTTTCGCCGCATTCTCCTCGCCCACAGCAAGCCGAGGAAGGGCGCCTTCAGCCGCCTCGTCGGCCCGAGCCGAATCGAGCTCGTGCAGGCGCTCTCGCGCAAGCCGCGAAGGATCTTCGAGGGGCGCTCGTGGGGCGACCTCGGCTTCATTCAGGTCTGCTTCGACGTGAGGGGCATGGACGCCTTGAAGGCCGCGTGCGAGGAGCGGGGTTTCCCGGCGACGGTCGACAGCGCGTCGACCTTCGAGATGGGAGAGGCCTCGGGCCGGTTCCTCTACATCGAGGACCCCGACGGAACCCTCATCGAGTTCGTCGAAACCCACCGCCTGCCGATCCTCAAGAAGCTTGGGCTCTACCTCGACCTGCGAAAGCGCCGCCCCGACCGGCCGCTTCCCAACTGGATGATCCGCGCTCTCGCGGTGGCGCGGGTGAGGGACTGAAGCGGGAAGCCCCTAGCGATTCCGCTGAGAGGGCTTCTGCGACAGATCGATCTTGAGCCGGTCGCGAAGCTCGCGGTAGGCGCGGAGGGTGACGGCGACGTCCTCCTCCGAGTGCGCCGCAGTGGGAATCATCCGGAACAAGACGACGCCCCGGGGCACCACCGGATAGCTCACGCCCGAGACGAAGACCCCGTAATCCTCCCGCAGCATGCTGATCATCTGCATCGCGATCTCCTCGCTTCCCGCCGGAACGTAGACCGGCGTTATCGGCGACCGGGTGTCGCCGATGTCGAAGCCGAGCTCGACGAGGCCTCCCTGGAGCATCTTGGCGAGCTTCCAGGTGCGCTCGCGGAGGTCCGGCCGCTTCGCGACGACGTCGAGGGTGGCGAGGAGCGTCTCGACGTAGAGGAGGGGCAGAGCCTTCGCGAAAACGTTCGTTCGGGCGTTGTAGCGGATGTACTCGACCGGCGCGCTGTCGCCCGCGGTCACTCCGCCGATCGCCGCGAAGGTCTTCGCGAAGGTGCCGAAGTAGAGGTCGACGCGATCCTGAAGGCCGAAGTACTCGCCGCAGCCCCTGCCGTTCGCGCCCATGATCCCGAAGCCGTGGGCGTCGTCGATGAACAGCCGCGCGCCGTAGCGGTCCTTGAGCTCGCAGATCCCGGGAAGATCGGCGAGGTCGCCGCGCATCCCGTAGACGCCCTCGGTCACGATGAGGATACCGCCCTTCCGGCCCCCGCTCGCCGCCTTCAGCTGGGCCTCGAGGTCGTTCATGTCGTTGTGGCGGAAAGGGCGGAAGCGGCGCCCCGCCGAGGCGAGGATCGTCGCGTCGACGATCGACGCGTGGCTCAGCTTGTCCATGATGACCACGTCGTCCTGGTCGATCAGGGCGGAGATCGTGCCGATGACGCCGAGGTAGCCGTAGTTGAAGACGACCGAAGCCTCCTTCTGGAGGAACTCGGCGAGCTTCCGCTCGAGCTCGATGTGCCGGTCGGTGTTGCCGGTGAGCATCCGAGAGCCCATCGGAGTGAAGGTTCCCCACGCCTCCAGCGCGCGGCGCGACGCCGCCTTGATCTCCTCGTTGTCGGCGAGGCCGAGATAGTTGTTGAGCGCCCACATGATCACGTCCTTGCCTCGAAAGTTCATGTGGGCGCCCGGAATCCCGTTCACGATCGGCTGGCTGAAGTAGGTGTCCCCCTGGACGCGGAGCTTCCCGAAATACCCCCCGTCGGTCGCGCACTTGTCGAAAAGATCGGCCATCGGCTCCTCCGTCAGCTCAGCTCTTTCGCGCCGAGGACGGCCATCATCACTTTCTCGACGTCGTCTTCGCGATACAGGGTTATGTCGGGGGTGAGCGCGCGCTTGCGGCCCTCGAGCTCGAGGCGCTTGCTCCCGCCGCCGGTGATGTTCAAGACCACGAGCTCTTTTCTGCCGATTCGCCCCGCGGATCGAGCCTTCAAGAGACCGGCGACCGCCACCTCGGCCGCCGGATTGAGGTCGATGCCTTCGAGCCTCTCGAAGAGCGCGCCCGCGGCGCGGGCCTCTCGCTCGGTCGCGGAGTACATGAAGCCTCCGCTCCCTCTGAGCGCGTCGTACACCCCGCCCCGCACCGAATAGGGCGGAACGCGGTTGCTCAGGACGGAAGCGTAGAGCTGGTTGACGCGGTCGCGCGCGCCCTCCTCCGACTCGTGGACGAGCTCGCGGCGATCGCGTTCCCACGCGTCGGTCATGATGGTGAACGGCGCGTTCTGGACGAAGTGCAGCTTTAAGCCGCCGCTACCGAAGCGGCCGTCGGCGAGAAGGCGGAGGCCCATCTCCCACGCGGCGATCCCGCCGGTTCCGCTGCCGACCGCCTGGACGTAGTGGTCCGGAATGCGCCCGAAGAGCTCCGCAGAGCTGAGCAGGACCGTTCCCATTCCGTCCCGGCGGGCGACGTTCGCGGCTCCGCCCTCGGGATAGAAGTCCTCCAGAGCGCCGATTCGCTGGGCCACCTCGATGGCGTCGAAGTAGTCGACGTCCCCCGCGAGCGCCGCGAGGATGACGCAGGGGTGCTTCTCGGCCGCGAGCCACAGGTTGGGGAGCGCCTTCTCCGGCACGAGGACGAGAGCCGGGATCTCGTTCTCGGAGCACACCTTGAGGAAAGCCATGCCGGTGTTTCCCGCGGAGGAGACCACCATCGTGCGCCGCTCTCCGGCCGGAACCCTCGCGCAGACCGCATAGGCCTCGAGCTCCTTGAAGCTCGCGGTCTCGAAGAAGGCGTCCCTCTCCGGCCAGTACCCGTTGAAAGCGATGGAAAGGTTGTCGAGTCTGAGGTAGCGGGAGAGCGCTTCGCTCCGGTAGACGATCGGTCCTTGGGCGCCCTTCAGGATGCGCCGCACCGGAAGCCAGTCGCTGTAGCGAAAGAGCCCGGGGTTCTCGTCGTGAAAGGCTATCCTGTTCCTGAAATATTCCGCTCGAAGGAGGGCCGGCTCGTGCTTCTCAGCGCATTCCAGGAGAAAACCGGCCGATGAATCTTCGTAGGTCCTGTTGCACTGCAGACACCTGAGAGTATAATGGTTCCGGCTCATTGTTGCCCTGTTCCTTCAAAACAAGTATTTCACGGATTGCATCCAGTGTCCCGTTTAAATCCGGTTAGCGCAGGGTATTTTTCAATCAACTATATCGTCTTACTCTGCAGAATGCAAGTTGAGCCGATTCCATCACGAGGAGATTGATCGATGACGAGATTTTTGCACCGTTCGGCGGCCCTTGCCGTCCTTGCCGCGCTTTTCATCGCCGCCGCCGCGGCGGACCCGAGCGCATCCCCCACGCGGACGTACGGCGGCGTGTCGGCGACGGACGTCGAGGCCGGACCGCTCTCGGTGGTGATCCAGGGAAGAGACACCGACATCGTGACGACGAGCGAGCGGGACATCCCTCGCGGCGTCGCGGTGAGCTGCGACGTCGAGGCGGGCACGCTCAAGGTGAGCGTCGCGGTCGATCCGTCCGTCTCCGCGACGACCGGGGTGCCCGGCTCGATCGTGCTGACCGTCCCTCGCTACGAGTTCGTCACCGTCGAGAACGGCGCGGGCGATATCTCGATCGACAACCTGTCGACGGAGAAGCTCGCCGTCACGACGACGAGCGGAGCGATCACGATCACGAACACCAACGCCGCGCTTACCGCGACGAGCTCGAGCGGCTCGGAGACGTTCAAGGAGATCCTCGGGGTCGTGCGGGCGCAATCGGATTCCGGCGACATCGAGCTCGACGACGAGGCGGGCCTCGCGGCGCTCTCGACGCGCGGGGGCTCGATCAGGGTGCGCGGAATCGCGCTTCAGGGAGCGACGAGCTTCGCGACGACGACCGGCTCGATAAGCGTCTCCTTCCAGTACGGGCTCGCGGGCCTGCGCTTCGAGTTGAGCTCGACGACCGGGAATCTCAGCGTCGGCACCGTCGCCGGGACGCAGTCGCTCGACGTCGGAAGCGGAATCGTGGTCACGGGAACCTCGACGACGGGAAGCCAGAGCTACCAGTAGCGTCGCGCTCGGCTCTTCTTTTTCCGACCGCCATCGGGTATATTCTCCGAAGTACCCAGAGGAGCTCAAAATGGCGGTATCCCACTCGGCGATTGTCATCCTCGGCGCGTCCGGCGATCTCGCGAAGCGGAAGCTCATCCCGGCGCTCGCGACGCTCTTCGAGCAGGGCGAGATCGATCACACCAACGTCATCATCGGGAGCGGACGGAGCGAGTACACCGACGCCGCCTTCCGCGCGCGCTTCGACATCCCCGGGGACTTCGCGAGCCTCCTCTTCTACTACGCCGGCGTCACCGGCCTGAAGAAGTTCATCGAATCGAAGGGAAGGTTCGACCAGATCGTCGTCTTCATGGCGCTTCCGCCGTCGGTCTATTCCCTGCGCGCGAAGGAGCTCGCCGACGAGGGCTTCCGGGACGAGACGCGCCTGATCATCGAGAAGCCTTTCGGATACGACTACGCCTCCGCGCGGCAGCTCAACGACCAGCTGCACGAGGTCTACGACGAGAAGCAGATCTTCAGGATCGACCATTACCTGGCGAAGGAGGCGGTCCAGAACATCCTCGTCTTCCGGTTCGCCAACACGCTGTTCGATCCGATCTGGAACTCCCGGCAGATCGAGTCGATCCAGCTGAGCGCCTTCGAGACGATCGGCGTCGAGGACCGCGGAGAATACTTCGACACCGCGGGCACGATCCGCGACATGGCGCAGAACCACCTCATGCAGCTCTTGTGTCTGATGACGATGGAGGCGCCCGTGAGCCTCGAGGCGGAGGAGATTCGCGCTCAGAAGATCAACGTCCTGAAGACGATCAGTATCGACTCGGTGTACCGCTTTCAATACGAGGGCTACCGGAAGGAGCGCGGGGTGAGACCCGACTCGACGACCGAGACCTTTGCGGAAATCAAGCTGTACATCAACAACTTCCGCTGGACCGGCATGCCGGTCTACATCAGGGTCGGAAAGGAGCTCAACCGCAAGGGCACCGAGATCGGGATTCAGCTGAAGCCGCTCCCGAAGCTCCTCTTCAACCAGGACGGGCGGGTCCAGGCCAATCGGGTGATCTTCAAAATCCAGCCGGCCGAGGGCATCATCCTCGACCTTTCGAGCAAAACCCCGGGGAGCGAGAACCGCCTCGCGCAGACAACGATGAAATTCTGCTATGAGACCGAATTCGACGTCGAGATCCCCGAAGCGTACCAGACGCTCCTTCTCGACGCCCTGCGGGGCAACAAAACGCTCTTTGTCAGCGCGCAAGAGACCGAAATGTCGTGGCAGAAGTACGCCGACTTTCTCGACAAGGGGGAGATTGACTTCTACAAGCCCGGAGCGCCACCGAAGACGAAGCTCGATGTCAATTGGATAGACTTCGAGAGGTACGGCTCGGCCTGCGATTGAGCCGCCGAGCGCCCTGAGGGCGCTCGGCGGCGGGCGTCCGGACGAAGTGCCTCCGCCGGAGCGGATGGTCGCCTGGCGAGCCTCTGCGCGGGTTTCCCGATAGCCGGCCTTTTCCGAGGCCGGAGCCGCCGATCCCCGACGAGGACGACGAGCTCTGAGCGGCGCGAGGGCGTAAGACGCCGCTTGGTGAGGTTGTATACGTTCGTTATATTTCGCTATATTTGACGTTGTGGAGACCCCGGGGCTCGCACGGCGGAGCCATGATCGTCGGAGCGTCGATCGGCCTGCGAAGCGCGACGACGGAGATCCTGGGATGCCGGATGCCTCGCGAGCCGGTCGTCAGCGGCGCCGCTACCCGCGGCGGAACGCGGGCGCGGGTAGCGAAAGATCGAGGTTGAAGACTCATGAGAATCGGAAGAAGAGGCTCTTCGAAGGCCGTCGAAAGGCTTTCGCGGAAGCTCGGAGGATAAGGAGAAAAGTATGAGAAAAGTCGCAGGTTTGACCGCGGCGGCGCT
>JASHNV010000189.1 GCA_030041455.1 Spirochaetia bacterium
GCACTCGATGTCCAGGAGGAGCCGCTTCATCGATTTCCGTCGCCAAGCCGTCTATCCGCTCTCCCGAAAGATTCGTCGGCGCGTGAGGTTCCCGGGATGAGTGAGCATGTCCGTCTGGCGCCGCCGTATCTGACCCGGGGACACGGAGGTGCGATCCCTGTCCGTCCACCCGCTGCGTGCCGCGCGGCCCAGGGACGGCAGGCGATCGGAATCATGTGCATCTTCGCGTTCCATGCGTTTCCTGAATGCTTTTCAGCGCTGCTGACAGTCCGCGAGAGCTCTTCGAGTTCTTTCCAAATTCCGACGTCGTAGCGGCATTGCTCGGCGACGGCGGTCAAGCCGATTACGCGTCGCGCTCGCGATAGGCGAGGAGTCTTGCGTCGGAGGTGACGGTCGAGCTGCGGACCTCGAGAGGCAAGCTGCCGTCACAAAATCCCTTCGGAAGGGACAATCTCGGCTCTCACCTGGTGATTTCTCTCATGGGGAAATCCGGAACGACCACCGCGCGATCGGGCGGCAAGAGCGGCGCGTCTACGGAGCCGACCCTCGAGACGAAGCGCCGATGTTCTCCTTCACGCAGGTTCTATCGAACAAGCCTCAGCGAGCTCGCATGGGGCACCGCATCGCAACGAGGGGAGCAGCGATTTTCGGCCCTCGGCTCGTAGTCGATAACCCTCCCAAGGCGATCGAATTGCCAAGTACAGCAGTCAAAGAGCATTTTTTTGAGGAGTAACCGAGCCCGCTGCACGCGGGATTTCGCGCCGGAAAACGAGAGCCCAAGCCGGCCGGCAAGCTTTGTCTGACTCACTCCCTCGATGTCCGCGAGAATCAGCGCTTCTCGGTAGATGGGCGGAAGCTCCACCATCATGTGTCGGACGCTCTGGGCTAGGCCTCGCTCGAACTCGCCGCGTTCGTGGTCATCGCGTTCTTCGGAGACACTATCCGGGAGCTCAGAGGCGGCTCGACGCGTCCGGTAGTGATCGATAACGGCATTCCGCGCGATCCTGTATACCCAACTTTCCAGCCGTTCCGGATTTCTAAGCGTGCGGATGTTCGTGTGAATCTTGAGGTAAATGTCTTGGAGGAGATCTTCTGCGATGTCCCGGTCGTCCACTCGGTGCCGCACGAAGCGCCGCAGCGGAAAGTCGAAACGCTTCCAAATCTCGATGAGCAGCTGGTCCATACGTGGTCCGCGATTATAACAGACGAGCAAGGAACGAAAAAGACGCACCGATCACCCCTCCGTCCTTTTAGGTTCGCAGCGTCTGATACGTCACACGGAGAAGGAGCATGGCCGATCCGAGTCGCACGAGAATCGAGCCTGAACGCGAAGGCAACCTTGCAACCGACGGAATCGCGCGAGGCTCCGCGCGGCCGGGCGCCGGCTCGCAGGCGAGCTCATGTTTCGAGGACGACCGGAATTCCCGCGGGACTCCCAGACCGCGGCGCATCCCGCGGGAAGGCATGCTATACTTTCAGCGGAGATTGCAGCGTTGGGGTGACATCCAAGTTGCACGAGAAGCGGCGGGAGCCGCCGAGACCTGGTGTTCGCTTCCGCGTTACCGCTCCTCCGAAAAGGACGCGCCATGGATCCGTTGCTGACCGCGGCGTCGGTCGTCTTTCCGCCCGGCTTTGCCTTCAATCCCAATAGCATCGCGCCCTTTCTCGTCGGCTTCGGCGCCGCGGCGGTCGGATTCGTGGCGCTCGTGCGCGAGCAAGGATCTAGGGCGGGGGTCGAGTTCTTCGCGCTCACGCTCTCGATCGCCGCCTGGCTCCTCGGCGAATCGGCGGTCTTTGCCGCGACGCGACCCGAGACGGCGCTCTGGTGGGCGCGAAATCTCATGGGGCTCGGCATGAGCCTCCAAGCGGCGCTGCTTTTCCTGTTTCTCGCGGAGGCGAGCGGAGCGTACCGCCGCTTCAGGCCGTTCATCTGGACGTGCCTCGGATTATCGCTCCTCTTCTACGCGGGATTTTCCCGTTCCGCTTGGCTGATTCCCTCCGTTCGGAGATTCCCGTGGGGCTACTTTCCGCAGGTGACCTACGGAGCGGCGCCATTTCTCGGTTTCGTCTGCCTGACCCTCGTCCTCTGCGGAGTCGTCCTTGCGCGAAGCTACCGCGCCGCTCCCGCCGGGAGCCGGCGAACGCGGGCGCTCCTCCTTATCTCGGGAGTCGCGATCTCATTCACCGGCTTCGTCGACGTCGCCGTCGCGTGCGGAGCTCGAATCTATCCGATCGGTTTCGCCGGGGTCGCCGTCGCCGTCGCGATCGCAGCACGCGTGCTCGGCCGCTTCCGTTTCACCGAGATCACCGCCGTCACGATGGACCGGGACGCGATGAACGCGATGACCGACGGGCTTCTCGTCATCGACCTCAACGGAGTCATTCAGGTCGCCAACGGCGCGGCGGCGCGGATCCTCGGCCGGCCCGCGAGCGCCTTGAGGCGGGTTCCCGTCTCCGAGATAGACGCCTTGGCGGAGCTCGCGCGGCGCCTGCCCGGGATCATCTCGGGCGATCCCGGAGACTTCGAAGCGCGGCTCCCGACGGAGGCCGGGAGAACCGTGAGCTTCTCGGCGTCGCTCAGCTATAATCGCGATCGAGAGCCGGTCTCGGTGGTGTGCGTCGCCCACGACCTGACCGAACGGGCGAGGGCCGAGGCGGCGCTTCGCTACGAGCGCAATCTTCTCAGGACCTTGATCGACAACCTTTCCGTCGCGGTGTACGTCAAGGACGCCGCGTACCGCAAGGTGATCGCGAATCCCCGCGACGTGGCTTGGATGAGGAAGGCGAAGCCCGAGGGGGAGCTGATCGGCAAGACCGACCTCGAGATCTTCCCGCCCGCCATGGCGGCGTCGTATCTCGCCGACGATCGGGCGGTCGTCGAGACCGGAAAGCCGGTTATCGACCGCGAGGAGTCCTTCGTCGACAGCGAGGGGAGAGAGCGGTGGGCGATCACCTCGAAGCTTCCCCTCTTCGACGAAGGGGGGGAGGTCGTCGGCCTCGTGGGAACGAGCCGGGAGATCACGGAGGAGCGACTCGCCGCCGTCGCCTTGAGCCGGCTCAATCGCGAGCTCCGCGCCCTGAGCAGCTGCAACCAGACGCTCATGAGGGCCACCGACGAGCAGACGCTCCTCAACGACGTCTGCCGCATCGTCTGCCAAGAGGCCGGCTACCGCATGGCGTGGGTCGGATACGCTCGAAACAACGAGACGCGCGATGTCGAGCCCGTCGCGTGGGCGGGCGCCGAGGACGGCTACCTCGCGGGCGCGCACATCACCTGGTCGGAAAGCGAGCGGGGGCGGGGTCCCGCGGGGCTCGCGATTCGAAGCGGCAACACCGTCTACGTGCAGGATCTCGAGGACGTCTCCGCCGGAGACGGCTTCTCGCCATGGCGGGAAGCGGCGCTCGCCCGCGGCTACCGCTCGAGCATCGGCTTGCCCTTGAAAGACGAGAGCTCCGCGACCTTCGGCGTCCTCAACCTCTACGCGAGCGAGCGGAACGCCTTCACGCCCGATGAGCTTAAGCTTCTCGAGGAGCTCGCGGGCGATCTCGCCTTCGGAATAACGACCCTGCGGATCCGCACGGAACGCGAGCGAGCGGCGGATGAGCGCTCGCTTCTCCTCGCCCAGGTGGAGCGCGAGCGCGCCCGCGCCGAGGCGCGCGCCGCGGAGCTCGACGCGATCTTCGCCTCGCTGACCGTCGGGCTCATCGTCTACGCGCGCGACGGCACGATCGTCCGTACGAACGAGACGGCGAAACGTAAGTACGCCGCCGCGGGGATACCCACGAACATCCCCCTTGAGCGCCGGGCGGAGGTCCTGACCTTCAGGAAGGAGGACGGGAGGCCCTTCGAGCTCGACGAGCAGCCGGTCAACCGGGCGCTTCGCGGCGAGACCGTGCGCGACGTCGTGCAGACGACGCGCGACCCCCGGACCGGCAGGGATGTTTGGATCGCGGTGAGCGCCGGGCCGCTCCGCGACGAGCGCGGAGAGCTCGTCGGAGCGGCCCTCACGTTCGTGGACATGACCGAGCGCAAGCGGGCGGAGGACGAGCTCAGGCTCACCGAGGCGAATCGTCACCACCTCGAGCTTCAGCTCCTCCAGTCGCAGAAGCTCGAGAGCCTCGGGAGGCTCGCAAGCGGCGTCGCCCACGATTTCAACAACATCCTCGGGATCATCATCGGCTACTCGACGCTCCTCGAGCACGGCGCTTCCGCGTCGGGAAGCGTGAGCCAGGGCGTCGAGGCCATCAAGAACGCGGGCCTGCGGGGAGCCGCGCTCGTCAATCAACTTCTCGCCTTCGCGCGCAAGGGAGAGTCCGGGCTCGAGTCGCTTTCGCTGAACGCCGTCATTCGCGAGCTCATCAAATTGCTCCAGGAGACGCTCCCGAAGACGATCTCGCTCTCCGCGGAGCTCGACGGCGAACTTCCGGCCATCCGCGGCGACGACACCCAGGTTCACCAAGTTCTGCTCAACCTGTGCCTGAACGCGCGCGACGCGATGCCCGAAGGGGGAACCATCACGATCGTCACGAAAACCGCGGATCGTGCCGAGCTTGCCCGGGAGTTCCCGGAGGTCGCGGCGGAGCGCTACGCTTTCGTGACGGTGAGGGACACCGGCGTCGGCATGAGCCCGGAGGTCCAAAGCCGCATTTTCGAGCCGTTCTTCACCACGAAGGGCCCCGGCAAGGGCACCGGGCTCGGACTCGCGCTCGTCTACTCGATCGTGAGAAACCATGGGGGGTTGATCGCGGTCGACAGCGCCGAAGGGAAGGGAACCACCGTTCGCCTCTACTTCCCGATCGAGGAGAGCGCGCCCGGCTCCCTCGAGGCAGGCGGCGGCGAGCAGCTCGAGATCCGCGGGGGGACCGAGACCATCCTCGTCATCGAGGACGAGGAGATGCTCTCGAGAATGCTCCAAGCGATCCTCGCCGCGCGAGGCTACCACGTGCTCACCGCCTCCGACGGGGAGGAGGGAGTCGCGGAGTTCGCCCGGGCCCGCGAGGACATCCGAGTCGTCCTCTCCGACCTCGAGCTCCCGCGGCTCTCAGGCGAAGAGGTCGCGAGGCGGATTCGGTCGATCGACGCCGGCGCGAAGGTGATCATCTCGAGCGGGTTCGTCGACGCGGGAACCCGCGCCCGGCTCATCGAGACGGGCGTGTTCCAGATCATTCCCAAGCCGTACCTCCCCTCGGAGGTGCTTCGCGCGATCCGCTCCGCCATCGATGCGGAGCCGGAGAGGCGGGGAGGTCCGCGCGCCTGAGGCGGGGCGGGCTCCGCCCGCTCCGCCGACAATCGTCGATTGTTGACAAAAGGCTTCGCCGAAGAATATAGTGAAAATGAAGCAAGCAGCGCTTTTTGGAGAGGTGTCCGAGTGGTTTAAGGAGGCGGTCTTGAAAACCGT
>JASHNV010000190.1 GCA_030041455.1 Spirochaetia bacterium
AAGTACTTCCTCGGAGCCATCACCCAGGATCCGTACCAGATCGGCTTCGACGCGGTCCAGCTCGCGGTCGAGGCGGTGAAGGGACAGCCGGTCGCCGACGTTGACACCGGCGCCCACTGGTGGGATTCCACCAACATGGACGATCCGAAGATCGCCCCGCTTCTCTACGATTGATCTCGGTGTTTCGCGCGCGAGGCAATGCCCCGGCGCGCGGGAACCCAAAGGCCCGCCCTCCAGGCGGGCCTTTTTAAAGGGGCCGTTATGCGCATCCGTCCGAAGCTCTTCTCGTTGATCCTGCTTCTTGTCTTTACGTTTGCGGCCTCGCTTGCCGTGTACTTCATCGTCCTCGCCCCGGTGGCCGCGATCGAAGCGGAGCGCGAGGACCTGAACAATCTGCAGATCGACTTCGCCGCCGAGCAGATCGCCATGAACCGCCTTGCGCGCGAGCCTTTTCAGAAGCAACTGGCCGCCCTGAGCGCCGCGGACGCCAACACCCAGAAGGCCTTCCAGGAAGTTCAACATTTTCGGGTGCTTCCCTCGATCAGCGCTTCGGTTCGGAAGGCGATCGGCGTCATCGAGAACCTCCAGCAGCAGATCACGGCGAACAGCCCGGTTTTGGCGACCTCCGCCACGGCGGTGCTCGCCGACGCCAAGCGGATCTTCTTTTTCACGAGCGATTTCGACCTGCTTTCGCTGCTGACTTCGCCCCAAGTCCTCGCGGAAGGGGCCGACTCGCCGGTGATCGCACATGTCCAAGCCTTCTACACGCAGATGGCCGTTCTCGACGAGACGATCACCACGTCAAGCGGCGTCGTCGCGGATCAGTTCACGGTGATCGACCAGGAGGTGGCGAAGATCCAGGCGCGCAGCCGGATCCTCTCGATCTCGATCATCGTGGTGATCGTCGCGCTCACCTTCGGCATCTTCTTCCGGATCACCGGCCGCATCGCCGGGTCGATCCGCCGCGTCGAGGGCGGGATCGCCGCCATGAAGGCAGGCGACATCACGACGCGCTTCACCCCCGAGACCCGGGACGAGATCGGCACGCTCGCGACGAACCTGAACGCGTTCAGCGACACCCTTAAAGTAGCGATCTCGCACGTGCAGGAAGTCTCGCGAGACAACATCCGCCTCAAGGAGAGCCTCATCGTCACCACCGAGCAGACGAGCACCTCCGCCGCGGAGATCAGCGCGAACGTCCAGTCGATCGACCGGGAGGTGGCCGGGCTCGACGAGCGCTTCGTGGAGGCGGTCCGGCAGGTCGACGGGATCGCCACGCGCATCTCCTCGCTCAATGTCCAGATCCAGGGGCAGATGGCGATGGTCGAGGAGGCGACCGCCTCCGTCACCGAGATGATCGCCTCCCTCGAGAACGTCGCCGCGGTGGCCGACAAGCGCCGCGCGGCCGCCGAGCGGCTCAATCAGACCATGGACTCAGGCGGCAGGAAGGCCGCCGCCACCTACGAGGTCGTACAGAAGATCAACAACAACGTCGACAATATCCGCAACATCACCGAGCTGATCAGCGGGATATCGTCGCAAACCAACCTCCTCGCGATGAACGCCGCGATCGAAGCGGCGCACGCGGGGGAAGCGGGGCGAGGGTTTTCGGTGGTCGCCGACGAGATCCGCAACCTCTCGGAGGCGTCGGCGGAGCAGTCGAAGGAAATCGACAGGATTCTCAGGCTCATGGTCGAGCTGATATCCGAGGCAAGCTCCTCGGGCTCGGAGTTGAACGACGCGTTCGGGTCCATCGAGCGGGAGGTCCGCGAGTTCTCCTCGTCGCTTACCGAGATCGCCTCGACGATGACGGAGATCCGTACGGGAGGAACCCAGGTGCTGCAGGCGATGGTCGCCTTGCAGAACGCCTCCGACCAGGTGAAGCGCGATTCGTCCGCGATCAACGACACGACCTCCTCCATTCACGACACCATGCTCGCCGTCCAGCGGGTGTCCGCCGAGGTGCGCGGGGGCGTGAAAGAGATCGCCTCCGGCATCCATGATATCTCAAGCGCGGTGGCCAACCTTCTCGGCTCCGCGGCGCGGATCGGGGAGCTCGGCGAAACGCTCAATCGATCGCTGCTGTCGTTCAAGACGACGAACGACGACGACGCTCCTCCCTCGGGCCCCAAGGCGGACGAGCGCATTCCGACCGGGAGCGTTGCGACCAGCGCCTGACGCACGCGTCGCAGGCGGCGAGCGCCGAGAGGCTCTCGAGCGTGTGCCGTCCTCAGGACTCTCCGCCGGGGCATCGACAAGGGGAACGACCCAATCCGTTCGGCGCGCTGGCGGTGAGTCTGAAAGGCAAGAGGCCATCGGTCCCAATGGACAACAAACAGCCTGTCGATGACGAACTCGCGGCGGCGCGTCGTGAAATCGAACGGTTGCGCTTGGAGAATGCTGCGCTTCGAAAGGCACTAACGTTGTCGGGCAAGCAGGCCACGGCCGCCGACCGCCGCGGTTCTTCGTCAATTTTCTCTCAGCCAGACGCTCTCGGGTCGGAGCAGAAGATTACGCTCTTTCGTTCGTTATTTCGCGGGCGCGACGACGTGTATGCGGTCCGCTGGGAATCGAGAGGAGGTGCCTCCGGGTATTCTCCGGCGCATTTCCATGACGACGACCCGGCGCTGTGCCGACGGTCTCGCGCGGAATGCCAAGCGCGAGGCGAGCGACGGTATTCTCCACTGACCGACGAAGTGCTCCACGCGCACCTGACGGGACGATCTGTGGTCGGGATCTACCCTCTCCTTCCCTCCGACGATTGTTGCATCCTTGCCGTCGACTTCGATCGACAGCACTGGGAACAAGACGTCGCCGAATATCTGAGGATGTGTCGAGAGTACGGGATACCTGTTTATCCCGAACGTTCTCGGTCTGGATCCGGCGGACACGTATGGATGTTTTTCGAACATCCGGTACCGGCCCGCATGGCGAGGCGTATTGGGACCCTGCTCATTGCCGGCGCGTCTACCCGCCGCGTTGAGATCGGACTGGAGTCATTCGACCGGATGTTTCCAAACCAGGACCTGATGCCGAAAGGTGGTTTCGGGAATCTTATCGCGCTCCCGCTCCAGAAAAGGGCAAGGGAAGGGAACAATTCGATATTTCTCGACGAGTCACTTCAGCCGGCCACCGACCGGTGGGATTACCTAAGGAAAGTTCGCAGAGTCTCCAAGTCCGATCTCGGGCGGTATATTGACCTGCTGCTCGAGCGCATCGTGGACCCAACCGAGGTCCAAGACGCGGAAGGTGCTGAAGCACCCGACGAAGCTGACAACGCGTCCTTTATCAAAACGGCGGCGGTAGCGTCAGCTGTAGCTCATCGGACGGCTGCCGAACGTTCCGTCAGTGCCGAGATAAGCGCCATGCTGGTCTTCGATCGGAGCAGCCTGTCGGCGGAGGAAAGCCGTGGGCTTGTGACCTGTGCTTCGTTCGGCAATCCTGAATACTACCACGCGCAGCGGTTGCGTCTGTTCGTGTTCGGGAAGCCGCGGGTAATCAACTGTGCGGACGTCTCGGAGCGGCAAATCGCGCTACCCCGAGGGTGTCTATGGCAGGCAGAGGCACGACTTCGCGAAAACGGCGTACGGCTTGAACTGCATGACCGACGATTTTCCGGAACGTCGATCGACGTCTCTTTCCTCGGTGAGCTCCGAGAGTACCAAGAACGGGTGTTTCAGGCGATTCGAGCTCATGACATCGGAGTTCTGTGCGCACCAACCGCCTTCGGCAAAACTATTGTGGCGTTGAGGATGATTGCCGATCGGAAGGTGAACACGCTCATCCTCGTTCACCGGAAGGAAATCGCCGATCTCTGGCGCGAAAAGGTGCTTGCCTTCCTTTCGCTTGATTCAAGTCAGGTTGGCATCTGGACTGGCGCCAAAAAGAAACCTACCGGTTTGGTCGATATCGCTACCCTCCAAAGTCTCGTCCGTGGGGGTACGGTCCAGGGCTTCGTGGAGCGGTATGGCCACGTGGTGGTCGACGAGTGCCATCACGTGCCGGCATTTAGCTTTGAGCAGGTGATGAAAAAGATAAAGGCACGCTATGTGCTCGGCCTGACCGCGACCCCTATCCGCAGAGATGGCCATCATCCAATTATTTTCATGCAGTGCGGCCCGATCCGGTTCAAAAGCTCCGAGAAAAAGGAAGCGCAGCATCGCAAGTTTGACCATCTTGTGGTGCCCCGGTCGTCGGATTTTCGCTTAGCAGAGGGCACCCTCCCGATCCAGACCATCTACGGGCGCCTGGCAAAGGACGATGCAAGGAACCGTCTGATCGTTGGTGATGCATGCCGCGCTAACGCTATCGGACGGTGTGTTCTCGTGCTGACGGAGCGCAAAGATCATCTCATGCTCCTACGGGATGCGTTGCTGAACGAAGGGATTCAGCCATACGTCCTCCATGGAACGCTCAAGCGCGATCAGATCCGCGCCGCACTTGACGCCGTGCGACTTTTGCCCAACGGGACGCCCTTTATTATCCTTGCGACCGGCCGGTTCATTGGCGAAGGGTTCGACGAGCCGCGGCTCGACACCCTCCTTCTGACGCTGCCGATCTCGTGGAAAGGCACCCTACAGCAATACGCCGGAAGGTTGCACCGTAGGAACGACGGGAAGAATGCGGTAATGGTCTACGATTATCTCGATCCCAACGTGCCAGTCTTGCAAAGAATGTATCAGAAACGACTGATCGGTTACCGGAGCATCGGTTACCGCATCGGAGAACAGTCGGCACCAGAACCGCCCAAGGGGTGAGCGCACGACGGGGCGGCAGTGAGGGGTCCTTCTGGTAGGGTTCTTTCCGTCCACAACGGCAGGCCGTCGTAGCCTTCCTTGCAGTCCTCCCACGAGGGTGGCCCGAGAAAGTTCCCCGACACACGTCGGAATGACAATTATTTCGGCGACGTGCCGGCAACTCTGGAACTCGTTCAGGAAGCTGGAGCCGTTGGCCATGACCGGATAAACGGCTATACTTGGCGGTGGAAGAAAAAATGAACGTGGCTCTTCACATCGACCCCAAAGCGGTGGACCTTTTCTGCACACGCCACGATATTCGCAGGCTCTCGCTGTTCGGCTCCCAGCGTTCGGATGCAGCAGGACCGCACAGCGACGTTGATTTTCTCGTTGAGTTTGAACCTGGTCTTGAGCCCGGACTGCTGGGTCTTGCAGCAATGGAGGTCGAACTCCCTGATTTGATAGGCGGTCGCCGCGTTGACCTGCGCACGCCCCAGGAACTGAGCCGCTATTTTCGACAGGAAGTCCTCCGTACTGCCGAGGTGCAGTTTGCACGATCGTGAGACCAGACTCAGCCAAACGGGGGAGCCGATTCGTGAATAAAAGAATCGAGGACCTGACGGCGAAACTGAAGGTAGAGCTTGTGCAGCTCTATGGAGAGCGCTTGAAGGGGCTCTATCTCTTTGGATCCTACGCTCGAAATGAGGCGGACGAAGAGTCTGACGTTGATATCTTGATCGTCCTCGATCAGGTAGGTAGCTACTCTAGGGAAATTGAGCTGACTGGCGAAGTAGTTTCGCGGCTGTCGCTTTGGTTCGGCACAACCATTAGTCGAGCTTTTACGACCGAGCGCCAGTGGTCGGAAGAACAGACACTGTTTCTTCAGAATGTTCGAGAAGAGGCTGTCCTCGTATGAAAGAGGAGGCCAGAAAGTTCCTGGAGAAAGCAGATCGGGCTCTTCATGCTGCAGAAATACTTCTGGCAGATGGTAGTTATGATTTTGCTGCCGGACGGGCGTATTACGCTATGCTTCATACCGCGCAGGCACTCCTTTGTGAAGATGATCTGCGCTATCGAAAGCACGCTGGGGTTCATGCGGCATTTGGCGAGCACTACTCCAAGACGGGCCGAATCGACGCGAAGTATCATCGTTGGTTGTTGGACGCCTTTGACGAACGGCTGAGAGCCGACTACGATATCGATGAGTCTTTCGGTGAACCCGATGCCGCACATCGGATCGTGCAAGCCCGCGAATTCCTTTCCGTTGTTAAGAAATACCTGGAAACACACGCGGGGACAACAGGCCCCTGAGCAACATGCTGCCCTCATCCCCGGACCATGATACTACGACGAGACGGTGCACGGTGAGTACCACGACATCGCCTCGGAGGCAGCGGGGATCTCGAACGAAAAAAGGACGGCCAGTGAAAAAAGCGCTTGATTTAACTAAAACCATCTCAAAGCATTGTAGGGGGTGTCGGCGCCATACTTATGGTGTGCCCAGGGTGTCCGGTCCTTCCTCAGAATGGACTTGCGACGTCGCCACTACATAAGCGGCGCCACAACATTTCGCATCTTACGTTGTATACAGCATACGATGCGGGAAATACGCAAGTCCGGTTTGATGAGGGGTCTCGGGGCGGATGGACTGCCGTACCGGCCTCCCGAACTTACGGGGTCTACTCTCCTGGTCAAGGTCGCCGGATCGGACGGCCAAAGCGCGCTACGAGGTCACCAGGCGGTCGATCCTATCGACATCGAAGACCCGGTCGGCCACGAGCAGGGCGAGGCCCACAACCCCGGCCGTAAGGCCGAGCCGGCTGGGCAGAATCTGGAGCTGCCGCGTGGCGAGCGGGAGCGAGCGCTTGTAGACCATCTCCCGCATGCCCGCGAGAAGAAGCTCCTCGGCCCGGGCGAGTTGTCCGCCCACCACGACAAGCCGGGGATTGAGAAGGCTTACGGCGTCCGAGAGGGCGACGCCGAGGATTCGGCTCGCGCGTCGGCAGAGCCTGACGGCGTCCGGATCCCCGCCTCTTACCAGGTCAACTGCCTCGTCGACTCTAGAGATGTCGTGCCCTTGGGCGCGGAGGTCTCGGACCAGTGCCCACCCTCCCGCGTATGCCTCGACGCAACCTACATTTCCGCATCTGCACACCGGGCATTCCTCGCCGTCTTCCACCGTTATCTGAATGTGCCCTATATCGCCCGCGGCCCCGTCGGCTCCACGGTAGGAGCGCTCGTTGGCGATAACGCCGGAGCCGACTCCCGTGCCGACCTTAAGAAAGATCATGTTCGGCACCTCGGGATAGACCGACCGACTCTCTCCGAAGGCCATCGCGTTGACGTCCTTCTCCACGACGACGGGGCAGGAGTAAAGCGAGGCGAACCAACCCGGGATATCGTAGCGGTCCCAGCCGGTCATGATCGGTGGACTAATGACCCGGCCGCTTTCGAACTCCACCGGTCCCGGCACGTCGATGCCGACGCCTTGAACCGCCTGAGGCTGATGGCCGGAGGCTTGTAGCATCTGGTCGAACAGTCCCTGAACCTCGGCCAATACGACCTCGGGGCCGAGGGCGACGTCCGAAGCCATCGACCGCTCTTGGATGATCTTGCCGGATAGATCGCAAAGCGCGGTACGTATGGCGGAGGCGCCGATGTCGGCCACCAAGAGACTCCCTCGGGTACGGTTGAATGCGAAGTGGCGGGCAGGTCTCCCTTGGCTTGAAGCGGCTTGATCGGTCCCTATCAAAAGCCCGGCGTTCAAGAGGGCGTCAATCCGTTGGTTGACGGTGGCTCGAGAGAGGCCGGTCAATCGGCCCAGATCCGCCCTCGTGAGGGGTCCTTGGCGGCGAAAGAGAGTAACGATATCTCCTGCTCCTATCGCCATCGAGTTCTTCCTCCCTATATCCGTTGCATCTTACCACATTTAACAACAAGGACGAATAATTATGATAACTATACTACATAGTTTTGCTTGACAATATACAAAATTAGGCTTTACAGTGGGCATATGATCCAAGAGATTAGGGGGAGGTTTATGAAACGATTCGTACCGAGTTTCGTTGCGCTTTTTTTCCTGATTGGCGGTACGCTGGCGTTCGCCGGCGGGCAACACGAGAAGGCCGGTGCGGCACCGGCCGCAGCATCGCCGAGCCCGGTGAAGATCGCGGCAATCATTAAAGGGCTTGACAACCCTTACTTCCAGGCCATGGAACAGGGGCTCGAGGCACAGGCCAAGGCTGACAACGTGTCGCTGACCGTTCAGGCGGCCACTTCGATTACCGATACCGCGGGCCAGGCGGACAAGCTGAACGCGCTCGCCGGCCAGGACTATTCGTGCTACATCGTTAACCCGATCTCGGGCACCAACTTGATTCAGGGCATCGCCCAGATAACCGCGGAGAACAAGCCGATCATCAACATCGACAATCCGGTCGATGCGACCGCCGCGCAAGCCGCTAACGCGAAGATCGCCACCTACATCGGAACCGACAACGTGCAAGCGGGGCGGATCGCAGGAAAGCACATGAGCGAGTTGCTTCCCAATGGGGGTGATGTTGCGGTGATCGGCGGCATCGCCGGGGATGTGACCAGCGCGGCGCGCATCAAGGGCTTCGAAGAGGGAATCGCTTCGAACGTCAACGTTGTGCAGACCGTCGCTGCCAACTGGAACCGCCAGCAGGCCTTCACTCAAGCCGACACCGTCCTTCGCGCCCGTCCCAGTCTAGCTGGCTTCTTCGTGGCCAACGATGATATGGGACTCGGCGTTGCCCGCGCCGTTGCCGACCATGGCCTAACGGGAAAGGTGAAGATCATTAGTGTCGACGGAATCAAGGACGCCCTCCTCGCCGTCAAGGCGGGACAGGTGAGCGCCGTCGTCGCTCAGTATCCCTATGCAATGGGCAGCATGGCGGTTCAGGCGTGCGAAGCATCCGCCGCGGGCAAGACGCTGCCGTCGAATGTCACCTCGCCGGTCGAGCTGATCACCCAGGACAATGCCGACCAGGCCCTTGCCGTGACCCCAAAGCCGTTCACATCATATTCCAATCCCTTTACGGCGCTGCTCAACCAGTAGCGCGATCGGTGTCTCGGGGGACGAACAGTCCCCCGAGACTTCAAGGAGTTTTTCATGGAGAACGGCTCCACTGCCTTGCGTGAAACGGAGCGCTGGACTCTTTCCTTGCGGGAACCTGGCTTCTGGGCGGACCAGGCGGCGCTTGTTGGGCTGATAACCCTGGCGATCGTATTTGAGCTCATCAATCCGACCTTTCTCAGCGCGGGCAATATCCGGGCGATTCTGGACGCCTCGGCCATCCTGATCATCCTGTCGGTCGGGCAGACCTTCGTGATAGCGACGGGGGGCATCGACCTGTCGGTCGCCTCCGCTATGACCTTCGGCACGGTGATCCTCGGCGAGATTTTTCGCTTCGGTTGGGGGCTAGTGCCCGCCTGTATTCTCTCCATCGTAGCGGGGGCCTTCGTGGGCGCGATCAACGGAGCACTGATCGGGCGCGGCAAGATCACTGACTTCATCGTGACCCTTGGCACCCTTAGCGCCGCCTCCGGCGGAGCGTTGATCCTGTCGAGCGGCGAGCCCATCACCATCATCAGTGCCAATCTGCTTCGCTTTGCGACCAGCAGCCTATGGGTCTTCCGCACCTCGTTCATCATTGCGCTTGTCGTGGCCGTCCTTGCGCACGTAGTTCTATTCCGAGCCCGTCTGGGGACTCATGTTCTGGCAACCGGCGGCTCGCCGGAAGCAGCCAACGCCATGGGCATCAGCGTCGCCTCGACAAAGTTCGCGGCCTACTTCATCTCCGGGCTCCTTGCAGGGCTCGGCGGTATTCTTTTCGTTGCGCGAATCGGAGCTGCCGAGCCGGCAGTCGATACCTCGTTTATTCTGAACTCGGTGGCGGCGGTGGTGCTGGGAGGGGTGAGCCTCTTCGGAGGGCGCGCCACCATCCTCGGCCCCTTTGTCGGAGCGATTCTCCTGGCGGCCTTGGTGAACGGGCTTACGTTGGTGGGCGTCTCGCAGTTCTACCAGCCGCTCTCCGTCGGAATCGTCGTTGTTCTAGCCGCCTTCCTAGGGAGGCTCAGAAAATGATCGGCCCCAACGGATTGGCTCCTGGCGCCTCGGCAAATGTCCTGCTTGAGGTACACCAGCTCTCGTACGCCTACGGGAGGATACAGGCGCTGAAAGAGGTCTCCATGACGCTGCACCGCGGCGAGATCACCGCCCTCGTGGGCGACAACGGCGCCGGAAAGTCGACGCTTATCCGCTGCGTCTGCGGGATTCTCCGGCCTCAGGGCGGTCAGATGCTTTTTGAAGGCCACGGGCTGGACCTCCGCTCGGCGGAGGATGCCCGGGAAGCAGGGATCGAGACGGTCCATCAGAACCTAGCGTTGGTTGAAGATCTCACGGTTTGGCAGAACCTCTTTCTCAATCGGGAGCTCGTGACGAGAATCGGGCCGTTCGCCTTTCTTGCTCGCGGAGCGATGCGGCGTCGAGCGAGTGAGATGCTCTCGGCGCTCACCATCAACATCCCATCGGTCCAGGCGCCCGTGCGCAGGCTCTCCGGGGGACAGCGTCAGGCCGTCGCAATCTGCCGAGCTACCGGATTTAGCTCGAAGCTCATCATCATGGACGAGCCGACCGCTGCACTCGGGGTGCAGGAGACCGCCCTTGTGGAGGAGCTCATCCTCAAGCTTCGCTCGGAAGGGCACTCCGTCCTCCTGGTAAGTCATAACTTCGACCAGGTGATGCGCCTGACAGATCAGGTCTGGGTGATGCGCGCGGGACGTTGCGTCGGGGGGCGGCGCACAGTCCAGACCGACGGCCAGGAGATCGTCGGGATGATAACCGGAGTCGTTTCGGCGTGAGGGATCGAAGCGATCGCGCAGTCCTCGTTCGTAGCAAGGAGAAAACAAACTACTATGTCCGCCACAGCGCAGTCCAATCAACTCGGAGTTCATGCGCTCGTCTGGGTAGGCGACGCAACTCCCGGCTCCGTCGCCTTCGCGGTCAAACAGACGAAGCGCGCGGGGTTTGACCTTCTCGAGCTTTCGTTGCACGATCTGGTTAACATGGACCTTGCATCCGCACGCAAGGAGCTGCAGTCCGCCGGCATCGGTGTGGCGTGCTCCCGCGGTCTGGCGTTCGATGCGGACGTCTCGAGCGACGACCCTACGGTGGTCGCCCGCGGCGAGGCTCTGCTCAGAGAATCGCTTGAGGCGACCGCGCTTCTCGGCGGAAGCTGCATGACCGGGGCGCTCTACAGCGCCCTCGGAAAGTACGGTTCGCAGGTGAAGCCTGCGGGACGACGAAATCTGGTGACGGTCCTCAAGAACCTTGCCGCGGAAGCGCGAGGCAAGGGAATCACACTCGGGATTGAGGTGTGTAACCGCTACGAGACAAACGTGATCAACACCGCAAGCGATGCGCTCCGGCTCTGCGATGAGATCGGCGAGGACAATGTGAGGGTCCACCTCGACACGTACCATATGAACATCGAAGAGGATGACTTCGTCCGCCCGGTTCACGAGGCCGGCGATCGGCTCGGCTACGTCCATATCGGGGAAAATCACCGGGGCTATCTCGGCTCGGGTCACATCGATTTCACCTCCTTTTTCCATGCCCTTTCCGACATCCGGTATCGCGGACCAATCACCTTTGAATCCTTTTCCTCCTCGGTTGTCGCGCGCGATCTGTCCGACAGCCTTGCGATCTGGCGGAACCTGTGGGAGAACGGTATGGATTTGGCGATGCACGCTCGCGCCTTTATGATTAATCATCTGAACGCGAGCCGGAGCGGATGATCGGCCTCTCGGATTTGGCCGAACGCGCCCGCGGGCTCTGCGAAAAGGCCGCCCCGGGGCGGGCTCTCATCGGGATCGCTGGACCTCCGGGAGCCGGCAAGAGCACCCTCGCGGAGGGACTCTACGAGATCCTACGCGAGTCGCCACCGCCCGGCCTGCCGCAGCTCGAGTGGGTCGCCTATCTGCCGATGGATGGCTATCATCTGGCCGACGTACAGCTCGTGCGCCTCGGCAGGCGCAACCGCAAGGGGGCGCCGGACTCCTTTGATGCCGGCGGCTACCTCGCTACCTTACGGAGAGTCAGGGAGGAGCTGGACGATCCTATCTATGTGCCGGGCTTCGAGCGGACCATCGAGCAGCCGATCGCTGCGAGCATCGCGGTGGAGCCGCCGGTCCGCCTGGTGCTGACCGAGGGCAACTACCTACTGCTACCCGACGGGAAATGGCCGGAGGTCCGCGAAGCCTTCGACGAGGTCTGGTACGTCGATCTCGACGACGACGTGCGACTCGCCCGGCTGACCGCGCGGCACGTCAAGTTCGGAAAAAGCCCCGAGGTCGCCGCCGCTTGGGTCAGGGAAGTGGACGAGCCCAACGCTCGTGTCATCAAGGCCAGCCGGGCACGGGCCGAACTCATCGTTCCGGCCTCCGTCCTCGATGAGCTGCTGCGGCGTTGAAGGCTCTGCTCTCATCCGGACGGTTGAGCGCCCGAGAGCCCCGCCACACGGCGCGAGACGTTCGGAAAGCCCATTGCCGCTCAGCGAAGCGCCGTCAGGATGTTGGGCACCTCATCCGGGGACCTGCGAGCAAAGACAACTCGTTGTTCGCCTGCGATCGAAGCCCGCCCGCTCGGGTGATCTCATTCGTCTCATTTTAGCCCCCTTGAGCGAAGTATCAATCACCGGCATCAGGAGCGGTAGGTGGGGGAGAAATGACGGTCACTCATGATCGCCGATCAGCGGGCGGATCTCCGTTTCATAGGCTATCAGCGCTTGAAACGCCGGGGCTGGCTTCGCATTCTTCGGCAGAATCCCGCCCGGAGCCAGCCGTAGGTCCTCCAGTGTCGGTTCCTCGCCGAGCGACAGAGACTCAAATGCTTGTATGTACGTGCTGAGCGGTTTGCGATCGACGCCGAACGCGTCGATGTAGGCTGGAAAAATCTTGCGGCGAAGAGGACTTGAACCTCCACGGGGGAACCCCCACCAGCCCCTCAAGCTGGCGTGTCTACCAATTTCACCACCGCCGCGTTGCGACTCCAGATCCTAACTTCTCGGGATTTCTCTGTCAAGACAAGTCGCCGGCTCTGATTCGAGGTCGTTCGCGTCTTCTGCGGCGAGAGACCCCCGTCTTACAGGAGATCCTCCAACGCGTGCACCTTTTCCCTGAAGGTGTCGAGCGCCGCCTGGATCGGAGCGGGGCTGCTCATGTCGACCCCGGCGAGAGCGAGGGACTCCAGGGGATAGCGAGACCCGCCGGAACGCAGGAACGCGAGGTAGTCGTTCCGCTCGCGCTCTCCCCCCGAGAGTACGCGCCGCGAGAGCGCGATGGCAGCCGACATTCCGGTCGCGTATTTGTAGACGTAGAAAGCGTGGTAGAAGTGCGGGATGCGCAGGCCTTCAAGATCGCTTACCTCCTCGATCGCGACCTCGGGTCCGAAGTATTTGCGAAGGAGTTTCCCGTATTCCGTCCGGATCGATTCCACGGTCAGCGTACCCCCCGACTCGACCATCCTGTGGGCGACGTGCTCGAACTCGGCAAACATCGTCTGGCGGTAAATGGTTGCGATGATGTCGTCGACCTCCTTGCCGACGAGGTAGGCGCGCATCGCCCTCGATTCGGCTCGCTCGAGGAGGAAATGGGCGAGGAGCTCCTCGTTGAAGGTGGAGGCGACCTCGGCCTCGAAGATCGTGTAGTTATAGTGCTGGAAGGGGTTGGACGCGACGCTATACCAGGAGTGCATCGAATGGCCCCCCTCGTGCGCGAGGGTGAACACGTCCCGCAGAACGTCTTCCTTGTAGTTCAGGAGGATGTAGGGATCGCCGGCAAAAGAGCCCGCCGAGAACGCTCCGGAGCGTTTCCCTTTGTTCTCGAACCGGTCAACCCAGCCGCCGAGGAGTCCCGCCCGGAGCTGCTCTCCGTACTCGTCTCCGAGCGGCTTGAGTGCGGGGATCACGACGTCTACCGCCTGCTCGTAGCCATGGGTGACCTTGATGTCCTTCACGAGGGGAACGTACACGTCGTAGAGGCGGAGCTTGTCGACGCCGAGGACCCGGCGCCTGAGCTCGTAGTACCGGTGCAGGGTGTCGAGGTTGTTCCCGACCGTCGCGACGAGGTTGTCGTAGACCGTTTCCGGCACCTTGTCGGGAAAGAGGGCCGCCGCCCGCGCCGAGGGGAAATTGCGGACGCGCGCCCGGTAGAGGTCGAGATGAACGCTCCCGGCGTACAGCGAGGCAAGGGTGTTCTTGTGGCGGTCGAAGCCTTCGTAGAAGCGGAAGTAGGCGGTCTTCCGAATCTCCCGGTCGGAATTGATCATGAAGGAGCTGTAGCTCGACTGGCTGAGCGGCTTGAGTCCCTCCGGCGTCTCGATCGCGCCGAACTCGAGATCCACGTCGGTAAGCGCGCCGAAGGTCTTCGAGGCGGTCTGGCTCGCCTCCGCCTGCATCGCGAGGAGGCGCTCCTCGGAGGCCGAAAGAACGTGGGGCTTGAAGCGAAGGATTTTCCGAAGGGAGATGACGAAATCACGGAGGAGGTCGTCCGAGAGGTACGACGCCATGGTTTCGTCGGGAATTGCCTGGATCTCGGGGGTTTGGTAGCTCGCAAGCGCCTCGGCGCGGCTCGCCACGGCCATGAAGCGGGCGAACCGATCCTGATTTCGGCTGTCGCCGGCGTCCTCGCTCAAGCGAAGCTGGGCATAGTGGCCGAGGCGCTCCTCGAGGAGACCGACCGTGTTCATGAAATCGAACCCCTCGCGGAGGGTTGCCGCCGATTCTCCGAGCCGCCCCTTGAAGCGCTCGATTCCGGGAAGAAGTCCCTCGAAGGCTCGAAGGCCCTCCTCCCATCCGGCCTCGTCGGCGAAGAGCTTCGAGAGGTTCCATGTGTAGCGCTTGTCGATCTCCGATCGGGCGGGTATCGTCTCACGTTGCTTTTCCATTGGTGCTCCTCGCGCGGAGATTCTCCGATCTCGGCCCTCTCCACATCGGCTGGGATCACGGTAAGAACGATCGCTCGCATTGTCAAGGCGAGAAGAGGTCTCGAAGGAAAGGAGACTCCCGCGCCGCGGAGTGAGGCGAGGCTCTTCGAATAAACGCGTGGGGCGTCCCGACGCAGCTTCGCAACCCCACGAGCGTCGCGGGGAAAAGCCGATCTCCCGATTGGACCGCAAAGGGAGCGTCCGGTCTCCTCCCGAGATGCTCGATTGCCTGCAGGCGACCGATCTGCGGAAGCCGCCATTCGCACACTTCCGCTACGCTTCCGCGTCTGTCCGGCAGCTCGTTCGGACGTCCGCAGGCGTCCGCTCTCCGGGCTCGTACGCTTCTTCCGCTTCTCGATGACCGGAAGGTCGCCGACCGGCCTCCCCGCTTGGTCGGCCGGAGAAGCCTCATGACAGCCAGAGAAGCGCGCAATGGAGTCTTCTCGAGCGATCTCACGACACAGGCGGGGACTCGAGCGTGCACCTCGCTCAGTCTCGGAGCTCGCCAGACTCGACGAGCGCGCGGAGGGTCTCGGCTATGCGTCTCCCGGCGCGTCCGCGATGGGAGATGCGGTTTTTCTCCTCGGCCGGAATCTGCGCCACGGTCGCGCCCCGCCCAGGGAGCACGAAGATCGGGTCGTAGCCGAAGCCCCCGCTTCCGATCGGTTCGGTGCCGATCTCTCCGTGCAGGGTCTCCTGCGCGACGAAGAAGCGATACTCCTCGAGGACGAGCACCATGCAGCACACATAGAACGCCCTGCGGTCCGCGACGCCGCGCATGTTCTTGAGCAGAAGCTCGTAGCGCTCGACGTCGTCGAGGCGGCGCTTTCCGCCCTCCGACCCGTATCGCGCCGAATACACCCCGGGCTCTCCGCCGAGAGCCGGAACCGAGATCCCGGAGTCGTCGGCGATCACGGCTTTGCGGGTCTGACGGTGGAGCGCCATCCCCTTGCCGATCGCGTTCGCGAGGTAGGTGGTGCCGGTCTCCTCGTATGCAAAATCGAGCCCGAGGTCTCCGGGCGTGAGGATCCGGTGGGCGTCGAGAATCTGGGAGATCTCCCGCTTCTTGTGGAGATTCCCGGTCGCGAGCAGGATATCCATTACGGTGGAGCATATCGAGAATTCCCCTCCATTTGAAGCTTCGCGGAGGCCTTCTTCAGGTAAAAGAGCCCCGAGCCGACCGAGCCCTTGGGGACTCCGAGGACCTCGGCGATGTCGCGGTTGATCGGCTGCCGCGGGACGGTCGCGATATCGCTGATGACCTTCGCAAGCAGCGCCCGCTCGCGAGCGAGCCGCATGCCGAGCCTTTCGACGGTCAATCGATCTTCGGGAATCGAAAGCTGCGCCTCGATGCACACGATCCGAGAAAAGTGGGCATTTCGCCTCTCGCGCATCCTGTGGAGCCTCGTGAGCCGCGAATCGGAACGCTCCCGCAGCCGCCTCAAGCTCGCGTACAGCCACCTCGGGTCGCTGCCGGTGAGGAGCGACACGCTCTCGACGACGCCCGGCGAGACGTCGAACGCCGCCTTCATGAGGAGGTAGAGAACGCGCCTTCGGTCGCTCTCGCGGGCGAGCTTCCCCGCCGCATCGAAGCGGAGGAGGCGGCGACCCTCCTCCGACAGGAGCTCGGAAGGCCCTCCGCGGGGTGCTCCGTACGAAACGAAGGGCTCTCCGGTCTCCAGTCCCGCCTCGCTCGGGTTGTCCGCCACGGTCCAGCCCGGAGGGCTCTCCTGCAATTCGGTGTCCGAGCTCCGATAGCTTGCCTCCTCGATGAGTCGAGCTTTTCTCGCGGCGAGGCTCTTCTTTTTCCCGTACGATTTCGTCTGCCATCGAAGCGCGGTCGTAAGGAGGGCCTCGAAAGGCCGTCCGCGGTAGCGAAAGTTCCGGACCATGTTCCTCAAGCGCGGGTAGAAGTAGACGAGGAAATCGCCGCAATCGTCCTCGTCCCAGCCGAGCGCGTGGCGAGGATATCGATACACGAGGAGCGCGACCCGACCGACGACCTCCTCGATCCCCTCCTCCGACCCCTCGAGCGCGAGGATTGCTTTGGTGAGCGACTGCTGCATGATGACCCCCCTGGAATCGGTTTTCCTTCGGTGGGCTCCATGCAGGGAGCATGCCGGAACGGGATCCAGGGGAGCGTCGGTGTTTACATTCGTTTACAATTTGACGCTTTTGCCGGCTTCACGAAGGCGCGGGGGAGGGGCTTACGGCGCGCGAAAGAGCGCGGAAAGCTCGCGCAGAAGGAGCTCCTTGATGGCTTCGCGGCTTCCGGTCCATTCGAAGCCGGCGGCCTTCTTATGGCCGCCGCCTCCGAATGCGCCCGCGATCGCGCCGACGTCGATTCCTCCGTTCGCGCGCAGCCCCACCGAGCACGTGCGTTCGTCTTCCTCCCGGATGAGGATCACCGCCTCGCAGCCGCCGGTCGCCTGGAGAAGCTGGTAGAGCGAGTCGGAGTCGCGGCTCTCCGCGCCGAAGGTCCTCATGTCCTCGATCGTCTCGTAGGTGGAGAGGACCCGGCCGTCGAAGAGGGCTTCGGTGCGCGAGAGCGCGCGTCCGAGGAGAATCCGCGACGCGAGGGGCTTTCCGGAGTAGATCATCTCGTAAATCTGCTTCGGCGTCGCCCCGGCCCCGTTCAGGCGCGCCATCGCCTCGTAGACGTCGGGATCGCGCGCGTCGAGATGCCGGAAGAAACCGGTATCGGTCCCGAGCCCGAAGAAGAGCATGCGCGCCTCCGTCTCGTCGGGCGTCCCGCCCATGGACGAGATCACCCGCTCCACGAGGAGCGTCACCGAGGGGCTCGTCGGGTCGATGTAGGTGAGGTCGCCGAAGCCGCGCCCCGAGCTGTGATGGTCGATCACGATCGTGGTGAGCCCGCCGATCGAGGCCGCGAAGTCCCCGATGCGCTCGAGCGCCGAGCAGTCGACCACGACGACGAGCGGACGCCGTTCGCGAAGGGCCGGCTCCATCGCGAGCTCGAAGCGAGAGGCGAAGGGGACGATCTCGGGCCGCTGGAAAGGACCCGGCGAGAGGAGATGAACCTCCCCCCCGAGCCTCGAGAGGAAGTGGCCGAGGGCGACCTGAGAGCCTACGCAGTCGCCGTCGGGCTCCGCGTGGCCGAGGATGCAGAAGAGCTTGCCGCTCACGAGGGCTTCGACGAGCTCGCGCGGGACCTTTCTGTTCACATGGCCCTCCACCGGTCCGAAACTTAGCGCAAGAGGAGAACGGCGCTCTGCGGCGGGCCGCCTGAGACATGGACCTCGCGGTTGCGGACGTAGAGGTCGATCTCGGTGCGAAGACCGAAGTCGCCGAGGTAGAGCCCGGGCTCGACGGAGAAGCAGGAGCCTTCGAGGATCGGCCGTCGATCGGGGAACTCGACCGAGTCGAGATTGACGCCCGAGCCGTGCAGCTCCCCGTCGATCGCGTGCCCGGTCCGATGCCGTAGGCCCCGCGAGTAGCCCGAGGCGGCGAGCGCCGCGCGGACCTCCGCGTCCACCTCGAAGCCGCTTACCGCCCGGCCGGAGGCGAGGCGTTCCTTGACGAGCGCGACGGCGCCGTCCCGCGCCTCGCGGAGGGCCCCGAAAGCCGCCTCTACCGACGTGCTCGCCCGCTCGGCGAGCACGCCGACCCACGAGATGTCGGCGTAGATGCCCTCTTCGCGCTCTTCCTTCGCCCAGAGGTCGAGCTGGACGACTTGGCCTCGATCGAGGACGCTTCCGCCCGAGGCCGCAGGCTCGTAGTGGGGGTCCGAGGAATGGGCGCCCGCACCCACGATCGGAGGGTGGTCGCAGACCAAGCCCCTGCCCGCGAGCTCCGAGAGGATCCATGCCTGGACGTGGCCCTCGGTGAGCCGTGTTCCGGCGCGAAACGCCTCTTCGATTCTCGCCCAGACGAGACGAACGATATCGTAGAGATGGCGGGCGGCCCGCTCGTGGGACTCGAGCCCGGCGCCGCTCGCGACGCCGATCATCCGCTGGATCAGCCCGGCCGACGAGACGAGGGAGAAGCCGGCCTCCTCGAGCATCCCGGCCGTGCCATGATCGAGAAACGACACGATGGGGAGCTCCGTCGAGTATTGGGCGGCGAGGCTCCCCTTGGGGAGCTCGGCGAAAATCGCGAGGAGCTCATCGCGGGTGGCGTAGGCGCGAAGTCTCCCCGGAAGCGCGTCGAGCGCGCCGCGCTCGATCGCGTGAACGATCCGCACGGGCTCGCCTGAGGCCGGAACGATATAGTACCAAGGCCGGGTGTTCAGGGAATCGGCGGGGAGCTTGAGGAGCCGCTCGGAGAGGGGATCGCGATGGTGGAAGCCCGCGAAGAGCCAGGCATCGACGCCCTCGGCCAGGATCGCGTTCTGAAACGGCGAAACCTCGATCATTGCCACTTCAAGTCAAGCGTCGTGATATTGAACTTGCCTTGAAGGTCGAAGTCTCCGGGGAGCGTTCCCCAGGAGGGGTCGTTCGGATCTACCCTGACGTAGAGGCGCACGAAGTCGAATTTTCCGTCCTGCCAGAATATCGAGAAGTAGGGATAGCTGGGATCGGGGCCGACGACGAGCTCCGCCTTGCCGACCGAAGGGTCAAACCACGACATCGGCACGTAGAAGTCGGAGAACAGGCCGTCGTCCATCCGGTAGACAACCCGGTAGCCGTCTCTCGTCGGATAAATCTTCGCGATATGGAGGGTGCGAACGTACATATCGGATTGATCCGCGAACACCACCGCCGACGCGAAGATCAGCAGCACGAGGGATAGAACGATCTTTTTCAAAATCTTCCTCCTGAAAAGCGCGGCTCCCCGCGGCAAAGCGTCACCGCGCGCGGGGTTCGTCGGGCTCGCCTCGCCGGGGCCGGTCCCGCCCCTTTGTGCTTCCCTCAAGCGCCCGGGCCGAGGAGCGTCGAGAGCATGAGCGCTTTGATCGTGTGCTTGCGGTTCTCCGCCTCGTCCCACACGACCGACTGCGGGCCCTCGATCACGTCCCCCGTGACCTCGTTTCCCTTCACCGCCGGCAGGCAGTGCATGAACACCGTCCGCGGCTTGCCGGTCGAGGCCATCGCCGCCCGGTTTACCTGATACGGCCTGAGGAGCCGCTCGCGTCGCTCGCTCTCGGCCTCCTCTCCCATGGAAGCCCACACGTCGGTGTAGATAGCATCGGCATTTCGAACCCCAAACTCAAGGTCTTCCGTGACGCGGACCTCGGCGCCGCTCGCCCGGGCGAGCTCGCGCGCCTCCGCGAGGGCGGCCTGATCGGGATGAAGCTCCCGGGGGCTCACGATCGTGACGTTGATTCCCATTTTCGGGCAGCCGACGAGGAGGGTGCGCGCGACGTTGTTTCGCCCGTCGCCGCAGAAGGCGAGCGACAATCCCTCGATGGAGCCGAAACGCTCTTCGAGGGTCATGAGATCCGCGAGGACCTGGGTGGGGTGGTAGTCGTCGGTGAGCCCGTTGTACACCGGCACGCCCGCGAGCGCGGCAAGGACCTCGACGGTCGTCTGGCGAAAGCCTCGGAACTGGATGCAGTCGAACATCCGCCCGAGCACGCGCGCGGTGTCCTCGACGCTCTCCTTGGTGCCGAGCTGGATGTCGTCGCGGGCGAGGAACACCGGATGGCCGCCCTCCTCGCCGAAGGCGGTTTCGAAGGCGCAGCGGGTCCGCGTGGAAGGCTTCTCGAAAATGAGCGCGAGGGTCCGGCCGGCGAAGCGCTGGCGAAGCTCGCCTTGACGCCGCTCGCGCTTCACGAGCATGGAGAGTTCGATGAGGTAGCGGATCTCCTCGCTCGAAAGCTCCTTCAAGGTGAGAAGGGACCTTCCCTTCAGCGTGACGCTCATGATGGGCGCTCCTTCCGCGCGTCTGCGCCCTGATGATCGCACGGCCTGACGCGCTTGTTCAAGAACCAGGAGCCTCTCGATCCGGTCGCTTGCCGTGCCGACTACGGGAACAGGAGGAGAAGCGCGTCGAGGGCATTGTCCGCGAAGGAGAAGGTGATCGCCGACTGGACCTCGCGCGGGATCTCCTCGATGTCCTTGCGGTTTCCTTCCGGCATGAGGACGGTGGTCATGTGGTTGCGGTAGGCGGCGAGGACCTTCTCTTTCACCCCTCCGATCGGGAGAATCCGTCCGGTCAGGGTGATCTCGCCGGTCATCGCGACGCCCGCCTTGATGGGCTCCCCGGTGAACGCCGAGAGGATCGCCGCGGCGAGCGTGATGCCCGCCGAAGGGCCGTCCTTCGGAATGGCGCCCTCGGGAACGTGGACGTGGATGTCCTTGTCCTTCTGGAAGTCGGAGGCGAGGCCGAGCCGCCGGTAGTGAACGCGGATGAAGGAGAGCGCGGTGCGGGCGCTCTCCTTCATGATGTCGCCGAGGCTCCCGGTGAGGATGAGCTCGCCTGAGCCGTCGAGAATCGCGACCTCGACCGGAAGGAGCGTCCCGCCGATCTCGGTCCACGCGAGCCCGTGCGCGAGGCCCGGGCGCTGGTCCTTGTAGACGATGTCGCCCTGGAACTTGGGGTTGCCGAGATACTTCACGACCGACGCCGCCGTCACCACCGTCGTGAAGGGAAGGCGGCCCGAGCGCGGCGCTTCGACCTCCTGCCGCCCGCCCCCGACGCTCGCGAGCTCCGCCTCGCCTTCGGCGGCCGGCTCTTTCCCTTCCCGAGCCTCCTCGGGCTCCTTCGCGCGCTCCGTCGACTCGGCGACCGCCGTTCCCGGGCGAGAGGCCTGCTCCGCCTCGACGGCCTCGGCCGTCGCGAGGGCGACCGGCTCGGCCACGGGCTCCGCGGCGGCGGGTTCGACCGATCGCGGGGCGGTGTAGCCCTTTCGAATCGCCTCGCGCGCGATCTTGCGGATGATGCCCGCGATCTCGCGCTCGAGGTTTCGCACTCCCGACTCCATCGTGTAGCCCGTAATGATCTTGAGGATCGCCTCGTTTCGGAACTTGATCGACGCCCACTCCAAGCCGTTTTCCGAGAGCTGCTTGGGAACGATGAAATCGGTCGCTATCCTGAGCTTCTCGAAGTCGGTGTAGCCGGGGATCTCGATGATCTCCATGCGGTCGCGCAGGGGATGGGGGATATTGTACATCGAGTTCGCGGTCGTGATGAACATCACGCCCGAAAGATCGTAGGGGACCTCCAGGTAGTGGTCCATGAACGCGTGATTCTGCTCGGGGTCGAGGACCTCGAGGAGCGCGGAGGCGGGGTCGCCCCGGAAGTCCGAGCTTATCTTGTCCACTTCGTCGAGGAGAAACACGGGGTTCGTCGTCCCCGCCTTCTTCATCGACTGGATGATCTTGCCGGGCAGCGCTCCGACGTAGGTCTTGCGATGGCCGCGGATCTCCGCCTCGTCGCGCACCCCTCCGAGGGACACCCGCACGAACTGCCGGCCGAGCGAGCGCGCCACCGACTTGCCGAGCGACGTCTTGCCCGTGCCCGGGGGACCCACGAAGCAGAGGATCGGCCCCTTCATCTTTTCCTTGAGCTGGCGGACCGCGATGAAGTCGAGAATGCGCTCCTTCGGCTTCTTCATGTTGTAGTGGTCCTCGTCGAGGATCTTCGCCGCTCGATCGATGTCCTTGTGGTCGACGGTCGTCTCCCGCCACGGGAGGTCCGCGATCCACTCGAGGTAGGTCCGAAGCACCCCGGACTCAGGCGACATCGGCTGAAGCTTCGACAGCCGCCGCGTCTCCTTCATCGCCTTATCGAGGATCTCCTGGGGGGGGCTTTTCTCGCGGATGCGCTTCTCGAGCTCCACCGCGCCGGTGGCGTCCCCCTCGTCTCTGCCGAGCTCTCGATTGATCTCCTTCAGCTGCTCGGTGAGGAAGTAGTCCTTCTGGCTTTTCTCTATTCGCTTGCGCACCTTGAGGTTGATCTTGCTCTGGAGCGCCTGCACCTCGTTCTCGGCTTCGAGGGCGAGCGCGAGCGTCTCCAGGCGCCGCGCGCCGTCTGAGAGCTCGAGCATCTCGATCTTTTTCGGAATTTTGAACGGGATGTTCGCGCAGACGAGGTCGACGAGCCGGTCGGGGAGCTCGGCTTTCTCGATCGCCGAGATCGCCTCGGGCGGGATTTTCTTCTGGAACTTCGCGTAGCGCTTGAAACCGTCGTGGATCGAGCCCATGAGCGCCACGACCGCCGGGGTGGCGTCCCGGCTGTCCTCGATCGGCACGATCTGCACGTCGATCGACTCCTTCGAGGAACGCACGAACTTCTGGATGATTCCGCGCTGCTGGCCTTCGGCGAGGACCCGGACCGTTCCGTCCGGCAGTCTGAGCATTTGCAGGATCCGCGCGAGCACGCCGGCCCGATAGATGTCGGCGTCCTCGGGATCGTCCGCCGAGCTTTTCTGGCAGGCGAGGAAGACGATCCGATCTCCGTTCATCGCCTTCTCGACCGCGCGGATCGACCCCTGCCGCCCGACAAAGAAGGGAACCACCATCTGCGGGAATATAACGAGCTCCCTCAGAGGAACCAGAGGGAGCTCTTGCTTGGCAGCCTTCCGGTTTTGATTCATCTTCATGCGGACTTTTTGACTGAGATTATCTCCGGCTTTTCCGAGTTGACGACCACGTCCCTCGTGACCACCACCCGCTTCGGCCCCTCGATCGACGGAATGTCGTACATCGCCTCGAGCATGATCGCCTCGACGATCGCGCGAAGCCCTCGAGCTCCGGTTTTCTTGTCGAGCGCCATCTGCGCTATGGCGTCGACCGCCTCCTCTTCGAACACGAGGTCCACCTTGTCCAGCTTGAGCGAAGCGCGATACTGCCTGATGATCGAGTTTCGCGGCTCCGTGATGATCCTCTTCAGGTCCTCTTTCGAGAGGTTGGCGAGGGCCGCGGTGATCGGCAGCCTCCCGATGAACTCCGGAATCATGCCGAACTTGATCAAGTCGTCGGGATGGAGGTGAGAATAGATCTCCACGAGGTCGCGGTCGCGGTCCGACTTCACGTCGGCGCCGAATCCGAGCGGATGCTGCGAGACCCTCGCCTCGATGAACTTCTCAAGGCCTACAAACGCGCCTCCGCAGATGAAGAGGATGTTCGTCGTGTCGATCTTGAGCATCTCCTGGTTCGGATGCTTGCGCCCTCCCTGGGGCGGAACCGAAGCGACGGTGCCCTCGATGATCTTCAGAAGCGCCTGTTGCACCCCTTCGCCGGACACGTCGCGGGTGATCGAGATGTTCTCGCCCTTCTTCGCGATCTTGTCGATCTCGTCGATGTAGACGATTCCCCGCTCGGCGAGAGCGATATTGTTGCCGGCGTTCTGGATAAGCTTCAACAGGATGTTCTCGACATCCTCCCCGACGTAGCCCGCCTCGGTGAGGGTCGTCGCGTCGGCGATCGCGAAGGGCACCTTCAGTCTCTTCGCGAGCGTCTTCGCGAGGAGCGTCTTTCCCGTTCCGGTCGGACCGATGAGAAGCACGTTCGACTTCTCGATCTCGACGTCGTCGTCGACGCGCCCGCCGTGGGAGATCCGCTTGTAGTGGTTGTACACCGCGACGGAGAGGACCTTCTTCACCGGCTCCTGACCGATGATGTATTGGTCGAGGTACTCCTTCAGCTCCTTCGGGGTCGGGACATCCCCGGTGAACTCCGCGGTCACCTCGTCGTCTTCCTCGTCGATGATCTTCTTGCAGACGTTTACGCACTCGTCGCAGATGAACACCCCGGGGCCGGCGATCAGCCTCCTCGCCATTTCGGCGCTCTTCCCGCAGAAGGAGCAGACCTTTGCGGACTCACTTTTGTTCGGTTTTGCCATTTCCGCCTCGCACAAGGACCTTGTCGACCAAGCCGTAGCTGACCGCCTCCTCGGCGGACATGAAATAGTCGCGCTCGGTGTCCCGGGCGATGTCCTCTTCGGACTTGCCGGTGTGATGGGAGAAATACCGGATGATCAGCTGTTTCAGCCTGATCATCTCCTTCGCCTGGATTCCGATGTCGGTCGCCTGTCCCTGCACACCGCCCCATGGCTGGTGGACAAGGATTCGCGAAGAGGGGAGCGCGAAGCGCTTCCCCGGGCTTCCGCACGCGAGGAGAAGCGCACCCATCGAGGCGGCCTGACCCATGCAGATCGTCTGCACCTGCGGCTTCACGTGTTGGATCGTGTCGTAGATGGCGAGGCCCGCGGTCACCGAGCCGCCGGGCGAGTGGATGTAGATGCTGATGTCCTTTTCGGGGTCCTGCGACTCGAGGAACAGCAGCTGGGCGACGACCAGATCCGCGGTGACGTCGACGATTTCCCCGTCGATGAAGATGATCCTGTCCTTGAGCAGCCTCGAGTAGATGTCGTACGATCGCTCGCCGATGCCGGTCTGCTCGATCACTATCGGTACAAGAGTGTTCAACTGTGGTTTCATGTTTTGACCCCTTGTAATCTACTTCCTTTTCCGTTCCAAGTCCAGAAAGTTGATTTTCTCGCCCTTCGTGATCACCGCGTTCGCGATGAGAAGGTCGAGGACCTTTCTGTCGGAGATCCGGTGCTCGATGTAATGGGAGAGGTTGATTTTCTTCAGCTGCTCGCGGAACGCCTCGACGCCCACGCCCGCACGCTCGGCCTCGATCGCGTACTCCCTCTCGAGGTCCTCGGGGGAGACCTCGATCTTTTCCAGCTCGACGATCTTGTCGATGATCAGGTGAATCTTGATGCTTCGCAGGATCCCCGGAGTCCATTCTTCGAAGAGCTTCTCGCGGCTCGTGCCCTGGTCGTCGAGGATCCGCCTCATGTGGGCGTCGTTCGTGCGGTTTTGCGCCACGAGGCTTTCCCAGTCGTCCTTGAGCCTGTCTTCCACCATGGAGGCGGGCAGGTCGATCTCCGTCTTCGCGACGAGGATGTCCATCATCGAGGCCACCGCGCCGTCGCGGAGAAGAGAGGCAAGCCGCTCCCCGAGCTTCGTCCGGATGTCGGCCCTCAAGTCGTCAAGCGTCTTGAACTTGTCGTTCACGTCCTGGGCGAACTCGTCGTCGAGCTTCGGGAGCTCCTTCGCCTTTATCGCGGTGACCTTCACCTTGACCGTAACGTTCCTGCCCGCGACTTCGGGGAACTCGAAGTCCGCGGGAAAGCTCTTGACGACGGTTCGCTCCTCGTTCTTCTTCATCCCGACCACGTCGTCGTCGAACTTGAACAGGTTGTAGCCCGAGCCGACGGCGAACACGAAGTCCTGGCGCCGCGTCCCGCTCTTCTCGCGGCCTTCTTCGTCCAACTCGACGTAGTCCACGGTGATGACGTCGCCCTTCTCGACGGAGCCGCCCTCTTTCTTCTCCACGACGATCGCGTTCCGATCCCTGACGGCATCCAGCTCGCGTTGCTCGTCCTCCTCGCCGATCTTCACGTCCGGCTCGGAGATCTCGAGCCCCTTGTAGCCGTCGACCGTGAACTCGGGAAAGGTGTCGTAGGTGACCGTGAAGGTGAAATCCTTCCCGAGCTCGATCTTGGGCTCCTCCTTCAGCTTGGGAACCGCGTAGGCGAGGGGCGGTTTCTCCACGGTTTCGAACGCCTCTTCGAGGCTAAGCTCGAGGAGCTTGGCCGAAGCCTCCTCGATAAGGCTTTCGCCGAATTTCTGAATGAGGATCGTCGCGGGCACCTTGCCTCGCCTGAAGCCGGGCACGGTCAGGGTGCGGGTGTACTTGTTGACGAGCTCGTCGTACTCCCTGCGCGCCGAGTCCTTCCCCACGGTAACGGTCAGCTCAACGGCAGAGTGCTCAAGCGACCTGACTTCTTTGCTCGCAATCATCGGTATTCTTTCCTTAGTATGAAGATGTGGCGGTCTCGCGGCGCGAAGCGCGCGTTCCGTGCCGGTAGCCGCTTTTGGGGCGCGACGCGGAGCCCATGCCGGCGGGGAGGAAGCCCGATAAAAAAAAAGCGACCCGCCAACGCTCGGATCGCTCTCGCTCGAGCGACAGGCAGGATCTTAAGCCCGCGACGTCCGCCCTCTGGAGGATGGGGGATCCTCCGCTTCCGATCGGTCCCCGCATCGACGCCCTCCAATGTAGCACACCTGGGGGATTAGTTCAACACGCGCGTAGCCGCCGATCCCGGCCGGGGCCGGGACGCGCACGCGATTGACGGGCGCTTTCTCGATGCCGGGAGCTCTACGCGAGCCTCCTGATCCGCACCTCGATCCCTGCTATCCCCTTCATGAGCTCGGTCAGCTCGGACACGTCGGTCGAGCCGAAATGGTAGGGGTAGAGGATCCTCGGCTTGATGCTCTTGGCGGCCGACGCGACCTGCCGGGGCGCCATGGTGTAGGGCAGGTTCATCGGGAGAAAGGCGATGTCGACGTTCGAAAGCGCGCGCATCTCGGGCGTCTCTTCGGTATCGCCCGCGACGTAGACCCGCTTGCCGCCGATCGCGATCAGGTAGCCGTTGTGCTCTCCCTTGGGATGAAAACGGAGCCGATCGGCCGTCGTGTTGTAGGCCGGCACCGCCGTCACGTCGACGCCTTTCACGCGGACGCTGTCGCCGTTTTTCAAGATTCGCGCGCCGCCGACCTTGCTTCCGACCGCGCCGTTCGCGACGACCTCCGTGCCGGGACTCGTCGCCTGCTCGATCGCCTTCATATCGAAATGATCCGGATGCTCGTGGGTTATGAGGATGACATCGGCCTTCGGCATCCGGGAATAGTCAGCGTACGCGCCGACCGGGTCGATGTGGACGACGAGACCGGCATGCTCCATCATGAGCGTCGCGTGGCCGAGAAACGTAATGCGAAGCTCCCCCTTGTCCGCGGCAAACGAGTCCGACTCGTGCGAGCTCTCGCTCCCGCCGGGAACGGCCGCGGCGACACTGATCATCGCTCCAATATTCATATTTTTCCCTCCGGTGCAACGCGCGGGCGCTCGGCCCGGCGCGGCTCCACCATAGCGCGCGCCGCGCCGTTTGACAACGAACGGAATCGAGGGGAGAGAGTCGTCGTCGAGCGCGATAGAGCGGCTCGGAGTCGCGGCGAGCCTCGTGAGCGGCAGGAAGGCGCACGCCGCGGGCTCGTTGACGGGGAATACCGTCCGGTATATCATGCGAGGCACGCCGCGATGAAGGTTGACCGCCTCGACCATCTCGTACTGACCGTTTCGGATCTCGATGCCACCTGCGAGTTTTACACCCGAGCGCTCGGTTTCGAGTCCGTGACCTTCGGAAACGGTCGTATCGCCCTCGCCTTCGGATCGCAGAAAATCAACCTCCACGCGCATGGCCGGGAGATCGAGCCGAAAGCCCACGCGCCGACTCCGGGCTCCGCCGATCTCTGCTTTCTCACCTCCGTGCCGCTTCCCGACGTCATGAGCCATCTCCTTGCCTGCGGGATCCGGATCGAGGAGGGGCCGGTGCGCCGGACTGGCGCGACAGGGCCGATCCTTTCGCTCTACGTTCGCGATCCCGACGGGAACCTCATCGAGGTCTCGAACCCGCTCGCGGAATGATCCGGCCCGACCTCTCCCGGGGCCGGAGCGATCGCGGTCGATCATCGCGGGAATGAGAGGGCCCGACGGGGTTCCGGAAGGCGGGGAGGCGAAGCGCCGCCGTCAGAGCTTGCGAGTCTTAACGGCCGTCCCGTAGGCGCAGATCTCGGTCCAGTTCGGGCCCATCTCCGAGGTGTCGAAGCGCATCGCCACGACCGCGTCGGCGCCCTTCGCCGCCGCGGTCTCGCTCATCCGCTCCATGACCTCGTTCCGGCTGACGACGAGATTCTTGGTCATTCCCCTGAGCTCGCCGCCCGCGATGGACTTGAACGCGGCGCCGAGCTGGGAGCCGATGTTCCTGCTTCGGACCGTGAGCCCGAACACTTCACCGAGCACCTCGGTGATTTGGTAGCCCGGAATGTCGTTCATCGTCGAAATGAGCATCGTGCTCCTCCTTGATCCCGGATCCCCGGGATCGTCTTTTGCTTCCTTCGGGCGCGCCTCCGGCGCAACGAGCCGCGACCTACGCCGCGGGCAAGTCCGGCGTGAGACGGGGCACGTTCCGGAGGGACCGCCTGCAGCCCGAGATCGCGCGCTTCATTCGCCCTTTTCGGGCGCTCGCGTCGCGCTCATCCCGCCCGGGAGCCTCCTCCTCACGTCAGGGACCTCCGCGCGGGAAACCGCGCGTCGAGCCACGTCGAGACGATGCCGAGGAGCTCGGCGTCCAGGGGCTCCCCAGACTGCAGCCGGTAGAGCCTCAGGAGCCCCGCCATGCCGGCCGGCCCGGTCGTCCGGCGTAGGACGTGGGTCATGTTCGGGAGCACGCGCCATTCGGCGGGCCCCGCCACGGTCTCGGCGATCAGCCGGGCATGCTCGGGAAGAACTTGCGCGTCTTTGGCGCCGCTGATCGCGAGCGTCGGGCAGCGGACCCCGGGAAGGTCGAGGGCGACATCGTAGGCAAAGTGCTCTCGAAGCCATTTTGCGTTCACCTTGAACACCGAGACCCGGATCCAGGGGCGGTCGGAGGCCAGGATCCGAGCGATGACGGCGTCGGACCTCCGCCTCTGGCGCTCGACGACCCGCAGCGCCCGAAGCAGGGCGCCCTTGATGCCGGCGAGTCTGCCGAAATCCTCGGCCGCGCGCTTCCGCTGCCGCGTGACCGTGACGGCGAGCGACTCGCACGGGCCGGCGAGCAGGATGAGGCCTTCGACGGACCGGCGGGCGTTCACCGCAGGCGCGACGATGCAACCCTCGCTGTGACCGAGAAGGATGACGGGATTCCGCGAAAAACGTCTCCGAAGGAGCTCGACCGCCGTCTCGGCGTCGTCGACAAGATCCCAGAACCCTGTCGTGAAGCGCTCTCTTCGACTCCGACCGGTGCCGCGCTTGTCGTAGCGCAGCGTGACGAAACCCTGGACGCCCAGAGCGCGCGCGAGGTCGCGGGAGATGTTCATTCGCAGCAGCGAGGTATTCCCGTCGCGGTCGAGCGGTCCGCTCCCCGGAAGGATCAGGACGGAGCCGCGCGAGCCCGGCAGGCCGGGAACGGCGAGCGTTCCTTCAAGCGGCCCGGCCGAGCTTTCGAGGGTGACCGCCTCTTCGTGAATGGATTCCCGTTCCGTCGAGCCCACTCAATCCCTCCTCGCTCTGCCGCTTGCGGATCGCTTCCGGCGGCCGATCGAGGACTCCGGAACGACGATGGTGCTGACCGTGAACTGCCGCCTCCCCGGCCCCGGTCGCTGGGCCAGCGCTCTCGTAACCGGGCCGACGAGCGCGGCTCCGAGCCGTTCGAGCTCCCTGTCGTCCAGGTAGAGAGTCGCCTGTCGGTAGCCCGCTCCGTCTGCCGCGAGATCCAGCCCGCTCTGGTCGAGATACCGTTCGAAGCCTCCGATCACCGACGCAATGAAGGCCATGAACATGCGCAGGTGGTCGTCGCGGGAAAGCGGGCGGAGATCCTCCCGGGTGATGGCGATGTTCTCCCGCGCGACGGTGTACACCCGCTCGATCGCGCCGCGCACCCGCTTCTCGTCGACGACGGAGATGATGCCGCCCCGCCACAGCAGGCCCACATGCCGGTACAGCGTGGCGGGTGGGACGTCGGCGATCGACTTCGCAACCTCGCGCGTGGTCAGCTTCCGACCGAACAGGATCTGGATGACGCGCATCCGGACCGGATGCAGGATCAAATCGATCTTTGATGTCATCATCTTCGACCATTCGCTATCAATATTAAGAATGATAATGATCCCGTTCTTAGTCCTCGTCAAGGTCGACAAGGACGAGCGGCGGACGCGATTCGGCGCCATCGATGGCGGCCCCGCTCGTCGACGGAACGGTCCGGGACGCGGTGGCGACCGTCAGGCTCCCACGGAAGACCGATCTCCTCCATCCGAGGAGATCGAGGGAGCCCCGCCGGCCTCGGTGGGGCCGCCGTCGATGGCGGCTCGCCTTTCTCGCCGTATCTCGGATACTTCGCCCGCCGAAGCGGTCGCTACGGCTCTTCGCCGAGGGGAAGGCTCTTCGGTCATTTCATTCGCGCGGATCGCCCGACGCATGCCGCGAGCGATTCGAGGTTGATTTTCTTCGAGCGGTGCTTGAAACTTACCGGAGACTGCCATGGCCCGACAGCTGAGCCTGCGGCAGCCACTTAGTCCCTCCGAAGGGAATGGAGGAGCCGACGATGCACGAGCGACCGAATTGGACCGAGATCAATCCGGAGGCGTACAAGGGATTCAGGGCCGCCGCGGCGAGCACGGGAACGCTCGACAAGACGGTCAAGCACCTCGTCGAGGTGCGGGTATCCGAGATGAACGGATGCGCTTTCTGCCTCGCCATGCACACGCGCGAGGCGCGCGAGAACGGCGAGAGCCAGCGGAGGCTCGATTGCCTTGCCGGATGGCGGGACTTCCCGTCGTTCACCGACAAGGAGCGCGCAGCGCTCGAGTGGGCGGAGGCGTTGACCCGCATCGCCGAGACCCACGCGCCCGACGACGTCTACGCGCGGCTCCAGGCGTGCTTCAGCGAGCGCGAGATTGTCGATCTGACCGTGACGATCACGGTGATAACACCGTTGACTCTTTGTGGAACTCTACAGTATAGTATACGGCAACAGCGAGAGGTTGTCAAATGCAGAAAATGGGTATCTATCTTCGGGTTTCCACGTTAGGACAGCTCAAAAACACGTCATTACCGGACCAACAACGGGAAGGGGAAGCGTTTGCACGTTCTAAGGGCTATATCCCGATTATCTACGCCGATGAAGGGGTATCCGGGGCGAAAGACCGGGCAGGGTATGACCGACTTCTCAGTGATATAGAGGAAAGTAGGATTGTCGCGGTATGGACCCTTGCGGTAGACCGCACGACACGCGAGATGAGCTACATTCTTGAGCTGATTGCCGTCATTCGGAAAAAGAAAATACCGTTCTATTCGGGCGATATCCTCTATAATCTTGACGACGCTGTTCAAAAACTCTCCGTCCAAATGCAAGCGGCCATTGCCGAGTTTGAACTTGAGAAAATTCGAGAGCGCTTGATTCGCGGTCGCATAAGCCGGGCAAACAATGGTGAGCGAAGGAACCACGGACTGTATGGCTACGACTTTGTCCATACGCCGGACGGCAAGTATCTTCCGGTCCTGAACGAGAAGGAAGTAGAGACAATACGTTTAGTATATCAATTATATCAAAAAGGTCTAAGTTTCCTGAAAATCGCTCGGTATCTGAATGACCACGGTATTCCGACAAAGCGCGCCCCAAACGGAACATGGCATCCGTCCCAAATCAGCAACATCTTCGCAACCCCGGAATATGGCGGAAAAGCGTGGAACTGGAATAGGACCGAACTCCTCGATAGCAAATACCACGAAGCAATTATCGACTACGAGACGTGGCAAAGTGTCCAAAAGAATGTTTGGCGTATTGCGGCGGAACGGAATCGCGGAGGAATCAAGGCAACCGAG